>CAZMQY010000329.1:0-4075 GCA_964568335.1 uncultured Clostridium sp.
GTTTTAAGAATTCTTCAATGGTATTTAATAAATTTTTACGCCAATTGGAATGTTCTTTTAAATAATTTACTTTTTCAACTAAGGTATTGTTGTACTCTTCCAGTTTAAAATACCAATTTGTCACATCCCTTAATTCAGGTGTTTTCCCCGATAAAGCACTCTTTGGATCAATCAATTCATTTGGCATATATTGATGCCCCAAAGCACATTCATCTGCATAGGCTTTATCTGAATTACATCCTTCAATAGGACATTTACCAACTACTTGCCGGCCGTTTAATAGAACCTTAAAATCAGGGTCATAAAACTGCGGTGAAGAAAGCTTTACTAAATAGCCATTTTCGTATAGCTTATTGAATATTTCTTCCGATACTTCTTTGTGTATTTCACCAGCTCTATCTAACGCAGAAGCTGCATATAAATTTAGACTGGTTTCATATTTATTTAATACCTCTTTTTGCTTTTCATGATTTTCACGAACATAATCTTGTATAGAACCTTCATATTGACCTTCTTCTACAAGCTTTAAATAGCTTGCTGAAATAGGCGAGCCATAGCAATCTGTTCCTGATACAAATATAACATTTTCATTTCCAATTCTATCCCTTAAAAATCGTGCAAAAGTATCAGCATGCACAAATACACCGCCTATATGGCCAAAATGCAGTTCTTTATTTCCATAGGGCATGCCTGCAGTTATTACAGCTTTTTTAGGAAATATAGGTCGTTTTAATTCTCTCTTATCCATAACGCACACTCCTTAAAATATAATTATATTTTTAAGAAAAATTCCTGTTTTTACTTAAAAAAGCGTAAAAAAAACACCTCCTACAATAATTTGTAGGGGCGATTATACCGCGTTGCCACCCTATTTCATTAATATGTCACCATACTAACCTTATCAAGTACAAAATTATACTCTAGTTCTGTAACGTGAACAAACGTCATATCATCACTTATTAATAAAATAAGATCCGTATGCAGCTCCAAGACTTGTTTCGTTAAATTTTCCACTGTTCCATCTCAGCAGCAGGAACTCTCTGTAAGCTTTAAAAATAACTACTCTTCTCTTCAACGCCTTTTTATTAATATATTAAATGAATAGGATTATGTCAAGGGGTAAATAAAAAAGTAATATTTATTTCGTAAATTACTGTACTAATGCTTTTTAACTTCTAGTATGTCAGCTAGCTCAGCTATTTCTTTTCCAATAACTCTTTCACAAATTAGTTTTACAAAATAGGCACTAAATTCACACCGGATATACTATTTATTTTCTATCTGATTTATCATTCTTTTAGAATTCGCAGCATATTGAGATTTGGGATAATTATCTTCTACTTTCTGGAAAAATACAATAGCATTTGTTTTTTCATTAGTTTCTTTGTAGCATATTCCTATCTGATAAATAATCCAGGGCATTAGCTCGGGGCTTGGATTAAACTCAGAAGCTATTATTAGTTTCGGCAGTGCTTCCTTATACTTGCCATCCTTGTATAGCCTATTTCCTTGATTATATATAGTCCATTTAGCATTTGCATTTATATCTGTCCATAGTTTGTCAAATTTTATTTTTGAATTATCATCAAAGCTTATATTTTTCATATCTAGCAGGGCGCTAGC
Organism: uncultured Clostridium sp.; assembly: GCA_964568335.1. Classification (GTDB taxonomy): domain Bacteria; phylum Bacillota; class Clostridia; order Clostridiales; family Clostridiaceae; genus Clostridium_AT. The sequence goes on from CAZMQY010000329.1 coordinate 1,624, forward strand.
AGCTTTTTCGTAATCTCTATCATTAAGAGATTTTTCGACATCATTTAACATTGCAAGAATATCATATTTATTCCTATAAAAGTCTAGTTCAGACTTCATGTTATCTAATTTTTTCTCAATATTTATATAATCATCATATGATATAGTATTGTTTTCTGCTAAAATTTTATTGTCCTCAGTATTTTCATCTATTCTTTTCTCAAAATCAGCTATATTATTGATAACCTGAATCTTTTTAGAATTAGTTTGAAAATTTGACACAAACCAATATATAGTAAAGCCAACCATGCCAATGATTAAAATTGAAAATCCTATACCGATCTTTTTTCTTGAAGACTTTGTTAAAATAGATTGCTTATTTTTATCTATATAACTAGTGTTATATCTTCCAATACCCTGCATGGTTTTAATCATATTTTTTTCAACTAATAAATTTTTTATATATTCTTTTGCTAAGTCATCATAAATTTCATATTTAGCTAGCTTTTTAAAGGTTTTTTCTGCCCTACCGTATTTTTTCTTATGAATATAACACAATCCTAATAGCCTGATTGCTTCAGAAAAGCCTCGATTATAGGATAAAGCTGTTTTTAAATCATTTACAGCTATATCAAAATTGTTTGTTTTTATCTCTGCAATGGATTTATTATATAAAATAATAGACTTCCTAATATTATTGTTTATTCTGTATTGATTTAATTCCATATTCTTTATATTGATAGGCTGCACATGTTTTATTTCCAAATCAAAGTCAATCAAGTACCTTCCTCCTTAAAATTCTATATATACCCCATAATTCGCTGTATTATAAATACTATAGATTACATGTTATATTATTAATTTAATTTTCATAAAAAGGCATATTGAATAAATACTAACAAATTGTTACAAACAGCTCAACTAAAAGTCATAGTAGAACCTCAAAAACAAAAAATATTTGTACACACTAAAACCTTTTTCATGGCCTTAGCGTCTATAAGATGCAGGTCAACAAAGTTATGTATAAAAAGGAGAAATTCATAGCAATAAATATATAAAATAACTAGCATTAAATAAAAGCAATAAACAGGTTTAATTAACTTTGAAGGGACTAAATAGGAGGAAACATATGAAAAGGTATAGAATAGTTATATTACTAGGTGGATTAATTATAACAGGTGTCGTTTCTGCACACAGTTTTTTATACAATAAAAGTGTACAAACTATAAATCTAGCAAATGATTTTCAAGAAGCCTTAAATAATAGCAGCTATGATGACGCTAGACTCATTAAAGATAAAGCTGGCAGAGATATATTCATTAGCAAGTTATTTAGCTTCAATGAAAAGGCAAATGATCTTTCAAATGATCAGTATGAAGCACTAAAAAACAGCTATTTAGCTGATACAATTAGTTATAGTGAGTTTAATTCTAAAGAAGTTGAACTAGAAAAGCTTAATTTCTTTAATGAGGATAAGACTAAAAGAGAAGCTATTGATAAAATCGAAGAAGTAAGAGAAGTTTATAGAAGCGCAGAAGCATCAATGGCAAAGAAAGATTATAAAGCAGCTTCAGAGAATGTTAATAAAATAGAAGATTCTATAGATGAAGTTTATAAGAATAAATTAAATAATTTAAAAACACAAATTTCAGACTTAGCTTTAAAAGATACTGAAACTCAATTAAATGAGTATTTATCAAAAGGAGATTTTGATAATGCAATCAAATTTCTTGAGGGAAAGAAGAACCTAGTATCAAATGATTACATTGTAGAAAATACAAATAAAATAAATTCATTAATTAAAAAAAGAAATGATGAAGAAGAGTTAAAAAGAAAAAAAGCGGAGGAGGCAAAGAAGAGAGAGGCAGAGCTTGTTGCTTCTTATCTGAAAGGTTATATTCCAAATCCAGAAAAGGAAACCGCTGTTTCAGCGATTTCAAGTAGGACAAACTTTCTGGTTTGGGTTAATCTTACTTCTCAAGAAACCAATATTTTTGTTGGAGCTAAAGGAACATGGAAGCTTATACATTCTTTTTCTTCTTCAACAGGAAAAAAAGGTGATGAAACACCTACAGGTACTTTTACAATAAAGGAAAGGGGAACATGGTTCTTTAGCAACAAATATCAGGAAGGGGCTAAATATTGGGTAAGATTTACGGGAGAATATTTATTTCATTCGTTGCCAATGAATATAGATAAACAAGTTGTAGATTCAACTTTAGGAACACCTGCATCTCACGGTTGTGTTAGATTAGCCATTGATAATGCTGCTTGGTTATACAATAATGTGCCCACAGGAACAACAGTTTATATAAAGAATTAAATAGGCTAGGAGCATAAATGGTTTTGTGTAAATCAAAACTATTTATGCTCCTAAAAATTTACATTACAGACTTTTCACCTTATCTGCTTTAACTATCCAAATACTGATATATGTCCATAGGAATTCTATCTATAATCTCTCTTTCAATTA
>CAZMQY010000330.1:0-4055 GCA_964568335.1 uncultured Clostridium sp.
AGCTGAAATAACTACTCCCGCATCTGCTCCATATCTTCTTGTAAGGTAAGCTACTGCTGGAGTTGGAACTACACCCAGTGAAACAGCTTCAGCACCAACAGAAAGTATTCCTGCAACAAGCGCTGATTCTAGCATGTCCCCTGAAATTCTTGTATCCATTCCAACCAATATCTTTGGCTTGTGAGCTCCTTCAGTTAGCACAAAAGCTCCAGCTCTGCCCAAATTATAGGCAAGCTCTGCGGTAAGCTCACTGTTTGCTATTCCTCTAACTCCATCCGTTCCGAACATTCTACCCATATCATTAACCTCACTTTTTATCTTTTACATAGACGTACAGAATAATTATATTATACTTGTTATTTTATTACAATGTAAAAAAGTAGCAAAACAATGTTGCTACTTTTAAATCTTATTACGCTGCGTATTCCGCACCTTTTTCAAGTGCTTTTTTGTTTGCCTCATAGAATTTCTCTTTGCCATGCTCTTTTAAAGCTTTTAAAAGATCTTCCATTGAAACTATGCCTGTCTTAGCAACTAATGCTCCTAGAAGCACCATGTTTGCTATAGTCTTGCTTCCTATTTCTTCAGCTATAGTTTGAGCAGGAATGCTTATTACTTGTATATCTGTTCTTTCTGGCACCCTGTTCACCAGGTCACAATCCACGATCAATAATCCATTTGGCTTTATAGCTTGCTCAAATTTATCCAGCGAAGGTCTGTTCATAACAACTAATGTTGATGACTCATTAACTATTGGTGAACCAACAGCATCCTCAGAAAGTATTACTGAACAGTTGGCAGTTCCTCCTCTCATTTCTGGTCCATAAGAAGGAAGCCATGAAACATTAAGCCCTGCATCCATACCAGCATAGGCTAGGAATTTTCCCATCGAAAGAATCCCTTGTCCTCCGAAGCCTGCAAATAATATTTCTTGTGCTTTCATATTATTTTTCACCTCCAGTAATATCCTTCTTAACACCTAATGGATAGAAAGGTATCATATTTTCCTTTAGCCACTTGAAGGATTCTTCAGTTGATAATCCCCAGTTAGTTGGGCATATTGATAAAACCTCAACCATTGAGAAGCCATTACCTGCAATTTGATTTTCAAAGGCCTTCTTTATTGCCTTTTTAGCCTTAATAACATTTGGAACGCTGTCTACTGAAACTCTTTCCACATAGGTAGCACCATCTAAGGTTGAAATCATTTCTGATACTCTTATTGGATGGCCAGCAGTCTTAACATCTCTTCCATATGGTGAAGTTTCAGTAACTTGTCCTGGAAGTGTAGTTGGAGCCATTTGTCCTCCTGTCATTCCATATATGCAGTTGTTAACGAATATAGTAACTATATTTTCACCTCTTGTAGCAGCGTGAACAATTTCGGCAGTTCCTATAGCTGCAAGGTCTCCGTCTCCTTGATAAGTAAATACTACACTGTCTTGATGAGCTCTCTTTATTCCTGTTGCAACAGCTGGAGCTCTTCCGTGAGCAGCCTGGAACATATCGCAGGCGAAGTAGTCATAGGCCAATACTGAGCAGCCTACTGGTGCAACACCGATAGTTTTATCTAAAATCCCTAGCTCATCTATTACCTCGGCAATAAGTCTATGAATAACCCCGTGGGTACATCCTGGACAATAATGAGTAGGTACGTCTAATAATGCTTGTGGTGCTTGAAATACTATTGCCATTATTGAACCCCTCCTACTATTTCTTTTATCTTGTTTAATATCTCTTCTGGGTTAGGGACCATACCGCCAGATCTTCCATAGAAATGTACTGGCTTTCTTCCATTAACAGAGAGTCTTACATCCTCAACCATTTGACCCATTCTCATTTCAACTGATATATAGCCGAGCTTTGTTTTATATACAGTCTTTTAAAAGGCTTCTAATGGTAATGTCCATATTGTTATCGGTCTAACTAAACCTAGCTTGATTCCATTTTCCTTTGCAAGCTTTATAACATTCTTGCAGATTCTTGAGGTTGTTCCATAGGCAACGATTATTAAGTCGCACTCTTCCTCACAATTATATAATTCATATTTAACTTCATTCTTCTTTATCTCATTATATTTAGCTTGAAGCTTAATATTGTGATTTTCTAATTCTTCAGGCTTTAAGAATAAAGAATTAATAACATTATGCTTCTTTCTTCCTCTTAAGCCGTTAGCAGCCCAATCCTTTTCAGGAAGCTCTCTCTTTGCTCTTTCCTTGAATTCAACAGGTTCCATCATTTGTCCAAGCATTCCATCTCCCATGATCATGCATGGAGTTCTGTACATGTCAGCCACATCAAAGGCTTCCTGTACTAAATCTACCATTTCTTGAATTGATGCAGGTGCATATACTGGCATTTGGAAGTCTCCGTGCGCTCCACCCTTTGTTGCTTGGAAGTAATCTGACTGTGCTGGTTGAATTCCGCCAAGACCAGGGCCGCCTCTCACTATGTTTATAATAACGCAAGGAAGCTCAGCTCCAGCAATATAGGAAATTCCCTCAGCCTTTAAGCTTATTCCAGGGCTTGATGAAGAAGTTAAAACCCTAACTCCGCTGCCAGCTGCTCCATAAACCATGTTTATAGCAGCAACCTCACTCTCAGCTTGGACGAATACTCTGCCGAGCTTCGGCATCATCTTAGCCATATAAGCAGCAACCTCTGTTTGAGGTGTTATTGGATAACCAAAGAAGCATTGGCAGTTAGCCCTAATAGCTGCTTCACCTATAGCTTCATTACCTTTCATTAATACCTTTTCACTCATATAAGTTTCCCCCTTTTACTTTTCAACAACTATTACAACGTCTGGACACATTCTTGCACAGGATACACAGCCTATACACTGACTCATTCTTTCTTCAGTAACCTCTGCAGGATGATATCCTTTGTCATTTAATCTCTCTGAAAAAGCTATTATTTTCTTAGGACAAACTTGAATACAGTTGCCGCAGCCCTTGCATCTCTCTTCTCTAAAAGTAACTCTTGGCATAAAATCCCCTCCATCTTTTTTTAAATGAATAATGAACAATTAACAATTAACAATTAACAATTTAATTGGAAAATCACTTCAGGAATTTTCTTCTTTCAATTGTTAATTTAATCTACCTCCACGGTGGTTTCATGTATATATCTATGGGGAAAATTTCACCTTCCACTTTACCCCTTATGTCCTCAACTAAATCTCTTCTACAGGTTGTATATTTATAAGGAATACCTGTCTTTTCAGACAGTTCCTTAACTTCCTTATGGCCCTTTAAAATATCCTGTGCTGTTGTCTCATAGGACATATTTGTGTTTGATATTAAGTGAGTAACCTTAAGCCTTGAAGTATACTGTATATTTCTTATATACTCCTCAGTATCATCTAAATTAGAGGTCTGTGGTCTGTTATTATTAACAACAAAATATAAATCATAAGGCTCTTCTCTAAAAAACCTGTTGTATTGTCCAAGCACTACAGCTCCATTTTCATCTCCACCAATATCTATGATAACCTCAGAGGACTTATCATTAAATACTGATATGACCTCTGAAGGAACGACTGCAAGCTCAGCATTTGAATAGTGAGGATTAGAAGATATTACCCTAATTCCATATTCCTTGTTTAAGTGTTCGCTGATATCTCTAACGCAAAAGTATGGATTTACTATATCAATATCTACTATAGCTACCTTTTTACCCTGCTTTGCTAAATTTATTGCATAGTTTATAGAAATTTCAGTCTTTCCACTGCCAAAATGCCCAGTAAAAATTCTTATTCTGCTCATAAGTCACCTCCACGCCTTCGGCGAATGAAGAATTATTATTTATACTCTCTCGCTGCTTCCTCACCCTTAAGCACTCTAAGTCCTCCTTGAGCTAAAGCTAAAAGCTCGTCTTCCCCTGGATATACAACTACGGGTGCTATAAATTCTACTCTTTCTGTTATACATTCAACTATCTCTTTGCCATAAGCAATGCCGCCAGTTAATATAATAGCATCTACCTTACCGCAAAGCACAGCAGCACATTTTCCTATTTCCTTTGCCACTTGATAAGCCATAGCTTTAAGTAAA
>CAZMQY010000331.1:0-4053 GCA_964568335.1 uncultured Clostridium sp.
CTTCTTTATTTATCAACTTTAATATCTAAATCTAAATCACTGACTAGTTCGCTTAAGAGTATTTCATCAGATACACCAGAAGAACTTTCTTTCATAAACATAATTTTTATTGTTTGAAAGATTCTAAAAGTATTGAGTAGTTTTTTATATACATTATATCGTATCTGACCTTATCTTCAGCTGTAGTGGTATACTTACCTAAAACTTGAGCTAGACCTGTTACCCCAGCTTTAACCAGAGTTCTATATTTATAATCAGATATTTCTTTTTTAAATTGTTCAACAAAAAATGGTCTTTCCGGTCTTGGCCCTACAATGCTCATGTCTCCAAATAAAACATTAAACATTTGAGGTAACTCGTCTATTCTGGTTGCTCTCATGAACTTTCCAAATTTAGTTATTCTAGGATCATATTTTTCAGCAAGAACAGGACCAGTAAGTTGTTCTGCATTCATTACCATTGTTCTAAATTTAAGGACATTGAATTTTCTTTCATGTACAGTAACTCTCTCTTGGCTATAGAATATTTTTCCACCATCAGTTGTCTTTATTATTGCAGCAGAAATCAACATAATTGGTGATGTCAATACTATACCAATAACAGAAACTATTATATCTAATATTCTCTTTAAAAGATCTTGTTCAAAAGTTAATCCTAACTTCCTTACTTTTAGCATAGGAATATCATCAGCTCTATTGAGCTTTGAATTTAACAAGGCTATTTCATATATATCTGGAATTATATAAACGCTTTTTCTATCTGCTAAGCAGTTATCTACAATCTTACTTTTAACCTCTAAATCAACATCATTACAAATAAATACCACATCTACCTCATTAAGATATGTATCTATATTCTCAGACTTACCACTACAAATATATTTAATTGCATATAAATCTCTCTGCTTTAAAAGTATTTTCTTTGACACATTTTCAACTGCATCTTCTCCAATAACCAAGGAATCCTTTGTACCATGACTTATTCTTGTTATCTTCCAAACAATAGCCCTCCATAATACAAGAAAAACAAACTGGATCATGGTGCTAAATATTAATACTGTTCTTGGATATGCAAAACCACGCGCAAAAAATGTAATAAATGTAGTAGCAAAAAGTAATGCTAATACTGCTAAAAATATTGAGAAAGCAGTTTCCCCAATAGACAGTTTTAATATATCGCTAAGTCCAAAAACATACATAAAAATTAAATAAACTATTACTAATAATGGTGCAATTTCAGTAAACGGCTGGTAATTCATATCTGGCGGATTAAAGTTAAACTTTAACATAAAAGCCAAAAATATAGATGCTACTACAAGCAAAACATCGATAATATATACACCAATCTTAAACAAACCTGTAGTAAGTTGATTATCTTTCTTCATAAATACACCTCTAAGTTTGGTCACAAATTTATTTCTTCTATACTAGTATATTCTACACTTAACTACACTTCTAGTCAATTTAAATGATATAAGCTTGTAATTAAATAGTTTAGAAGACTATATTCCAAAGGATCATTTATTAAGAAAAGCAGATGAAGTTATAGATCTTTATTTTATGCATGAAGAAGTATCAGAATCATATTCTGATTTAAAAAACCAAGTATTGACTCAGTGGTACTTATTAATATAGTAATTATTTGGTGTACCATCGATGAGTCAGACCATAAAAGATATCCGAGTTAATATTGCTTATAGGCTATTCCATAAGTGAAACAATAACTTATTTTTCTACTTTCAGCAGGAATTACGAAAGAATGTTTGAGAGTACAGACCTCTTTTCCAATATTTTCACTAAGATTTTTGATATTGCAAATTCCTAAAGGCTACTCATCCCAAAACATATATATTGATTCTACTCATATAAAAGCTAATGCTAACAAGAAAAATATGCTAAAGTTAATGTTAACGTGGAAATTAAAAAATATCAGGAACAATTAGATAAAGAGATTAATGCAGATAGGCAGGCTCATGTCAAGAATCCGCTAAAATATACTGACAAAGTAGGGACAAAAGAAATCGTTCAAAGCAGAGCTGATAAAGAAGGTGACATATTTCATAAAAATGAAAAAGAAAAATGTTTTGCTTACTTAGCACATACTGCCTGTGACGATTTTAATTTTATTTTAAGCTTTGAAGTACTGTTGGCAATGTTCATGATATTGTAGCTTTTGAAGACGTATATAAATGAGTAAGGAAGATATGAAAGCGAACTAGCTGCGGTAGCTGCTGATGCAGGATATAAAACTCCTCATATTTATAAACTTTTATTTGATTCTGATGTTTTTCCTGCAATGCCATATAAAGTCCTATGATTAAAGAGGATTTCTTTAAAAAAAGATTATGTTTACGATTAATATAATGATTGCTATTTATGTCCAAATAATAAGCTCTTAGAATATTCATCTACTAATAGAGATGGCTACTAGGAATATAAATCTAATCCTACTAATTGTAAAAACTGTCCTTTTATATATAGGTGTATAAATAGCAAGAATATGAAAAAGGTAATAAAGGGATATGTTTGAGAGGAATATTTAGAAGATGCGGAACATCTAGACATGATAACTATTTAAAATGTATGTATAAAAGAAGAGACAATTGAGTGTGTGTTTGCTGACGCAAAGGAAAAGCACAGTATGAAATTCTCTCATTTAAGAGGCTTTGCCAAGGTGAAAATGAAGTCAAGCTTATTTTCTCATCCATGAACTTAAAGGAGTTAGCAATATGTTTTGTAAGAGGAGGCTTAAACCTTCTTTTATTTATGCTTCTGTTATCCAAAATTTCTTTAAGCCAATACAAACTTTCCATCAAAAATAATTAGAGGGTGTCTAAAAAGTATACACCCTCTTTAAAAAGTAGTTTTGCAAAAGCCCCTTTAAAATTATTCTAATACATTCCCACTTAACATCTCTTTAAAAGCAGGATTCTCTTTAATAGATAACAGATATTTTATAAATGGCTCTCTTAAGTCTTCTCTCTTCAAAGCAAACTCCACAGTAGCCTCTAAAAATCCTAATTTATCCCCAACATCGTATCTTCTTCCTTCAAAATTATATGCATACATAGCTTCATTTTGTATTAAAGTTCTTAAGGCATCGGTCAACTGAATTTCTCCACCTTTGCCTGGTGTTGTGTTTTCAAGTATGTCAAATATTTGCGGTGTAATTATGTATCTTCCTAAAATAGCAATATTTGAAGGTGCTTCTTCAACTTTTGGCTTTTCTACTAAATCTTTAACTTTATAGACTCTGTCCTCAATATGCATTCCTTTTACTATACCATATTTTGAAACATCTGCCTGAGGTACTTCCTGCACACCTAATATAGTAGTTTTATATTCTGTATAGCAATCAATAAGCTGCTTTAAGCATGGTACCTTGCTGTCAACCACATCATCTCCAAGCATAACTGCAAAAGGTTCCCTTCCCACAAAAGTTCTTGCACAGCTTATAGCATGCCCTAACCCCTTGGGTTCCTTTTGTCTGATATAATGTATATTTACCATATTGGATATATCTCTTACCATGCTTAAAAGTTCTTCTTTATTATGTGCTTCCAGCTCTTGCTCAAGTTCAACAGATTTATCAAAATGATCCTCTATAGCTCTCTTGTTACGGCCTGTTATTATAAGGATTTCTTCAATTCCTGATGCCACCGCTTCTTCTATAATATATTGTATTGTTGGTTTATCTACTATAGGCAGCATTTCCTTTGGCTGTGCCTTAGTTGCAGGTAAAAATCTAGTACCTAAGCCTGCAGCAGGTATAATAGCTTTTTTGACTTTCATATACAGTTCTCCCTTCCAACATTTTCAACATAATTATAAATCAAAATACTAAAAAATACAATTATATTATCTATTCTTCCTTCATCACCATATTTTATTATTATATATATTCATTATAGTATTTTCCTACTGGTACAAATTGTAGTATAATGTTATAGTTGATTAAAGGATTTTAATGAAAGAAGGTTATGGTATGGAGAATAAAAGAAGCAGGAGAGGTAAAAATAAACATAAAAAAGGCAAAAGTAAGAAATATATTATA
>CAZMQY010000332.1:0-4037 GCA_964568335.1 uncultured Clostridium sp.
ATAGAGGAAATTCATAAAGCAGATATTAAGAAGCCTGAGGATATGCCAGGACATTCTATCCATACCTTTAAGCTAGAAAACAGGGAACTGGAGAAGCTAATTGATGAAACAATAAAGCTGCATTTGGAAAACTTTGATAAAGATGATAATAAAGACAATATTTATGGGCTTATACAAGGCTTAAATTTACTTTTAGATATTGATAAACATTATTCAAGAAAGGAAAACCTGATTTTTCCATTCCTTGAGAAGTACGGCATAACAGCACCTCCTAAGGTTATGTGGGGGGTTGACGATGAAATTAGAGATGCAGTAAAAGAATTTAAGAAAAAGCTGAAAAACTATCAGGGGAATAAGGATAGCATATTAACAAAAGCAGAGGAAGTTTTAAATAAAGTAAAGGAAATGATATTTAAAGAAGAAAGTATATTATTTCCTATGTGCTTAGATACCTTTACTGAGGATGAATGGGTAAAGATAATGGATGAAAGTGATGAGATTGGTTTCTGTCTCATTGAACCAAAGGGAAAATGGAGACCTCAAAGGGCAAGCCTTGAAAAGGAAAAAAGTGAAACTGTTAATGAAAGTGCCATGGAAGGGTATGTTAGGCTTCCAACAGGTTATTTAAGCGTTAAAGAACTTACTAATGTTTTAAATGTTTTACCTTTTGATATAACTTTTATTGATAAAAATGATATAGTTAAATATTTTTCTCAATCATCCGAAAGAATTTTTGCTAGAACTAAGGCTGTTATTGGGAGAAGCGTACAAAACTGTCATCCTCCAGCCAGTGTTCATGTAGTGGAAAAAATGTTGGCTGATTTTAGATCAGGGATTAAAAACCATGAAGATTTCTGGATTAAGATGGGGCCTATGTATGTCTTAATAAGATATTTTGCAGTTAGAGATGAAAATGAAGAGTATATAGGAACAGTGGAAGTTACTCAAAATATTAAAGCCATACAGGAAATCCAGGGAGAAAAGAGACTTTTATCTGAATGATAGGGGGTTACCCCAATTTTATAATGAAAATGCAGTATATTTACTGGTAAGGATAGTAGACACAGAATCATTCTGAGTCTACTTTTTTTGTGTGGTATATTGTATAATGAAGTTATGTACTTGGAGATATAATGTAGGAAAAGAGGAGTTTTATGGGATTAGGTGGAAGGACGGCTTTAGTAACTGGAGGCTCAAAAGGGATAGGAAGAAGTATTGCTATAGAGCTTGCTAAATCCGGAGCAGCAGTAGCTGTAAATTATAAAGAAAATAAGGAAGGAGCAGTAGATACTTTAAGGCTGATAAAGGAAAATGGTGGTTACGGAATTATTGTTAAAGGTGATATAAGCTCCTATAAAGAAGCTAAAAATATAATAGATGAAACAGCAAGCAGTTTTGGAAGCATAGATATTTTAGTCAATAATGCAGGTATATCTAAAGTAGGGCTTTTTATTGATATGGAAGAAGAAGATTGGAATAAGCTCATTGATATTGATTTGAAAGGCGTTATAAATTGTTCTCATTATGTTCTAAAATATATGCTAAAGCAAAAGAGGGGAAGCATAATAAATATATCCTCTATTTGGGGAAGCGCCGGGGCTTCCTGTGAGGTTGTTTACTCAGCTGCTAAAGGAGCGGTAAACAGCTTTACGAAGGCTTTAGCCAAAGAATTAGGTCCCTCAAACATAAGAGTTAATGCAATAGCTCCAGGAGTTATTGACACTGAGATGAATGCCTGGCTTACAGAAAGTGATAGAGAAAGTCTCCTTAATGAAATCCCCATGATGAAATGTGGAACTGGAGAAGATATAGGCAAGCTGGCTGTATTTTTAGGCAGCGATGCTTCTAAATATATAACAGGTCAAATAATAACTGTAGATGGCGGAATGATATAGGTTAATAATAATAAATTATTAGGTAGGTGGAGTATGAGTAGTAAAGAGATAGATGTTCAAAAATTAGATATAAATATGAACATTGATAATATAAATAATAATTTAAAATGGCTGCATCCAACAGAACCCCCCTTTCAGTTATCAGGCTTTCAATGGTTTGCACAAGAGAAATGCTACAGAAGGCTTCCTAAAAATCCGCTTCATAAATTACCAGAAGAAGTTGATATATTAGCGAACTGCACTGCAGGTGGACAAATTAGATTTAGAACAAATAGTAACGCAGTGGCGATTAAGGTTAAACTTGTAGGTGCCGCAAATATGGTTCATATGCCTGCTACAGGACAGTGTGGTTTTGATTGCTACATAGGCACATCTGACAAAGTCTATTACTGCAGTACCTCGAAATTTGACCATAGGAAAACAGAATACGAATATACATTTTTTAAAATGAAAAATAAGTCTTGGAAAAATGTAATTATTAATTTTCCTCTTTATCAAGGAGTAGAGAATATTTTGATTGGGGTAGAGGAAACAGCCGAAATAGCAGTTCCGCCTCAATATCGGTCGGATAAAAAAATAATTTTTTATGGAACTTCTATTACACAAGGCGGATGTGCCTCCAGACCTGGAATGGCTTATACTAACATATTGAGCAGAAACTTAAATATGGAAACGATTAATCTTGGCTTTTCAGGCAACGGAAAAGGGGAGCCAGAACTGGCAAGAATTATTACTGAGATAGAGAAGCCTGCCTGTTTGGTTCTAGATTATGAGGCTAACTGTGTAAGTACAGAATTATTCAGTAAAACTCTGCCGGAATTTATTAAAATATATAGAGAAGTTCATCCAAACATTCCTATATTAGTTGTCTCAAGACCAGGCTATGCAATGGACAGATTTGATGAAGAAATATGTAAAGCTCGCATAGAGAGGAAGGCCATTCAGAAAAATACTGTAGACCAATATAGGTTAATGGGAGATTCACATATATATTTTTACGACGGAGAAACTTTACTTGGAGACAACTATGAGGAATGCACAGTAGATGGCATTCATCCAACTGATTTAGGATTTTTAAGAATAGCTGAAGGTGTTGGTAAGATTCTTTTAGATATCTTAAATATATAAAATTTGTGGAGAGAAAAAGTTATGGAAACCTCAAGAAGAACTTTAAAAAAATATCACCTTGACAAGCAGTTTTTTCTATCTCCTACTAAGTATGGAGGTATACTGCTTTATCAGATAGGAGACTTATATTGTGATAGTAATTATTATTTAAAAAAGCATAAGCAAATAGTTTATGAAATAACGTATATTTATTCTGGAAAGGGTAAGTTTTTTATTAATAATAAACAGTATGAGGTTAAAAAAGGTGATATTATAATTAATAAGCTTGGAGATATGCATGAAGGTGAAGCAGATGCAATTGAGCCCTTTAGATTTTTCTATCTTGGCTTTCTGTTTACTGAAGCAAAGGATGAAGAACAGGATCTTTTAAAAAATATAAAAAATATATTCGATAATGTAAAGAATCCTGTAACTGTAGATAAGGCCAACATTCAGGAATCTTTTATAAAGGCTTATAAGGAATTTATTAATGAAGATGATTATTCTAAGTATTTAGTTAAAAATTACTTAATAGAAATCTTAATAATTACAACCAGAAACCTTATTGAAAATGACAAATCAAGTTTTACACAATATGAAATCAAAGAAAAACTACTTGATAGAATAATTAATTATATTGATATGAATTTTGAAAAAAATATTAGGGTAGAAGATATAGCAGCAGAATTTGGGTACAGTAGTTCATATATATCTCATTTATTTTCAAAACAAATGGGAATTAGCGTAAAAAGCTATTATGACAATAAAAGATTGGAAAAGGCTGTTAAGTTGTTAAAAGAGAGTAATATATCAATATCAGACATTGCTTCTAAATTAAATTTTAAATCCTTATATTCTTTTAGCAGAGCTATAAAAGATAAATATGGTGTTGCTCCCTCTATTATAAGGAACCTTAGAGATTAAACTAAGGTTTCTTTTTTGCTAAAAATAGAAGTATTTGTAGATTGCAATAAAACAAATAAAAAATCAATTACTCTAGCTATTAAACCAATAAACAATATTAATAATTTATCT
>CAZMQY010000333.1:0-4028 GCA_964568335.1 uncultured Clostridium sp.
AGACCTTCTTATATAATAGTAGCATACTAAAAATTTTGAGAGAAGGTTAAGAGTAGAATGAAAAGAATAAATGAAATTTTTAGTGATTATAAGGCAAGGGGAAACATAAATACTGCCATGGTAGAGGCGGTAGTATTAAGTAAAAAAACCAAAACCCTGGAAATGAAAATCAGCTCTGATAAATATATTGAAATAAAAGAATTTGAAGGCCTTAATAAGTTTATAAGAGAAAGATTTTCCCTAGATGATTCTATAATAGCTGTAAAATATGCTGATGGAACGGATAAAAAGCCCATAGAACAGGAGATGGGAAATATCATATTTTCACTGGCTGTTAAATATCCTGCCTTAAAAGCAGTGCTTAATAATAGTGATTATGAAATAGCTAACAATACCATAAATTTTAATTTTAAAATGGCGGTATCAGGCTTTTTAAAAGCTATGGATTATGATAAAAAAATTCATGAAGCTATAAAAAATCTGTACGGTACAGCATATAAAATAAATTTTGTTGATAAGGTGAGCAGTGAAGAATTAATAAGGCTAGCGGAGGAAACACGAGCAAGTGAATTACTTTCAATTAAAAAGGAAATTAAGGAGACATTAAGCAATAATGCCCCTAAATTGTCTAAGGAAGCTGCAGAAAGTAAACAGGAAACCAAAGTAGAAGCGGATGGTAAAAAAGGCGATCCATTCTTGATATTAGGCAGAAATTCTAAATTTAAGGAGCCTGTAATAAAAATTACTGATATTACACCTGATGAGGGCAGGATAGCTATTGAGGGCGAAATATCAAATTTAGAATCAAAGGAATTAAAAAGTGGAAAAACATTAGTTTCCTTTGATTTATATGACGGTTCAAGCTCCATGACCTGTAAGTCCTTCCTAAAACCCGGCGAAGAAGGGGATGTATTATCCAGGCTTAAAGGTGCCAAGGGTGTCAGACTTTTAGGAAATGCAGGCTACAGTAATTTTTCCGGAGAAGTTGAGCTTATTGCAAATACTATAGTAGAAACTGAAGGCAGGAAAAAGACTAAGAGGCAGGATAAGGCTGAGGTGAAGAGAGTAGAGCTGCATATGCATACACAAATGAGTCAGATGGATGCTATGACCAGTGCTACTGATTTGATTAAAAGAGCCATGAGCTGGGGCATGAAATCCATCGCCATAACAGATCATGGAGTAGTGCAGGCCTTTCCTGAGGCACATAAGCTGTTAGGAAGAAATAATCCTGACATGAAGGTCATATATGGAGTGGAGGCCTATTTGGCACCGGACAAAAAGCCTTCTGTAACAAATCCAAAGGGACAGAGCATTGATACCACCTATTGTGTGCTGGATTTGGAAACCACAGGCTTTTCACCAGTAACTGAAAAGATTACTGAAATAGGCATCATGAAGTTTGAAGGTGGAAAGGTAATAGATACCTTCAGCTGCTTTGTAAATCCTGAAAAGCCTATTCCAGCAAAAGTTGTGGAGGTTACTAATATAACCGATGATATGGTAAAGGACGCAGAAACCATAGATAAGGTATTCCCTAAAATGCTGGACTTTATCAAGGATAGTGTTTTAGTTGCGCATAATGCTGCTTTTGATATAAATTTCTTAAAGCATAATGCAAAGGCCTTAGGCTATGACTTTGATTTTACATATGTGGACACTTTGACCCTGGCACAGGAGATTTTTCCTGATTTTAAAACCTATAAACTAGGAAGAATAGCTAAAAATCTTGGAATAAAGGTTGAGGTTGCTCACAGAGCTCTAGACGACGTAGATACCACCGTCAAGGTGTTTAAGGTTATGCTTGACAAGCTAAAGGAAAGAGGGGCACAAACCTTACAGGACATAGATATCTACGGTTCTGACGAGCAGGCAAAGAAAGAGGAGTATAAAAAGCTTAGAACACATCATGCAATAATACTGGCAAAGGATTATGTGGGCTTAAAGAATTTATACAGACTTGTATCCTACTCCAACTTAGACTATTTTTATAAAAAGCCCCGTATATTAAAGAGCATGTTCAAAAAATATTCAGAGG
Source organism: uncultured Clostridium sp. (assembly GCA_964568335.1). Taxonomy (GTDB): domain Bacteria; phylum Bacillota; class Clostridia; order Clostridiales; family Clostridiaceae; genus Clostridium_AT. The sequence goes on from CAZMQY010000333.1 coordinate 2,039, forward strand.
GCTTAATTATTGGAAGTGCCTGCAGTGAAGGTGAGCTTTATCAATCAATACTGCTTGGAAAGTCTGACGAGGAAATTGAAGCAATTGCAGAGGAATACGATTATTTGGAAATCCAGCCTCTAGGCAATAACGACTATTTAGTAAGGCAGGAGCAGGTGCCTAATAAGGAATATCTAAAGGAAATCAACAGAAAAATAGTAGCTCTTGGGGAGAAGCTGAATAAGCCTGTGGTTGCTACAGGTGATGTTCACTTTATAGATCCTGAGGATGAGATATACAGACGTATACTTGAAGCAGGACAGGGTTTTAAGGATGCAGATAGTCAGGCTCCACTGTATTTGAAAACCACAGAGGAGATGTTACAGGAATTTTCCTACTTAGGAAATCAAAAAGCCTATGAGGTGGTAGTAACAAATACCAATATAATAGCAGACATGTGCGAGCAGATAAGTCCGATTTCACCTGAAAAAGCCACACCGCACATAGATGGCTGCGAGCAGACCATTAAGGATATTACCTATGGAAAGGCACATGAGCTTTATGGAGACCCGCTTCCTGAGCTTATTCAGCAAAGGCTTGACAAAGAGCTTGATTCCATCATAAAAAACGGCTTCTCTGTAATGTATATTATCGCTCAAAAGCTGGTTTGGAAATCAAATGAGGACGGCTATCTGGTAGGATCCAGAGGTTCCGTTGGTTCTTCAGTTGTGGCATATATGACTGGTATAACGGAAGTAAATGCTCTTCCACCGCATTACAGGTGTCCAAAATGTAAGCATTCAGACTTTACGGATTACGGCTGTAAAATCGGTTTTGACCTTCCTGATAAAAATTGTCCTGTTTGCGGAGAACAATTGGCTAAGGATGGTATAGATATCCCATTTGAAACCTTCTTGGGCTTCAATGGAGACAAGGAGCCGGATATAGACTTGAACTTCTCCGGTGAATATCAGGCAAAGGCTCATAAATATACAGAGGTTATCTTTGGAAAAGGCACAACCTTTAAGGCTGGAACCATAGGTACCATAGCGGAAAAAACTGCTTTTGGCTACGTGAAAAAGTACTTTGAGGAAAAGAATATCAAGGTAAATAAGGCAGAAATCATGAGAATTTCAAAGGGATGTACAGGTATAAAGAGAACCTCAGGACAGCACCCTGGTGGAATCATTGTTGTGCCTAAGGGTCGTGAAATCTTTGAGTTTTGCCCGGTACAGCACCCTGCTGATGATCCCAATTCAGATATTATAACAACGCATTTTGACTACCACTCCATTGACCAGAACCTGTTGAAACTTGATATACTTGGTCACGACGATCCTACAGTAATTAGAATGCTGCAGGATATAACAGGGGTGGATCCACAAAAGATACCTATGGATGACAAGGCAACTATGTCAATATTTTCCTCCACAAAAGCCTTAGGAGTAACGCCAGAGCAGATAAATTCCAAGGTAGGAAGTTTTGGCATTCCTGAGTTTGGCACCAAGTTTGTTAGAGGTATGCTTTTAGATACAATGCCAAAAGCCTTTATGGATTTAATATGTATATCCGGGCTTTCCCATGGTACTGACGTGTGGCTTGGAAATGCCAAGGACTTGATTGATGGAGGAATAGTTACAAGCATAAGTGAAGCGGTATGTACAAGAGATGATATCATGGTTTATCTTATTAAAAAAGGTTTGCCACCAAATACTGCTTTTAAGATAATGGAAACGGTACGTAAGGGAAAGGCCTTGAAGGACCCCAAATGGTCTGAATATGAGGCTCTAATGAGGGAATGTGATGTACCAGAATGGTACATAGACTCCTGTAAAAAGATAAAATACATGTTCCCTAAGGCCCATGCTGCGGCCTACGTAATGATGGCTTTCAGAATAGCCTGGTTTAAGGTACACATACCTAAGGCTTATTATGCAGCCTACTTCACCATAAGAGCTAAGGCATTTGATGCTGAATTTATGATTTTCGGAAAAGAAAAGGTAAAGGAAAA
>CAZMQY010000334.1:0-4016 GCA_964568335.1 uncultured Clostridium sp.
GTAGATGCTAGCTCAATGCTTTCTACGATGTAACTCCCCTGCTTACTTCAACACTATCTTAAAACTGATTCTTGCTTTAAGACTATACTTAAGGTTTCTGTTGAAGTCAGCATGTTCTATGATGCCGTAGAAAACATTGAAGCGAACATTAATAAGACTTTGATTATTTTATATGTGAAGCCGTTAAGAACTCTATACTGTTTGAAGCGAAGCAAGTTTATAGAGTTTAGGATTCACATATAAAATAATCATTAGTCTTATATGTGCAGCGGAGGTTTTCCTAGGCATCATAGAACATGCGGAATTTCAACATTACCCTTAAACATAGCCTTATTTTTAAAGCTCTTTATTTAATTTCAACCATTTGCTGGTTATCATTTCACATATTGATACTGCTGCAACTATTGAGTAATTTATATCAGTGTTTATTCCCGGAGGTTCAGAGCTATACTTTTTCCTTAATTTCAAAACCATGAGCTCTACATTTTCTTCTGGCTTGCACTTATATTTCAAGTTTATATTTCCCTGCATAACAAGCTTTAAAAAATTGGCATGAAGAGCTGTTTCGTAAGCTCCATGGGCTACGGGATCCTTTTTCCAGTAGTTAATTGTATGATGCAGGCAAAAGTAATCGCAAATAAAATGACATATTATACCTAACGCCAGTGAAAATTCCTTAATGGAAGCATCACTATAAATTAGTTCTTCCGCATTGCAATTAATAAGCTTCAAGCAGTCATCAAGTGTGTGAACACGGTCTATATAGCTTCTATCAAAATCAGGCTGGACATTGCCATAGGCAAAGGTCGTCCAGTCCAATCTAAGGTTCAGTCTATTTATAAGATGCTTATAAACTATATCAGCAATTATTTTATGAGTTCCTACCACCATGGCGCTACCTCCTCTCCAATATATAATATTCTTAGAAGAGCGGATTTATGGTTAGTTATTGAGTTGAAGATTATTAAACTAAGGAAATCTTAGACTTTCTCGCACAGCGAATGGCTTCCTAGATGAAACAGCGCCTCTGTAAATCAACACTATTTTAAAACAAAACCTTTTATAACATATGACCATATTGATACTTTCTTCATATTATATTATTGGTTAAAAATATTAAGGAGAAGTTCCATGTATTATAGTCCTTACGCTCACATGATAAATAATTATTACAGAGCTGATCAAATAAATTCCAGCATTAGAGTATTCCATGCCTCCCCCGGTGCACCCAATGTAGATGTCTATGCTAACGGAAAGCTCATTGTGAAAAATCTTGCTTACAAGGAGATGTCTCCATATATTCCTGTTGCTGCAGGCAGCTACAACATTAGGGTTTATCCTTCAGGAAAAACTACAAATCCAGTTATAGATACAAATGTTTTTATTCCTGCAAATTCCGTTTTCAATGTAGCCGCCATAGGAACTTTGCCAGACATTAGTTTATATCCTATTCCTGAACCAATTACCGCTCAGAATTTTGGAAGGCCCTGCGTAAGATTTATTCATCTTTCTCCAAACGCACCAGCTGTTGATATAAAGCTTTCTGATGGCACAAGAGTATTCAACAATGTGGGTTACAAGGATATTACAAATTATGCTTGCATTCCTCCAGGAACATATACCTTCACAGTAAGCCCTGCTGGCACAGACAATGTAGTACTAACTGTTCCAAACCTTAAGCTTGATGCCAATAATTACTACACTATCTATGCAGTGGGCCTATTTTCTAAAACTCCACCTTTAGAAGCCCTGCCAGTATTAGAACCAAGATAGCAATATTCGGATACTAAGCATGACAAAAAAGGAAGGTTCTTAGCTTATGCTTTTCAGCAAAAACAAGAACCTTCCTTTTTCATCTCATATATTAAAAACCAATATACTTATTTTCAATTAATCAATCAATTTTAAAATCACTTAATATAGGCTGCTTCTCCTCCAGCCAATACTTTGAGCAATCATCCAGCCTTCCAAGAAATCCTTTATTGAATAACTCTCTTCTTATAAGACATCTGTCATTGAAGGTATGGGCATTATCCAATAGTTCATTAACTTCCTTTTCAGTATAAATAACGCCTTTTTCAAATTTAGAAGCCAAAAACATCAATGCAAGTATTTTATATTTTTTCTTTGATGGATATAGTTTAAGCCTGCCCATATTATCCAAATAGTTTTTAAGCTCCAATTCCAAATCCATGTGTCACCCTCCCTATATTTTAATCCAATAATATTTGCAGTCATTTGTGCGTTCCATAAAACCATACTCTATAAGGTAGCGTCTTATTGTGGCAAAATCCTCGTAGATTCCTTTTAGAATGGTGTTAAGTTCTTTCTCGCTGTATTTGTTGTCTTTTTCAAACTGCTCTGCTATTTTCCTAAGTATCACAATCTTCTTTTTCTCTTTGGCTGGAAAGGTTGCTAATCTCAACGGTTCCAATGAAGAGAACATGCTGGATAAAACCTGTTCCTCCTCTGACTTTGTAGTAAAATATCTGTAATCCACCATTTTTGCACCACTATGAACATCAATAATCTCATCCTTGCTCTCGGGCAGATTCTTATTTTTCTCAGCTCCTTGAAAGGCAAGCTCATAAATAGCTAAATACAGCTTCGCCTGTTTTGCCTTTTCCCTAAAGGTAAATCTTTGATGACGAATTGTTGCTGGAGCAACGCTCATTTTCTTTGCAATCTCACTATCCGTCATTCCAGAATGAATCATGCTAAGCAGCTCCTTCTGATTTTCTGTAATGCCTGTATATTTTTTATCGCAGGACATGATAAGCCTAAGTATGTCTCCATGCTGCCTTTGTATATGGATTTTAGTCATCTTTTCTGCATCAAAATATCTGTCATCAATTTTAAAAATCTCTCCTTTTTCAAACTCCTTGCTGCAGATATTGCAAATATATTTTCCAGACTGACTATCAAATGTGTATCCATTTTTTATTTCATCCAAAGTCATGCTTATAACCTTATCTATCATTTCAATCTCCTTATGTGTTTATATATTTCATAAACATATTATATATCCGTTTATAAATAATATCAACATATTTTCAGAATAATTGAATTTTACCTTTCTGCTAGTAAAAGCTTATATATAAGATTTCCGGTTTGATGAGATTAAGCATGTTCTAGAAAAGCATATGAAAAGGAGATGACTATAAGCCATCTCCTTTCCGTTTCTATTACTTCATATTAGTGATCCATATATCTAAAATCTGCAGTGTTCCAGCTCTGTAGTTTATAAGCTTCAGCTTCTTTATATGTTCATGTATGATTTAAAGCTATCTTACTATCTGCTCCAATATGCTTGGGTCCTTTATCTTCCCATCCTCAGCCAAGAGCACAATTTTTGATATTATCTCAGCACTCTTTGGATCCTGATCTATGAAGGGTAGAAATATTCTGCCTCTATGGCTTGAATGAACAGGAAGTATATTTATTGAACCTGTGCCCATTTTATGAACAACTCCACTGCCTAAGTGAACTGTATACTCTCCATGAACTCCTGCTATGTGTGCATGATTTCCTTTCAAAGTTGTATTTGAAAGCTTTAGAAGTTTAAGTAGTTCGTCTACAATGACAGTTCTTATTTCTACAGTAGAAAGGCTTGCCTCAGGGTCTACTCCTCCTACATGTGCAACGCTTACTACCAGGTCAATATCTCTCATAACCTCAGAAAAAATCAGCTTTGGTATTTTATCTATGAGCACAGGCTTAAAGGTTTTTCTATCTTCAAATCTAACAAGCTCCAGTGTTGGTGCTTCTATTTCTGATGGAGAGAACCAGTCTGCAACTGCATATATTGTTGCAACTATATTTTCCTTATAGTACACCTTCTGCAATCCCTCTTCGTGGCTTGTGAGCCAGCCTCGAGTTTTTAAAAGGGCCAGGGTCTTTTTAGGCTGAACCTGATGTCCTGCATATCGCCTTGACTGGGTTTGCTCCTTAAGCTCATCTGCATTTGGAAGGTATAGCTCTCTAAATACCTGTTTAAAGGGCTGAATGAGCTTTTT
>CAZMQY010000335.1:0-4009 GCA_964568335.1 uncultured Clostridium sp.
CCATATAACCTCTCATAAATTCTCAATACCCTTTTATACCATAGTTGAAAGATGGCACCCACCATCTTTCATTTTTTATTTCAGCAAAAGCAAAAGCGGTACTAATTTATTAGTACCGCTCATTATCCTGCAAAGACTATTTGAACTGTTTTTGTCAAAACATCTGAATAACTGTATGTCACTGTCCTTTGGGTGTCCTGATCTAGCCTAATGACGAAGATATTAGGGTAGGTTTTTTCTATAGTTCCTTTGTTAACAAGTACCTTCCTTCTTCCCCCATTAGCCTTTAAGGTTACTTTTTCTCCAACATGGTTTTCAATGTCCCTTCTAATTGTAGCGAGTACATTTCTTTTTTCCACATTAAACACCCTCTTTCTACATTGTAATTATACCCTAAAATACCTTAGCTGTCAAACAAACTAATTATTTTATCAGTTAACAAAGTGTTTTGTCAATATTAAATTTTTGTAAACAATGCAAAAACTTCAAGCCATACTTATGACTTGAAGCTAATTCAGTCAAAATATTTTCCATAAGTACACTAATATTGTTTCCCTAATTTTCATATATATGCAGTATTTTAGATTATATTTATGCATATGGCGATTTAGGAAAACCTTCTCTGTACTTGCCTCTTGTTTGGAGTCCTCCTATACCCTTGGTTCCTGTTATTGTATTTTCCAAAGCTTCTTGAATAGAAACCACTCTTTCAATATTTGTATACGCAATTTTTTCACATACAAATACAGGATCAAGACAATGTATTAAAACCCGACTTGGTGAGCTGGCGAAATTAGCACCTGCATCTAAGATTGCCTCATAATGACTTTGACATGCACCAGCAAAAATAACTAAATCATCATAATTAGGCTCATAATCTCGCAGCTCATTAACTGTATCTACAAAAAATTTTGAATTTCTATAATTGTTTATGTCTGAATAGTCTTTAGACCCCTTAGTTATTGCATCATGTCCTGTTATAACAACAATATCAGGCTTTATTTGTTTAACAAGATTTGGAACCTCGACTGGCTGGTCCTTTTCTGCTACTACCTTACCTATCACGTCTAGCTCCAATTTCTTATATACTTTAAGGCATACTTCAAGATACTCCGCATCACCATCAACATGGAGTATTTTTCCTGGCCTTCCAAAGGTAAGTTCTTTATTTACCGTTATCTTAGGGCTTCTATAAGATTTGCTAACGTCAATTCTGCCTATTAATATGTTCTTTATAGAAGTATTAACCCTCCTATTTAAGATCTTCTCCTTTTCCCCAAGGGAATTCTCAACTACTTCTTCCAAGTCATCAACAGGCGCATCTGCTATAACTCTTAAATTTATCCCCTTAAGGGTAACTACAGTACCATTTTCAGTTTCTTTTATATCAATTATTTTAAAGGTAATATCTTTTCCATAAGATTTTCTTACAACAGTATCTCCTATATTCATAACCTTCACTCCAACTCATAGATTGATAATATATATTATGAGGTGCCCGGTTTATGTGTGCAGACTTAAAAAAATTTAAAGCCATGTAAAAACTTTACATGGCCAGCTTATAAAAGCATATTATTACTTTTGCTCATACACCTTTTTAAACTCTTCTATAAAATTGTTATATTTGTCTTGTTCCTCTATTAATCCTTCTATCTTATTATTGAAAGTAGTTTGGGCCCAGTTTACCTCATTGTAGTAATATCTATTAGCTAATCTCCAAAAGCGCTGTGGAAATAAAAGAAAAGCAAACAACACCTTGTATTCATCCTGTCTTAAAGGGCTTACTTCATTATATGCATCTAATATAAGGTTAGCATACTCAATATTCCAATCCATTCTCTTTAAAACCTTTATCATAAAAAGTGAAATGTCATAGGCTCTAATTTCCTTCTTGCAGTAATCAAAGTCGATAACATGTACAGAATTATTGTTATCAATAATTATATTATGGTAGGTATAATCATGATGGCAGAAACTTTTCTCCTCGTCAGCTATTCTACAAAGCTCTAAATAATTGGAGCTTTCAAGCACTTTTCTGGCTTTTCTTCATTGTTCCTTATACACTACAATCTATTTAATATAATAAAAATCAAAACTGGTTTTATTTCCTATTTTTCTAGCCATGTCCCTCATTTTTTCGAAGGACTTTATTCTCTTGTCCATAAGATGGGGCCATCTTCCCAAATCACTTTTCAGCTTGCTATTTTCTGGTGGTTCATATCCCTTGGATGCTATATGCAAAAATGCTAGATTCTTTGCAGCTATCACCAAATCTTCTTTACTGTAAAAATCACATTCTCTTCCCTCAATCCATTCAGAAAGTGTATAAATATCTTCATTTACCAAGGCAAAAGGATTGCCGTCTATATTTAAACAGTATCTATCGACTCTTGGAAAACCGTTTTGTATAAGATGCTCTTTAGCCCCATAAACAAATAGAAGCTTCTGAGTACCATAGTTTATCCTCTTTAGGCACTTCATTCCTTTGCTAGTTTTTAAAAGGTAAACTCCCTTATTTGGCTTTATGCTCTCAATTTCCATATTGAACTGCCTTTCAAGTTCAAATTCTCTCATCATAATGCTCACCGCCCTCCTTCTCCATTTTGTAATGATAAACAAATTACAGTCTCTATATAATTTATATGTGGATAACCCATCATTTATTAACATTTTTTAATCAATCTTAATATAATAAAATATAATCATTTTGAAAGGAAACTTATATGAAAATCGGAATAGACGGAAGAGCAGCTAAATGGTATAGAGGCACAGGAATCGGTACCTATACCTATCAGCTTATTTCATCTTTAAATGTCTTTGATAAACTAAATGAATATATGCTTTTCATGCCTCACAGCTCAAATTGCGATATTTCTTTTAATAGAAATTTTCAAACAAGAAACATAACTGAAGGCAATAAGAGCAATTTTTGGGATGAAGTTAATATCCCAACTATATTGATGGATAGAGATATTGAACTATATCATGTTCCTCAGAATGGAGTAGGGCTTCCTAAGGATAAGCATTGTCCTTTTGTTATAACTCTTCATGATGTTATACCCTATAAAATGCCCGAAACTTGTGGGGAGACCTTTCTTCGAATCTTCAACGAAGAAATGCCTAGTATAGTATCTCGTTGTGATGGAATAATTACGGTATCGCAGTTTTCTAAGGAAGATATAGCAATGGCCTTTAACTTCCCTAAGGAAAAAATATTTGTCACTCATCTTGCGGCCGAGGATATATATCATCCTTTAGATAAAAAGGAGTGCTTGGACTTAATAAAAAGTCGTTATGGAATAGATGGAGATTATATATTATATGTAGGTGGCTTTAGCCCTAGAAAAAATATAGTGGGGCTTATAGAGGCCTTCAGTAAACTTAAAACTAAATATAAAAAGGATATCAACCTAGTTATAGCAGGCAAGCAAGGCAAGTCCTATCCTATATATAAAAAAAGCGCACAGGATCTAGGAGTAGAGGGCAGTGTAATATTTCCTGGATTTATCGATGTAGATCATCTTCCACAGCTATATAATGCCTCTAAGCTTTTAGCCTATCCTTCATTTTACGAAGGTTTTGGACTTCAACCAGTGGAAGCTATGGCTTGTGGTGTACCTGTCATAACCTCTAATGTTACCTCTATACCTGAGGTGCTTGGCGATTCAGCTGTATTTATAAATCCTAATGATGTGGATGAGCTTTGCAATTCTATGTATGAGGTGCTTAGCAGCGAGGAATTAGCAGAAAGTCTTATATTGAAAGGACTTGTGAGAAGCTCTGAGCTTAGTTGGTACAAGACGGCGAAAAATACTCTTCTTGCCTACAGCAAGATAATTAACAATTAATAATTAGCAATGAATAATTTAAGAGGTAATTCCTTTTAGAATTTTCGAATTTATATCGCTACGCGAATAAAAGGCTCCCGTTTTGCAAAGCAAAGCGGAAGCCTTTTAATTATCCCATTGTTAATTGTTCATTGTTAATTACTAATTCACTAAACAGTTTC
>CAZMQY010000336.1:0-3029 GCA_964568335.1 uncultured Clostridium sp.
ATATGGACACTTGCATGGACCTTCTTTAAAGAGAGTTATGGTTGGAGCGGTGAATGGAATAGAATATATTTTAACCTCAGCTGATTACATAGATTTCAATCCAATTAAAATTTTTTAGAGGTCTTTAAAAGTACCGTTCAGTTTAATATGAACGGTACTTTTAATATGGTAAAGTGTGAAAATATAATTTATTATTTATTTATAACTTTAGAGCAATACAGGAGGCGGGAATGGAACAAATATATGACAAACCATATTCCATAAAAGAAGGAATTATATCAGGTTTTCCAATTGTTATTGGCTACTTTCCTGTAGCAATGGCTTTTGGGCTTATCGCTAAAACCGTTGATGTTTCTCTTTTGGATAGTTTTTTGTTTTCTTCAATGGTTTTTGCAGGGGCCAGTCAGTTCATGGCCTTAGAGCTTATAAGAGTCGGCATACCGGTAGGAAGCATCATATTGGCCACATTTCTTCTTAATCTTAGACATATGATGATGAGTGCAGCTTTATCAGTAAAGCTAAAAGCTGGAATAGACAAAAGATGGCTTCCGCTTATAGCCTTTGGAGTTACAGATGAGACTTTCTCAGTTGCATCTCTGAAAGATGGACATGTTACAGCTAGTTATTTGATAGCTCTGCAGGGAACATCTTATTTATCATGGATATGCGGTACAATAGCAGGTTATTTTACAGGCTCAATTATTCCTGAAGCTGTTCAAAATAGCTTAGGAATAGGCTTATATGCAATGTTTGCTGCAATATTAGTACCCGAAATTAAAAAATCCTTAAATATATTACTATTATCCATAGGTTCCGGAGCAGCATACGCATTAATTTCGTACTTAAAGCTTCTTCCACACTCATGGAATCTTATTGCAGCTATAATAATTTCATCTATAGCTGGAGTTGTTTTTCTTAAAGACGATTCAAAGGAGGGAAAGATATGAAAAATTATTTGCCTCTTATACTAGGAATGACCATGGTAACTTTTATACCTAGATTGCTTCCGCTTATTACCTTGGCAGAAAGGCCTCTGCATCCACTAGTAAAAAGATTCCTTCTGTACATACCATATACAGCTTTGAGTGCATTGATTGCAAGCGGAATAATGCAGGCAGATCAGTCAATGAGATTAGCAACTATGACAGGAATAGGAGTGGCAGCACTTTTCTCTTGGTTTAAGGGAGGATTAATATTATCCGTATTTACATCTATAATAGCTGCATTTCTAATACTAAATGGCCTTAATATATAACTGAAAAGTCCTATATATAAGGGCTTTTTTGTTTACAAAAAATTAATTGACATATATTATTCATATATCGTAATATATAAATATAATGATGAATAAAATATTAATATATCTTTATACTATTAGTTAGAGAATGTAAAAAAATGATTAATGAGGTTAAAGGTATAATTGACTTTTAACAGGTGGTTTATGAGTGACAATGAACTGTTGTAAGTTACCCAGTGTTTCCGACTAGGAGGAAGATTTATGGAAAAGGATTATAAAAAATTTAATGACACTGCTGAGCTTCTAAAGGTACTTGCACATCCAGTTAGACTTTGTATCGTTAAAGGACTTATAAGCAAAGGTCAGTGCAATGTAACCTTTATGCAAAATTGCCTTGATATGCCTCAGTCTACAGTTTCGCAGCATCTTCAGAAGCTTAGAGCTGCCGGGATAATCGAGGGAGATAGAAATGGTCTTGAGATAAATTACAGGATCTGTGATGACAGGGTAGAAAATTTAATTAAAATGCTTTTAAATGAGGAGTAGGAGGATTTAGAGATGTCAAAAAAAGTATTAATAGTTGGCGGAGTTGCAGGGGGTGCCTCTGCTGCAGCTAGACTTAGAAGATTAGATGAGAATATTGAAATTATTATGTTTGAAAGAGATGAGTATATTTCCTTTGCTAACTGCGGACTTCCATATTACATTGGAGAAACAATTAAGGATAGAGAAAAGCTGTTAGTACAAACTCCAGAGGCTATGAAGGCTAGATTTAATATAGACGTTAGAATAAACAGCGATGTAGTAGGAATAGATGTAGAAAATAAAAAAGTGAGAGTAAACAGTAAGGAAAGAGGAGAATACGAGGAATCCTATGATTCTTTAATACTTTCACCGGGTGCAAAGGCAATTAGACCAAAAATTGAAGGAATAGACAGCAGTAAGATTTTCACATTAAGAAACATTCCAGACACAGATAAAATCAAAGCCTATGTTGATAAAAATGAAACAAAAAGTGCAGTAGTTATAGGGGGAGGCTTTGTTGGAGTTGAAATGGCTGAAAGTCTAAAGGAAAGAGGACTTGAAGTTACACTTGTTGAGGCTGCGCCACACATACTTGCTCCTTTTGATACAGATATGGTAGTTATAGCTGAAAAGGAACTATCAGACCATGGGGTAGAGTTAATACTAGGGGATGGAGTAAAAGCATTTAAGGACACCGAAAACAAAGTAGAGGTGGCTTTAAACAGTGGTAAAAAGGTTTCAGCGGATATGGTTATACTTGCTATAGGCGTTACTCCTGATACTTCTCTAGTAAAAGGTACAGGAATTGAAATTGGCCCTAGGGGACATATAATTGTAAATGAAAAAATGCAAACAAGTATTGATAATATATATGCTGTTGGAGACGCTATAGAGGTTGTTGATTTTATTACAAAGCAAAAGACTGCTGTGCCATTGGCTGGACCGGCTAACAAGCAGGGAAGAATTGCTGCTGACAATATAGCGGGCTTAAATATTACTTATAAGGGAACGCAAGGTACTTCAGTCATTAAAGTATTTGACTTAACTGCAGCAAGTACAGGAAACAATGAGAGAAACTTAAAGCGCTTAAATATACCTCACAAGGTTATTTATGTACATCCTAACTCTCATGCAGCCTACTATCCAGGAGCAACTCAAATGTCCATTAAGCTTATCTTCAATGAGGAAGGCAAGATTTTGGGGGCACAAGCACTTGGTTACGATGGAGTAGAAAAGAGAATAGATGTAATTGCAACAGTTATTAGAT
>CAZMQY010000336.1:3039-4004 GCA_964568335.1 uncultured Clostridium sp.
CTTAACAGAGCTTGAACTTTGTTATGCACCGCCATTTTCTTCAGCAAAAGATCCAGTAAATATGGCTGGCTTTGTGGCAGAAAACGTGCTTGCAGGTAGAATGCATCCAATGACCTTTGAAGAACTTAATGATTACAACATGGATAATTCTGTACTGGTTGATGTGAGAACAGAAATTGAATTTAATAATGGACATCTTGAAGGTGCAATTAATATTCCAGTAGATGATTTAAGAGATCGACTTAAGGAATTAGATAAGAATAAGGAAATTATTCAATACTGTCAAGTAGGGTTGAGAGGCTATATAGCTGATAGAATTCTAACGCAAAATGGCTTTAGAGTTAAAAATCTTACAGGTGGATATAAGTCTTATTCTGCAATGAATTTTAAACCCATTAAGAAAGAAAATAGCAGCAATAATGATGGAAATGACAACGGATTAACAATAGATCCGGAGACTCAAACAGTTAAAAAAGCAGAAAGCATAAAGAAAGCTTTTGATAAAAACTTGGATGCATGTGGACTATGCTGTCCTGGACCATTAATGCAGGTTAAGATGTGTGTTGATGATATGAAGGAAGGACAGATTTTAAAGGTAACAGCTTCAGACCCAGGCTTTTATGAGGATATAAAGGCATGGAGCAAGAGAACAAATAATGAGCTTGTAGACATAGAAAAGAAGGGTGGAACTATTACCGCTTTCATAAAAAAAAACAATGAAACAGCAGTAACTCAGACCAATGCTGCAATTGGAAATTCTGCAGTTAGAGACAATAAAACCATGGTAGTATTTAGTGGGGATTTGGATAAAGCAATAGCTTCCTTTATAATTGCCAACGGAGCGGCTTCTATGGGTAAAAAGGTTACCATGTTCTTTACCTTCTGGGGATTAAATATTCTTAGAAAACATGAAAAGGTAACTGTAGAAAAAGGCTTTATGGATAAAATGTTTGGCATGATGATGC
>CAZMQY010000337.1:0-3995 GCA_964568335.1 uncultured Clostridium sp.
CATATAGTGATATTCAGCTTGAGTGCAGCCATAAGTAATATGGCTGCACATTTTTTATTCAAATTATTATTTTAAATAGTTATAAGGGTTTACAGGAGTACCATTTTTTCGAATCTCAAAGTGCGAGTGTGGTCCTGTGGAGTTTCCGGTACTGCCAACTTCGGCAATGTGTGTGCCTTTATCAACAGTCTGTCCCTTACGGACTAACAGCTTTGAGTTATGAGCATAATAAGTTTGCAGGCCATTTCCATGGTCTATAATAATAAGATTGCCATATCCGCCGTGCCATCCACTAAATGATACTTTGCCAGCCATTGAAGCAAAAACATTAGTTCCAGTAGGTGCAGCAATATCTATTCCTGCATGTTCCCTTCCCCAGCGTGGTCCATATTTTGATGAAATTTTCCCTTTAACAGGTAGAGAGGCGCTGATGCTGGCAGTTATTGAACCACCACGACTTAATGTTTTGTTTGAAGCAACAACCTTAGAGGCAACAGGCTTTACCTTTTCCACATCAGGCATAATTATTTTTTGACCTAATTTTAGTTTTTCAGGTGCTTCTAACTTATTTACCTCAACTATTTTATTGAAATCGATTTTGTTTAATAGGGCCAAATCCCAAAGTGTTTCTCCATTTTGAATTTTATATAACACTCCATCTATAGAAGGAAATTCTATAGTTTGCCCTTCTTTCAGTTCTGTATCCATTGATATATTGTTCGACTCAGCTATAGTTGCAACCTTAACTTTATATGTGCTGGCAATGCTTTCTATGGTATCACCTGATTTAATAGTGTATGTATGAATAGTTATTTCATTTTCCTTTTTTTCAGTGGATTCTGTTAAGTCAGAAGATGTGGGTTCTTCCTTACTCGGATTAGAAGTTTCCAGATTAGAAATTACTGTTTCGCTTTTTTGCTCTGCCTGGGCAGTTGCTGTGTCTTTTTTATTATTAGCTGTTAAAGCTGATACAGCTAATAATACTGCAATAATTACAACAGCACTGTAGATAAGTTTTTTTCTTTCAAACATAAAGTTCCTCCTCTATTACGCTTACGAGGTTAGTTGACGGGTTAGGCTATAGAGTTGCCTTCTTTACGATTCACCCCAAATGTTTAATCCCCCGTTCTACAACTGTAGATTCAGCATTTTCATTAATATTATATATGAAAAGGACATACTAAGCAAATAAAAGAAATTGACTTAAAAATGCTAACATTATTTATAGGTTTTATATTACAATTAATATGAGATGATTAAGTTATCACAAAATAAGAAAGCTTAGGTGGTAAAGATGAATTACAAAGTAAGAGAAGCAGAAATTAAAGATATTCCATATATAACAAGAATCTATAATGAGGGCATTATGGACAGGATTGCTACCTTGGAAACTAGATTGAGAGATAAGGCTGAAATGGAAGATTGGCTTACTAGCAGAGGTGAAAGATATAAAGTTAAAGTTATAGAAGATTCCCAAGGCAAAATTAAAGGATGGGCTTCTATAAATGTTTTTAATCCAAGATGTTGTTACAGTGGTGTAGGAGATATCTCAATCTATGTAGAGAGGGTAATGAGAGGAAAAGGATTAGGAAAGATATTGCTTGCTGAGGTTATTCACACTGCAAGGAAGCATGGATTTCACAAGCTGGTTTTAAGCACCTTTGAGGTTAATGAGGCAGGTAAAGGATTATATAAAAGTCTAGGCTTTAGAGAAGTTGGAACATATATAAATCAAGGCATGCTTGATGGCAAATTTGTAAATATAACTATTATGGAGAAACTTTTGTAAAAGTAAAAGAGCTGGGTTCTATTTTAAGACAAAGTAAAGAATTATTATAATAAGGAGAGGTGTATTTTGGATATAAGAAACATAAGGCCTGAGAAAGGGCACCAAATAGAAATCAGTATGGATTATGTAAAATACATACGTGATAAAGTTGGGCATGATGTAATAAATTTAACTGGTGTAAATGTATTAATTATAAATGAAAATAATCAAGTACTGCTTCAAAGGAGAGGAACCTTTCCGTTTAAATGGGGATTAATTGGAGGAATTACAGAGCTTGGGGAATCACTTGAGGATACGGCAATCAGAGAAGCCAAGGAAGAAACTGGACTAGACGTTAAGCAATTAAATTTATTAGGAACTACATCTGGAGAAAAATGCTATATGGAGTTTCCAAACGGTGACAAGGCTTATTTTATTACTGTTGGATACTTTACTAAAAGCTATAGTGGAGCTTTTAAGATAGACGGCTTAGAAACTAAAGAGTTACAGTTTTTTAATTACGAGGAACTACCAGACAATATCCCCTATAGTCATAAAATAATGTTAGACAAATATTATACTGATATAAAATAAAAATCCGTGGCTAATACTGGTCCACGGATTTTCTAATTTAAGTAAGTACTCATCAAGCTACATTCATAGCTTTTTTAATTGATGGATAGAGTCTTATTTTTATATGTTTTACAGATAATGCTAGTTTTTGCTATGTGAATCATATATAATTAAGTAAATGCTTGTACAATTAAGAAGCCTAGTATTAAAATCCATAAGTACTGAAAAATAACACCGTATAATTCCAGATCCCTTTTTCTAATATTACAATATAAGAGCAACTATATAAAAAATATAAATGTTTTTCATGGGGTGAGATTATGACTAATAACGAATTAAAAGCAATGGGTTTTTTAAAACAGCAGATATGGAAGCACGATGAAATTGATGAGAGCGGTAAAAGATACAGGTACGAGCATAGCTTGAGGGTGGCAGCAATAGGAAGAATAATTGCAAACACAGAAGGCCTGGACGCAGAAGGCTTGGCATTGGGATGTATTCTTCACGATGTTGGAACCTTTGACAGCGCTGAGAATCCTAAAGAGCATGGAAGGGTTTCAGCAAAAAATGCCAGGGGATTTCTACGCACATTGGATTTGTCAGAAGAGAAAATTGAAGATATATGTTACGGAATAGCCATACATGTTGATGATAAGGCTGATTTTGAAGGTGAACGGACTGTGCTGAATGAAAGCATAAGCGACTGCGATAATATCGATAGATTTGATGCTTATCGAATATATGACAACCTGCAGTATTTGAAATTTCACGAAATGACACTGGAAGAGCAATTGGCTCATGTAAATAAAGCCATTCCAAGATTAAAGAACTATCGAGAGGTAAAGCTTGCAACTAAAACAGCAACAGATATGTGGGTTGACAGAGTAGTCTTTCAAATTGAGTTTTATGAACGACTGAAGCTTCAGCTCGAGTCTGGAGTTTAAATCTTTAGGTACAGAAGTATACTGAGGAGAAGGAGTATTAGACTATGAAAAATATTCATATTAGCAGACCTAAAATTGAGGATATTGAGCTAATCAATGAATTTTTTGAACTTGTAATTAGAGATACCTTTGAAAGAAATGGCATATCAGATTTAGTTGACACAATTACTGAAGAAATTGCAGATAAAAGAAGATGTCTTAGCCAGGATATAGAAAGTAGTGGGAAGGATAGATTCTTTCTCATAGCTAAAGACGAGAATAAAATAGTTGGTTCAATTGAGTATGGACCCTCCAATGATTTAATCATTTCATGTACTAATGGAGAACTAAAGGAGCTAGTAGAGATAGGAACAGTATTTGTACATCCGGACTATCAGTACAAAGGCATTGGAAGTAGGATGCTAAAGCGAATATTTACGGAGTTAAAAAATAATGACATAGAGGAATTTTGTTTTGATAGCGGTTACAAGAGTGCACAAAAAATATGGATCAATAAGTTCGGCAATCCAGAATATCACTTGAAGGATTACTGGGGAAAAGGGGATGACCATATGGTGTGGAGAATAAGTGTGGATAATGTAATAAGGTAGAAACATATAATAGTGGTGAATAAATAAAGAAAAAAAGGGTGGGAAAATTAAAATGGTAATATGTAAAAATCTCTATGAAAATAAAAACATCGAAATAATAGCTGCTAAAGGGGATGTAAA
>CAZMQY010000338.1:0-3965 GCA_964568335.1 uncultured Clostridium sp.
AAGATTCAAGAAGAGTTAAAGGCAGCGCTTAAGCCTTATTTAAACAAAGCTGTAGATATGGGTATCAGACCTGAGTTTATTGATATTTCTACAGAGGGCAATAAAACTTCCGAATACTTATGTGATACAGTTATAAACTTTGTTGAACCTCAAGGAACCCATTCTATTTTAATTGTAAATGTTGATGGTGAAGAAGTTAAGATAATGACTACAAAGCACATGGACATTAAATCAAATACAAAGGTTTCTCTATATATTAGAGATGGAAAGACAATGTTCTTTGATAAAGAAACAACTAGAAGAATAAAATAAAAAGAGGTTATTTATGATAATAGACAATCTTCCTAGAGGGATGTATTTTAACAAAAAGAAGTATACACCATCTGTTATAAAATCTTTTGAAGAGGTACAGGGAAAGCTGCCAAGACCTATTTTAAGCGGTAATAAAGAGTTTATTGACTGCTACTTTTATGCAGTAAAGCTAGCTTATAAAAACATACACAGACCTACTAAAGAAAGTGGTTTTGTAAGCGACTTTGTAGATGCTGCCTTCAATGAAGACATTTTTATGTGGGATACAGCCTTTATAACTATGTTTTGCAATTTATTTCATAACTTCATACCCGGCATTTGTTCATTAGATAACTTCTACTGCAAGCAGCTTGAAGACGGTGAAATACCAAGGGAACTAGTAAGAGAAACAGGAAAGGATTTTTATAAGTGGGTAAATGCCTATGACAAGCCTCTTTACTCTTATTTTCATAATAATTATGGTCATAGAAGGCTAAAGGACATAAATAACATTTCCTACGAGGATATGTATAAGCCCGATTTAGGGAGGATTGTACCTAACAATCCTTATCTAACTTTGGACAATTTAAACCATCCTATAATGGCCTGGGCTGAATATATAAGCTACTGCCAAACAGGAGATGTTGAAAGACTAAAGCTTGTAGCCGAGCCCTTATTTTATTATTACAAAGCTTTATGGAATCATATTAGGCATGCCAATAATTTATACGTTACAGATTGGGCCAGTATGGATAATTCCCCTAGAAACAAATATTTGGGCTGCGCTGTAGATACAAGCTGCGAGATGGTACTTTTTGCAAATTCGCTTATAGATATATTGAAGGAATTATTAGAACACGGTCTTATGGATAAAGAAACCTTTAAGGAGCAAGGGGAGTTTTTAAAAACTACTTCTGAGCTTACGAAGCAGGCAATAAATGCTTTGATGTGGGATGAAGAAAAAGGCTTTTACTTTGATTTAAAGAATGTGGGTGAAAGAGCTCCGGTTAAGACTATAGCAGCATTCTGGGCGTTGGTTTCCGGAGTTGCTGATGAGAAACAGGCTGAAAGACTAGCAGCCTGGCTTGAGGATAAAGACACTTTTAATAGAGTTCATAGAGTTCCTGTTTGTGCGGCAGATGAAAAGGAATATGACGAGCAAGGCGGCTACTGGAAAGGGTCTGTTTGGGCGCCTACAAACACCATGGTTATATATGGGCTTCTAAAATATGGCTACTATGCTTTAGCCAAGAAAATAGCCTTAAACCATTTGGACAATGTAGTCAAGGTTTATGAAAAGACAGGAAGCATATGGGAGAACTATCCGCCAGACTATGTTTCTTCAGGAAATGCCGATAAAAAGGATTTTGTAGGTTGGTCGGGAATAGCGCCAATAATATATTTGATTGAATTTAAAATAGGTTTAAAAACTAATGCCTTAAGCCAAGAAGTAGTATGGACTATTGACCATGAACAAAAGGAATTAGGGTGTGAAAATTACTGGTTCTTTGGAAAAACAGCAGACTTTTATATGACAAATGAAAATGGAAAAGCATTTTTAAAAATATTAACTAAGGATAAATTTAAGCTTAAGGTCAACTATTTGGATAAAACCTATAGCTGCCTAATTGATGGAGATACTTCATTGGAATTTTGATAGAAGCTTAGACAAAAGAATATAAAGATTGGAGAAATTTTGATGAGTAACTATGATAAGAGCCCTTTTATAAAGGTTAAAAATATTAGTGGAAAGTCAGCTTGGGAAGGCTATGAAAGCATTATTGATGAAATTGAAGAAAAGCTTAAGGCTGTAGATAAGTCTTCTAAGATTGTTTCTATAGACTGCTACCCCGGTGTGAGAATTGATGAGCTTCAGGAAAAGCTGGTAAGCAGATTAAATCCAGAAACCATCATATTTACTGATGATGAGATTTTTGAAAGCGCTTCTGAGATAACAGAAAAAATAGCTTTAATGATGACTGAGGATAGAGTTTTCGGCAGGATGTGCCTGCACAATTATGAGGATTTCATAGTTGGTGAAAAGCTGGAAGCGGTGAGAAATAAAATAGAAAATACTTCTGGTTTAGTAGTTTTAATAGGTGCAGCAACAGATATTTTAGTTGACGCTGATGTTTATATTTACGCTGATTTAGCACGTTGGGAAATCTTAAACAGATATAGAAGAAAAGAAATAACTAATTGGAAATCTACTGATTTAGAAATGGACTATCTTCTGATATACAAAAGAGGGTTCTTCTTTGAATGGAGAATGGCGGACAGATATAAAGCAAAAAGATTTAATAAAATGCAATATGTTTTAGATACTAACAATGCTAATTCGCCAAAAATGATAAGTGGAAATGCTTTTAGAGAGGGCTTAAAGCAAGCCTTAGAGCAACCCTTTAGAGTAGTTCCTTTCTTTGACCCCAGTGTTTGGGGCGGACAGTGGATGAAGGGAACTTGCGGACTGAAAGATGAGGAAGAAAACTACGGATGGTGTTTTGACTGTGTTCCTGAGGAGAATTCTCTGCTTTTAAATGTAGAGGGTATAATTGCTGAAATTCCTTCAATTGATTTGGTTCTAAACCATCCTAAGGAGCTGCTTGGACAAAAGGTGTATTCCCGATTTGGTGCAGAGTTTCCTATAAGATTTGATTTTCTTGATACCTTTGATGGGCAGAATTTAAGTCTGCAGGTACATCCTTTAACGGATTATATAAAGAACACCTTTGGTATGCAGTATACTCAAGACGAATCTTACTACATTTTAGATGCAAAGGGAGACCCGAAGGTTTTCTTAGGCTTTAAAAATAATGTTGATAGGGAAGGCTTTATAGAAGATTTGCGTAAAGCGCAAAATGAAGGTTCCATATTTCCACATGGAAAGTATGTGAATGAATTCCCGGCTAAGAAGCATGATCACTTTTTAATACCTGCGGGAACAGTTCATTGCTCGGGAAAAGATACGATGGTGCTTGAGATTTCCTCTACCCCGTATATCTTTACCTTTAAGCTATGGAATTGGGGAAGGCTTGGATTGGATGGAAAACCAAGGCCAATTCATATAGAGCATGGAGAGCAGGTTGTACAGTATTACAGAGATACAGATTGGGTTAAGGAATATCTGATTAATCATATAACCGATGTTAAAGAGGGCGAGGGCTTTAGATGCGAGACCACAGGCCTTCATGAGCTTCAATTTATTGAAACAGTAAGATACTGGATAGAAAAGTCTGTGACTATAAATACTGGGGGCAGTGTGAATGTATTGAACCTAGTTGAGGGAGAAGAAGCTATAGTAACTTCACCTACAAACTCCTTTGAGGCTTTTGTCGTTCATTATGCGGAAACCTTTATAGTGCCTGAGAAGGTTGGAGAGTATTTAATCAAACCTTATGGCAGGTCAGAAGGCAAGGAAATAGCAGTAATTAAAGCATCAGTAAGAATATAGTTTAAGTCTAATAGGATAAGGAGGCTATAAAGTTGTTAAATGCAGTTATAGACTTTGGCGGTACTAACATAAAGCTTGCTTTGATAAAGGATTCAAAAATATTAGCAAGCTCCTCCATCCCTGCTGAATCTGATAATGGAATAATACCAAAGCTTGAGGAAGTGAAAGAATGTATTTTTTCAATGCTTGAAAAACAGAATATGCAGCTAAGAGATCTTAATGC
>CAZMQY010000339.1:0-3947 GCA_964568335.1 uncultured Clostridium sp.
AATGAAGAAAGCATGTATTCCTGGTGTAAGTATTGCAGTAATACATAATTTTGAGATAGCCTGGAGCAAAGGCTATG
Source organism: uncultured Clostridium sp. (assembly GCA_964568335.1). Lineage (GTDB taxonomy): Bacteria > Bacillota > Clostridia > Clostridiales > Clostridiaceae > Clostridium_AT. Next base: position 78 of record CAZMQY010000339.1, read on the forward strand.
GAATTAGAGACACAGAAGTTGAGCTACCAGTGGATACAAATACACTTTTTCAGGCTGCGTCTATCAGCAAGCCACTTACTGCGTTTGCTGTAATGAAGCTGGTGCAGGATGGTAGATTAAATTTGGATGAAGATATAAATACATACCTAAAAACTTGGAAACTGCCAGAGAGCGAACTAACGGCAAAAAATAAAGTCACCTTAAAGAATCTGCTGTCTCATACGGCGGGAGTTACGATTCATGGCTTTCCTGGATATAGTGCTGAGGTGGAAACACCAACTTTGATTCAAGTGCTTAACGGTGAACCGCCAGCCAACACGGGCAAGATTATTGTAGATATGGAGCCAAACACTGAATTTAGATATTCTGGCGGGGGATATACAATTGTACAGCAAGCTTTAATTGATCAGCTTGAAAAGCCCTTCGAGGAAATTATGCGTGAATTGGTTTTGGAGCCTTTAGGCATGACTAATAGCTTTTATAGCAGTTCTTCTTTAAATGAAAAACAATGTATTAATGCTACTGCAGGTTACAAAAGCGACGGAAATCAAGTTCGTCATAAAAGACACCTTTACCCTGAGATGGCGGCAGCGGGCTTATGGACCACAGCTGAGGATTTGGCTAAATTTGCTATAGAAGTTCAAAAATCCTTGAAAGGCGAGTCTAATAAAATACTTACCAGAGAATTTATGGAGATTATGACTACTCCAATTCTAACAGGTGAATACAACATCGGACTTCATAATGAAAATGTAGGCAGAGAATTGCTGATAGGACATAATGGCGGCAATGAAGGCTACAGCTGTAGCATGCTGTTCCACAAAGAAAAGGGCTTCGGCGTGGTTTTTATGAGTAATTCAGACAATGGATATAAAATGAAGCTACCTCTTTTCAGAAGCGCAGCAGCGGCTTACAGCTTCTATAATATTTTGAATACTGATTATGAGATAGACGAACTATCTATAGATGAGATGAAGCTTTTCGAAGGTGCTTACAAAGTTCAGCCTGATAAAGCCCTTAAAATTTTTCAGTATAATGGCAAACTGTTTTATAAGACAATCTTTGATGAGGCAGTTGAGCTTGAGTATGTTGGCGATAAGACATTAATTGATATAAATCGTAATATTAGACTTAAATTAATAGAAGGTTCCAGTAAATTATTAATGAATGAAAATATAATAGAACCTCTGAAGGCTGAAGAAAGACTGGCAAGTGATTATATTGAAGAAGATAATATTGAACATGCGGTAAAGTGCTATCAAGAGCTTATGGAAAAGGATGCTCATATGAGACTCAGACTGGAAAATGATTTGAATATTGCAGGTTATAATTGTATTTTTAAGAAAAGATATAACACAGCAATAGCCTTCTTAAAAATTAATACTATCCTTTTCCCTGAATCTGCGAACACATGGGACAGCCTGGGAGAGGCATATTTTATAAACAAGCAATACCACTTATCAATTGAAGCAATGAAAAAATCTTTAGAGTATAATCCTAATAATCAAAATGCATCAAAGGTGATCAGAGATGCTGAAAAGTATACTCTTTGCTAATTGAAGAATATAACTTATGGTACCAACTATTATAAAATTAATTGGAGGACAAGACAAGAGAATATAAAAGTTTTAGAAGTTGGAACAGGAAATTCATTATGGAGAAAAAATTACAGAAAGTGGTATAGAATGTGTTGATATGATTAGATTAAACATAGAATTATAAGATTATGTTACAATATGATTATTAAACATTGTTGTAAAGTTTTCTGGATAAAAAAATTACTAATGCAAGGAGTAGAATTAATATGACAGTTGCAATATATGCGGGATCTTTTGACCCTTTTACCATTGGACACCTTAATGTACTACTGGAAGGTGCGTACATATTTGATAAAGTAATTGTATCAATCGCAGATAATTCAGATAAAAAGCGTAGAATAGACTCTAAATTAATGCTTACAGCTATACAGCAAACAATCTCTGAATTAAAGCATGATAATAAGATAGCTGTTATGAATTTTGAGGGATTAATTATAGACCTGGCAAATCAGCAGAAAGCAGATTACTTAATTCGTGGTATAAGAAATGGCATGGACTATGAATATGAAGAAAACTTGGCAAAGATAAACGAGTCTCTTGGTATTAAAACAATTTATATCAGAGCCGGTAATTTGAGTCATGTTAGCTCATCTATGGTTATGGAGCTTTATAAATATGGCAAGGATATATCCCTTTATGTTCCCAAAGCTATAAATGAGGCAATAAAGCTAAGCAATAGTTAACAGACATATTTGCGCTGATAACTGCAGCGTATTGCAAAGTAAGTAGCTAGTAAATGGGAGGTAAAATTATGAATATTTTAGTTGTTGGAGATGTACATGGCTGCTATTTTACCTTTAAAAAATTGATAGATGAATTTTGGGACAGCAAACTAGACTTGTTAATTCAGGTTGGAGATTTAATAGACAGAGGAAAATATTCTCCTGAAACAGTAAAGTATTGCAAAGAACTAAAAATGCAATATCCTGGTAATGTGATATTTATTAAGGGTAACCACGAATTTGAAATAATTGAACATTATTATAATGGGCCAAATGACAATTGGCTCCGTCAATGCGGGAAAGAAACTATTAGGCAGTATGAAAGCAATATTTTTAATTTGGAAGAGGATATAAAATGGTTTTCGCAAATGCCTTTATATTGGAGTAATGAAAAAATTTTTGTAAGTCATGCTGGTATTGCAGAAAACTGTTCAAATCCATTGGATGAGGTAAATCCACAAAGCGTTCTTTGGAATCGAAGCCAACTAAAAAACATTGGAAAACTTCAAGTAATAGGGCATACTCCATGTGAAGGAAATACACCAGCTTATGATGAGAAAACAAATAGCTGGTGTATTGATACTGGCTCAGGATATGGGGGCAATTTGACAGCATTAAAGCTAAGCTCAGAAGGTGATTTATTAGAAGTCATTAAAATAAAGACACTAAAAGAGGATGAATAGATGCTGCTTAAACAAAATTTTGTAGTCCACCTTAGCGGGTGGACTTTTTTATATAGAAACATGTAAAATAATGGTTTATAATCAATATATAGGCTGATGGTTGAGTTGGCGTCAGAAGTATTTAGGGGTGAACGTAATAATATTAAAGGGGGAAAACCATATTGGGAAAAATTGAACCTTATAAGGGGATTGCAGGCATATATGATGAAATTAGGCCTTCTTATCCAGAAGAGTTGATACAAGATGTAATATCTAAGACTCATTTAAAGCTGGAGGATAGGTTGTTGGAAATTGGTGCGGGAACTGGCAAAGCAACTGTACAAATTGCAGAAAAAGGCTTTGCAGTTCATGCGGTTGAATTAGGGGAAGACATGGCTGAAATACTTAAGCATAAATGTACTAATTATCCAAGGGTTTCAGTGGAGGTGGCATCCTTTGAGGAGTGGAATTGCCCCGGCAATCATGAATACCATATGATATATTCGGCTCAGTCATTTCATTGGATAGACAAAAATATTAAATATAAAAAGTGCCATGAACTTTTAAAGGATGACGGTTATCTTGTTTTGTTCTGGTATAATCCGTGTAATGATAAATTAGCTGCAACAAAAGACATAGAAGAAAAGGTTGAAAAAATAATTAATAAATATGCTTCTTATTATTTTAGTGATAAAGGAAAACCCGAAAGACGTGTGCATGATGGAATATTTAAAGAAAATGAAAGAAAAGCAGAAATAGAGACCTCAGGTTTATTTAAGTTGGTTGAAAAAATCGAGTATACAGAGGAAACCAGAAATAATGCCAATCAGTATTTAAAGGTTATAAAATCGGTGCCAGCATTTGCTTCTATACTGGACGGTTTAGAGG
>CAZMQY010000340.1:0-1666 GCA_964568335.1 uncultured Clostridium sp.
ATGCTCCTATCCAATAGTTATAAAAGCAGATGGACTTGCAGCAGGAAAAGGTGTAGCTATATGCCAATGCTTTCAGGAAGCAAGAGAATGCATTGAAAGCTTCATGGTTGAGGATATATTTAAAGGTGCAGGTAAGAAGGTTATTATTGAGGAATTTCTTGAAGGGGTGGAAGCATCTATACTTGCTGCAACAGATGGGACAACTATAATTCCCTTTCTTTCAGCAAAGGACCATAAGACTATTTATGAGGGAAACAAAGGACCTAACACGGGTGGCATGGGAGCAGTATGTCCCAATCCATATTGCACAGATGAAGTTTTGCAAAGCTTTAAAAGGGATATAATGTACCCAACTTTAAAGGGTATTTTAGAAGAAGATATGCATTATATAGGAATCATCTTCTTTGGAATTATGATAACAAAAAAGGGAGTATACTTATTGGAATATAACGTAAGAATGGGAGATCCTGAAACTCAAGCAGTGCTTCCTCTGATGGAAAGTGATTTTATGGAACTAATTCTTAAGGCTTTAAATAAAAAGCTTCACAGTTTCAGCATAAGCTGGAAGAAGGAAAATTCCTGCTGCGTGGTGTCAGCTTCAGGAGGCTATCCAGATAAGTATGATACAGGTTTTTCTGTACATGGAATAAACCATATAGAAGATAATGTATTTATTGCCGGAGCAAAGCTTGAAGGAAAGGAACTTTTAACCTCTGGAGGAAGGGTGCTGTCTGTTACTTCTTTGGGCAAAACCTTAGAAGAAGCCAGAGCAGGAGCTTATAATCAAATTGAAAGACTTAATTTTAAAGATATGTATTATAGAAAAGATATAGGATTTTAAGTCATAAGAATAGAAAAAATAGTATTAGGATGGTTCTGAATTTAGGAAGAATCATCCTTTCTATAAATTATGGAGAGAAATAATAGTTACTGCAAGACAGTGTGTAAAATATTATCAATCATATTATCATTTAGATTTAAATTTAAATTTTTGGCATAAACCCTTACAAATATCTTCTGAACATTATAGGGTACAGCTTCATTATTAAGTCTAGAAATAAATTTTTTAATTAGGTTTATTTTGCTAAGCAATTCACCAATATTCATAGGTTCCTCCAATGTTATCTATTAGTTAGACTTCATTAAATAATACGAGGAATTTTGTGAATATAAAGGGGGGGAAGGGTATAGTAAATTATGGAAATGCACTATTTAAAAACCTCTTGACTGAAATAAAATTATATGATAATCTTACTTCAGAACCTTTAAGGATGGTCCTGTGAGGCCAGGAAGGATAGCGTAATATTAGTTTTTATGCCTTAGTGTAACCAAGGGATAACTGCGCCTTCCTGCTTAAAGGAAGGCTTTTTTAATGCATAAAATTAAATAATATTTAAATGTCAAAGTATGTCTATATACATACCAACTTTAATTTAGCCCGAGAGGTTAAGAAGGAGGAAATATCATGTTAAAAGGAAGACACCTAATCGATCCAATGGATTTTTCCTTGGAGGAGTTCGAGGAAATTTTTCATCTTGCAAATCAAATCATAGAAAATCCAGAAGAATTTTCACATCTATGTGAGGGAAAGCTTTTAGCTACTCTATTCTACGAACCAAGCACAAGAACAAGATTTAGCTTTGAAGCTGCAATGCTTAGACTTGGC
>CAZMQY010000340.1:1676-3935 GCA_964568335.1 uncultured Clostridium sp.
AAGGAGAAAGTGTGGCGGACACAATTAGAACAGTTGCCTGCTATGCTGATATTGCTGTAATGAGGCATCCAAAGGAAGGAGCTCCGAAGATAGCCTCCATTTATTCACCAATTCCAGTTATTAATGCTGGTGATGGCGGTCATCATCATCCAACTCAAACTTTAACAGATCTATTAACCATAAAATCATTAAAGAACAGCCTTGGAAATCATACCATAGGCATATGCGGGGATTTAAAATTTGGAAGAACGGTGCACTCCCTTATAAAGGCTCTTTCAAGATACCCAAATAACAAGTTTATTCTTATATCACCTCAGGAGTTAAGAATTCCAGATTATATTAGAAATGAAGTACTAATAAAGAACAATATTGAATTTACTGAAGCTGAAAGAATGGAAGATGTTATAGAAGAGTTAGACATTCTTTATATGACTAGAGTGCAGAGAGAAAGGTTCTTTAACGAGCAAGATTATATAAGGCTTAAGGACAGATATATTCTTGACGGAAATAAGCTTAAGAAGGCTAAAAGCGATATGATAGTACTTCATCCACTTCCTAGAGTAAATGAAATAGCTTATCAGGTTGATGGGGATCCAAGAGCTCGTTATTTTGAACAAGCTAAATATGGAATGTATGTAAGAATGGCATTAATTGTTAAGCTGCTAGGTATCAGGTAGGGGGAGATAGAATGTTAACTATAAATAGCATAAAAAATGGAATAGTAATAGATCACATAAAGACAGGCCTTGGAGTAAAGATATTTAATTATTTAGGGCTTGAAAAAGCTGAGTTTCCAGTTGCTCTAATAATTAATGCAGATAGCCATAGAGGTGCCAAAAAAGACATTATAAAAATAGAAAATGAAATTAATATAGATTTTACAGTGTTAGGACTTATATGTCCTAATGTTACAATCAATATTATTGAAAATGAGGTCATAAAAGAAAAGCTTCAGCTTCAGCTTCCAGAAAGGGTACATGATGTAATAAAGTGCAAGAACCCAAGATGTATAACTTCAATCGAAAATAATGCAATACACAGTTTTTATCTGGTAGACCAGAATAAGGGCGAGTACAGATGTGAATACTGCGATGAAATTCATACTGCATAGAGGGAGGAATTTAAATGGAGCTTTTAATAAAAAACGCGAGAATAATTGATTCATCTCAAGATTTTAAAGGAGATGTTTATATAAAGTTTGGAATTATACAGGAGATTGGTTTGAATTTAACCAAGCACTGTGAAACTATAGATGCAGAAGGGCTGGTGCTAATGCCTTCCTTCGTTGATTTGCATTGTCACTTTAGAGACCCTGGTCAAACCTATAAAGAAGATATTTACACAGGCAGTCAGGCTGCCATAAGGGGAGGATATACAGCAGTCAATCTTATGGCGAATACTATGCCTGTATGCAGCGGCATGGCTACTGTTAATTATGTACTAGATAAATCCAGAGAGATAAACTTAATAGATATTCATCAAACAGCTTCAATAACTAAAGATATGATGGGAACTGATTTAAGCCATTTAGATAGATTAGACAATGTGGTAAAGATGATTTCAGATGATGGAAGAGGGGTTGCAAATAGCAAGCTTATGCTGGAGGCTATGATTAAGGCGAAGGCTAAGAATTTAATGGTAATAACTCACGCTGAAAGTGAGGAACTTACGCCGGTAGATACCCGCCTTGCTGAAAACACCATGACCTGGAGAGATGTTACCTTAGCTAAGTTTACAGACTGCCAGCTTCATATGGCTCATGTTAGCACCATAGAAGCAATGAAAGCTGTTATAGAAGGTAAAAAAGAGGGAGTAAGAGTAAGCTGCGAAGTTACACCTCATCATATTGCTCTAACAAATCAAACAGAGTATAAGGTTAATCCGCCGCTTAGGGAAAGAGCAGATGTAGAATATCTTATTAAAGCAATTCAAGAGGGGTTTGTAGATGCTATTGCCACAGACCATGCACCTCACAGTGTTGAGGATAAGTTAAAGGGTGCAAACGGAATTTCAGGAATTGAGACAGCCTTCTCTGTATGCTATACAAAGCTTGTAAAGGATGGTTATATAACTTTAAACAAGCTGTCGGAGCTTATGTCAAGAAACCCAGCAAGGCTTATGAGAGTAAACAAGGGAGAAATAAAAATAGGATATGATGGAGATGTAGTCTTAGCAGATTTAAACAGAGCCTACGTAGTTAATTCAGAAAGCTTTAGATCAAAGGGAAAGAATACGCCTTTTAATGGGACGAAGCTTAAT
>CAZMQY010000341.1:0-3920 GCA_964568335.1 uncultured Clostridium sp.
AACATCAAGCTTGGAAGTGTTATTACAGATATCAGTGGACAAACAGGAATGGGTATACTAAAAGCAATTGTTGGTGGGATAACAGATCCTGTAATTTTGAGTAATTTGGCAAAAGGAAAAGCTTCAAGTAAGATTACTGAGCTTCAAAAGGCACTAAAGGGAAGTATCGGAACCCACCAGATACAAGTTATAAAGCACCAAATTCAACATATAGAGTTTATTTCCAACACTATTCTCGAAATAGATGAAGAGATTAAAAAAAAACAGAATTTGCCTCAGAGCATATAGAATTGCTTGATGAGATGCCTGGGATTGGTGTAAGAAGTGCAGAGAGAATTATAGCAGAAACAGGTATAAATATGGAACAGTTTGTAAGTGCAGATCATTTTTGTTCTTGGGCTGGAATTGTACCTCAGTGCAACGAAAGTGCTGGTAAGAAAATACACGAATCCGAAAAGGAAATAAGTTTTTAAAGGCAACAATCGTAGAATGTGCAAGAGCTGCAATACGTCATAAGGAAAGTTACTTTTATGCCAAGTACACCAAGATAGCCGCAAGGCGCGGAGGCAAGAGAGCTCTTATAGCTATAGCTCATAGTATGCTGCTAGCTATCTACCATATTTTGAAGAAAAAAGAACACTTTAGAGATTTGGGTAGTAATTATTTCACTTCTATGAATGCAGAAAAAATAAAAAATAGGAATATAAGATCTTTAGAAAATTTAGGTTTTGAAGTAAGTTTGATGCCGCAGACCTAAACCTTTTATAAAAAGGCATCAAAAAGCCTACCTAAAGGCAGGCTTATTTTGTCATGCTCTTTTTTGAGGCTACCTTAAATAGTTTTCAGGACAGCCCCTTTTGTACTAGTCTTGCTAGTAAATTGTATTTTCAGTATTGCTTTCCACATTAAGCTTTCGCGCATTAAACAACTTAATTAACCACATAACTCCAAAAACTAGCAGAATAACTCCAAGCAAATCAAACCACAACGGCTGATGCGTTGCCGTATCCAATGCAGTATTATAGCCTGGAATTCTTAAACCAATGACAGCTATAATAAAACTCATAGAATTATTTAGGGCATGTCCAAAAATTGTGGTTAAAATAGAGTCTGTCTTTTCATACCACCAGCCTAGTATTATCCCCGCTGCAAAAGCAGTGACAAATTGCCAAGGATTCATATGTACTATGCCAAAAAATAGCGCTGATACAATTATTGATTTCCTCACAGAGTAGTGCTTTAAAAAGCCCCTTAATATCATTCCTCTAAATATTATTTCTTCTACTATTGGAGCAATAACTACAACTAATAAAATTCCTTTCCAAGGAGCAAAGTTTTCGCCAAAAACAGAACTGAAAATATTTATCCAATAATCGTTCATAGGTATAATTCTTGTGGTAAAATTGCCTATCTCAGACAAAAGAATCGCTGAGCCTGCAATTATTAGAGTCATAGGAACTAAAAATACTGCTGATGTCTTCTCCTTAGAAAACATGATTTTAAAATTTATTGTGTAAGTTCCTTTAAGCCACAGAATAAGCAAGCCTAGCTCAACTAATGTTGCTACAACAGATACCAAAGGATCTTTTTCAGAGAAACCTATAATTTTTGAAGCTGCAGCTATAATAAGTGAAAGAATCAAAGGACACAATAAGGCATAAAAGACTAGCATTCCTAATGCCTTTTTAATATTTGGATAATATTCTTCCTTAACTTTATCAAGCCCTTCACCCTTTATTTTTTCCTTGCTTAGCTTGGAGATTCCTATAAGCATGCATATCATGCTGCAAGCCCACAGAACTCCAATTATTCCTAAAGCTAAAGAGTTTTCTTCTGAAAGCATTGCCTTGGGAATACTTAAGCTCATCATCAGCAACCTTAAAAATCTTAAAAAAGCTATAATTAATATAACAATCTGTGCTAAAAACCAGCTATATGCTTTACTCTTAAACTTTATCCAAAGGCCAATAATAACTACTAAGCTGGATATAATGACTGCAGCAAAGCCCAAAATAAGCATTCCTATAGTCTCTGCCTCTAAATACATTAATAATCTACCACCTCTCAAAAATATGCTGTTATATATAATTCAATAAATTGTATATATTTCCTCTATTTTTCATATATAAAAATATTTTTAAGGTAATAGAATTTTTTATTTGTTTTCCTAGGAAGCAGCCCCTAGTTATATAACAGTTTATAGCTTTAAGCTGCCCTCTGGTGTTTTAATTTTATTTCTGAGATTATTAAAATAATTATGGGCAGTAGGATTTGAAATGGAATAGCATAATAAGGGTATGTACTTCGGGCCCATTCAAACATTTCCATTGAACTATCATATATTGTGTAAGAAAAATTTATCATCAGGATTCCCAAAACAGAACATACTTTTTCGTGATTTTTCAAATTGAATATTTTACTTAACCCAACGCTTGCTGAATAAATACATATGCTAATCTTAGCTATACCTGATAGGAAACCTACAGAGGATACCAAAATTTCTATTTTTTGCAGAAATTCTCCTATATTTATCAAGCTTACTGCAGAGTATGTAGGAAAAGTTACAATAGATGTTACCTCTCCTCCCAACATAAGTGTGTTTCTAACTGCTATAAACAGCACAACCATTCCCCCTATAATCAGCGATGACAAATAAACCTTTTTTATCTTTAAATCAGCTTTTAGAGAAGGTAAAATTGTCATAAAGATTATTGTTTCTGCAAATGGAAATGAGAATGTTCCATATGTTGGCTTAAGAATAGATTTTATCCCATTATAAAGTACAGGCTGAATATTAATCAGCTTCATTTGCGGTATTCCTAATATGGTAAATAAAACAGAAATTATTATAACTATTGGCAATGTCATAAAACACCATCGTGCTATTATTTCTAGACCGCTTCGTGCCATCCAAATACAAAGGGAGCCTACAAATACACATATATAAAACAGAGGAGTTTCGGGAAAAGACACTATTTTAATATATTCAGCAAAATTTCTTATTACTAGAATTCCAAGATGAAAAAAATACCAAATGTATATAATAGCAATAAGCTTTGAAAACATTTTGCCAAATAATATTTCTAGTATGCTGTATAAATCCTTTCCAGGAAAAAGTGTAAGTATTCTAGAATAGACTAATATGGCAGGCACGGCCATAAGCATGCCCAAAGATATAACAATCCAAGCATCTTGCTTTGCACTAGCTCCAGTTCCAACCATTAGTGTACTACCAATAATAAATAATACTATCATGGAAATTGGCTGCTTATTTGAAATAATTACTTTGTTCATATTAATCCTACTTTCAGATTATAAAATATTATTATTCTGTGCTAATAATAATTTTAACTAGTTTTTTTATAGGATCTGCTGGACTAGGTACTTTTATGTCAAGACATATTAGTATAGTTGTTACATAAGAAACCAATAAAATAAAAGCACAGATTATTAATAGTTTCCAATCTCTATTTTTATAAACAGGAACTATATCAACGAGTATGTATATTATGTATGCTAAAGTAAATATAATAACCTTAACTATTTTTAATCACCTACCTTGATAGGTTTATTAGTCACACCGCTATTATTTATATCAACTTTAGATGTAACCTTTATATCCAAATTTTTATATTGCTCAATCCAGTTATTCTCATATTTTTTCCAAAGCTTAGGTTTCTTCGCTTTAACTATTCTGCCAAAGCCAAAAATGTCAACTTGATACTCCTGCCGCACCTTTTTTATTAAAGCGATTATTTGTCTATTAAGTGTATCCTCTGCTATACTTATCAGCTGTTTACGTCCTTCTTCAGTTGAGTAATCCTCAGTACCTCCTTGCTCTGCCACTGCTACCTTAAGACCAGTTTCTATGTTAATAACTAGTTCTTCTCCTTCATAGCTAGGCCTAATTTTAGTATTCT
>CAZMQY010000342.1:0-3848 GCA_964568335.1 uncultured Clostridium sp.
ATGGTACTTCCGGCATTATAAGACGTCTGCAACTTGTATTCAGACGTTTAGCATTTTCATCTAATCGGAATAGTTGGATTTTATCATCTTTCCTGCGATAAGCTTTAAGTCCTTCAAAGCATTGCTGTCCATAATGCAGTGCTGTGGAGGATTCACTGATAGTCAATTGGTTGTCCTCAATTAACTTGCCTTCATCCCATTTTCCATCTCTCCAAATAGAAACATAGCGAAAATCTGTCTTTGTGTAGCTAAATTTTAATTTGCTCCAGTCAATGTTTAATCCCTTATTCATTTAGATATCCCCCTAAATAATAAATATTTATGTAATTTTATAAGTAGATTCTTTAGAGAATGATATGAAGATTTATTATGTAAACGTATAAATCCTCATATAGATTATAACATAGAAGTATGGTTTATGAAACTGTAAACTCGATATTTGTAGAATTAATTATGTTTTTTACATAGATTTGCTGCATATTATTTCAGAGTTGCATTTTTACTTGCAGAAAATTTTTTCATATTGCAATATTGGCAAAATTGGTATAATATATAATTGTGATAATAATTTAACAAAGTTTAAGGGGGAGAATAATGAATAACGCATTCGATTATAGCAAACTTGATGATATTTTGAAAAATCACGAGTTTAGTGCCAATAAAATTATTGCCATATTGCAGGATACTCAAGAAAACTATAAATATTTGCCAAAGGAAATATTCTCATATCTTTCCGAAAAGCTTGGTATAAGCAGAGCTAGAATATACAGCGTAGCAACCTTTTATGAAAACTTTTCCTTAGAGCCTAAGGGAAAGTATGTTATTAGAATATGTGATGGAACCGCCTGTCATGTTAGAAAATCCATCCCTATACTGGATAAACTAAGAAAGGAATTAGGCCTTTCAGAGACTAAGCACACAACAGAAGACTTGATGTTTACTGTAGAAACGGTTTCTTGTCTTGGTGCTTGTGGACTGGCTCCTGTTATTACAGTTAATGAAAAAGTATATGGCGCCATGACGCCGGAAAAGGCGGTAGAGCTTTTAAATACCATTAAGGAGGAAAATTAATATGCTTCTTAATAGAAACGAACTAATCAATATGGAAGAGGGATATAAAAACAGACTTAAACTTCAAAGCAAGAAGATTCTCATATGCGCTGGAACGGGATGCGTGGCGGGCGGAGCGTTAAATATTTATCAAACGTTCATAGAACTGATGGAAGAGAAGGGAATAAACTGTGCTGTAAGCTTAGAAAAAGAACCTCATGATGAGGCTGTTGGAATCAAAAAAAGCGGCTGCCATGGCTTTTGTGAAATGGGACCTCTTGTAAGAATCGAACCTTGGGGATATTTGTATATTAAAGTAAGGCCGGAGGATTGCGAAGAAATTCTAGAGAAGACCATTCTTAATAATGAGTGTGTTGAGAGACTCGCTTATATAAAAGAGGGAAAAATATATAAAAAACAAGAGGAAATTCCATTTTATAAGAAGCAAACCAGAGTTGCACTTGAGCACTGTGGACATATTGATGCAACTTCAATAGAAGAGTACCTTGCTGTAGGAGGCTATAGTGCATTTCAAAAGGCATTGTTTGAAATGAGCCCGGAGGAAATCATTAAGCAGATAGAGGAATCCACCTTAAGAGGACGGGGAGGCGGTGGTTTTTCTACTGGTCGAAAATGGTCTCAAGTAAAGCGCCAGCAGGAAGCAGTAAAATATGTTGTATGCAATGGTGACGAAGGAGACCCAGGTGCCTTTATGGATAGAAGCATTATGGAGGGAGACCCGCATAGAGTGCTTGAAGGAATGATGATAGCTGCTATTGCTTGTGGAGCTCAAGAGGGATATATTTATGTGCGTGCAGAATATCCTCTTGCAGTAAGCAGACTTAACAATGCTTTAAGTCAGGCAAAAACCTATGGCATTTTAGGTCAAAATATTCTTGGAACAGATTTTAGCTTTGACATTAAAATTAATAGGGGAGCAGGTGCCTTTGTGTGTGGTGAAGGAAGCGCACTTACAGCCTCTATCGAAGGTAAAAGAGGTATGCCAAGAGTAAAGCCGCCAAGAACCGTTGAGCAGGGGCTCTTTGGCAAACCAACGGTGCTTAATAATGTAGAGACCTTCGCTAATGTTCCTCCAATTATAACTAGGGGTGCAGATTGGTATAAATCCATAGGTCCTGAAAAAAGCCCAGGCACAAAAGCCTTTGCATTAACAGGAAATATTGTAAATACAGGGCTTATTGAGGTGCCAATGGGTACAACTTTAAGAGAGGTAATATTTGATATAGGCGGAGGAATGAGAGGCGGAAAGGACTTCAAGGCTGTCCAGATAGGAGGTCCTTCTGGCGGTTGTCTTACAAAGGAACATCTTGATTTACCTCTGGATTTTGACTCGCTTAAAAAAGCAGGAGCTATGATAGGCTCAGGCGGACTTGTAGTTATGGATGAAAATACCTGTATGGTTGAAGTTGCAAGGTTTTTCATGAACTTTACGCAAAATGAATCCTGCGGTAAATGTGTTCCTTGCCGTGAAGGCACTAAGAGGATGCTGGAGATACTTGAAAATATTGTTTCCGGTCAAGGAAAATTAGAGGATATAGATTTGCTATTAGAGCTGGCTGATACAATTTCTGCGGCAGCACTATGCGGTCTTGGGAGGACAGCTGCCTTTCCTGTAGTAAGTACAATAAAAAATTTCAGAAGCGAATATGAAACTCATATAGTAGATAAAAAGTGTCCATCAAAAACCTGTGGAAAGCTTAAAACAATATTTATTGAAGAAGAGCTTTGCAGAGGCTGCTCAAAGTGTTCCAGAATTTGTCCAGTTGGTGCGATTTCCGGAAAAATAAAGGAACCTTTCACTATTCATAAGGATAAGTGCATAAAGTGCGGTGCTTGTATAGAGTCTTGCGCATTTAAGGCTATTAAGGAGGATTAGGGGAATGAATGGACAATTTATGTTAATAGACAACATACCAGTAGAGATAAATAATGAGAAGAATATTCTTGAATTAGTTAGAAAAGCCGGTATTGAGCTTCCTACCTTCTGCTATTACTCTGAGCTATCTGTTTATGGTGCTTGCCGTATGTGCATGGTGGAAAACAAATGGGGAGATATAGAAGCTGCCTGCTCAACTCCTCCTAAGGCTGGCATGGAGGTGTTTACAAATACTCCAAGGTTAAGAAAATATAGAAAAATGATTCTTGAGCTGCTATTAGCAAATCACTGCAGAGACTGCACCACCTGTGAAAAAAATGGTCACTGCAAGCTGCAGGATTTAGCACAGCGCTTTGGAATAAAGGAAATAAGATTCAATAACACCTCAGAAAATAGAGAATTAGATAGATCCTCTGTAGCTATTGTAAGAGATAAAAGCAAATGTATTTTATGCGGCGATTGCGTAAGGATGTGCGATGAGGTTCAGAATGTTGGAGCTATTGATTTTGTTAAGAGGGGCTCAAAGATGAGTGTGAGCACTGCTTTTGATGAGCCTATAGCAGAATCTAATTGTGTTGGCTGCGGTCAGTGTGCTGCGGTATGTCCTACTGGGGCAATAGTTGTAAAAAATGATACCGTTAAGCTTTGGAAGGAGCTTAGCGATAAAAATACAAAGGTTATAGCTCAGATCGCCCCTGCTGTAAGAGTAGGAATCAGTCAGGAACTAGGGTGCAAAAATGGAGAAAATGTTATGGGGAAAATAGTAGGCGCTCTTAGAAAGATGGGATTCGATGAGGTGTTTGATACTTCCACTGGGGCAGATCTTACTGTTTTGGAGGAAACAGGAGAATTCCTAAGAAAGCATTAAAAAAATTAAAAACTGCCGCTAAAAAAAAACAAA
>CAZMQY010000343.1:0-3842 GCA_964568335.1 uncultured Clostridium sp.
GAGGAAATAATAATTGCCAATGACTTTTTCATAAATGCACCTCTCTTTTATGCCTGCGAAGTTAGTTGACGGGTTCAGGACGAGAGCATCCTTACCAAACAGGATTCACCCCAAGAAAATATCCTCCGCTGTCGTTTAGGACATTAGGCTAATTTTATTTTATACAAGTTTAAAGTATAACACAACCTATTTTAAATTTATTTAGAAAATTTACATCAATCAAGTATCTTTGGATTTATTGCTAAGTAATTAAATATGTTGTTAAACAGCTCTTTAGCTGCGGGAGCAGCAGTTTGTCCAGCGTAGTATTTAGACTCATCCGGTTCATCAATAGTTATAATTAAGGTTATTTTTGGATCCTCATAAGGTGCAAGCCCAGCGAAAGAGGATATATATTTTTTATCTTGGTATACACCGTTTACTGCCTTTTGAGCGGTGCCTGTTTTGCCACCTATGTTGTATTCTTTAATATAAGCATTTGAACCAGCACCTTTGGAAACCACCTTTTCCAGATATCCTCTTAAGGTTTCGGTTAAATGAGAATTTAAAACTTGTTTCTTTTGAAAGTCATCATATGCCTTATCTGTAACTAGCTTTCCATTTTCGTCATAGCTAGAAATACTTTTCATAACATGAGGCTTAATCCAAGTCCCTCCATTAGCTATAGCATTAAAGGCCACCTGAGTTACAGAAACACTTTGGCCAAAGGATTCTGTTGCTAAATCCACCTCATTCATATTTTTAGGTTGAAGAACAATTCCACTTTCTTCTCCAGGTAAATCAATGCCTGTTTTTTGACCAAATCCCATTTTTCGAATGAAGGTATACAAGTTTTCTGCACCTAATTTTTTCCCTACCTGCATAAAGCCAACATTGCAGGAATTTTGCAATATCTCTGAGAAGGTCTGAACTCCATGACCGCTTGTATTAGCGCACCTTATAGTTCTATTGGCTACCTGTAAGCTTCCGCCGCACACAAATCTATCGCTGTCTTTAACTGTACCGTATTCCATTGCAGCAGCCGCGGTAATAACCTTGAATATGGAACCAGGCTCAAATAAAGTTGTTACAGGACGATTTTTCCACATATCAAAGAGCTCGTTGTTTGTTTTAGCTCCTTGTCTTGGAGCATTAGGATTAAAATCAGGCTTGCTTACCATAGCTAATATTTCGCCGTTCTTGGGATTCATAACCATTATTGAAACGCCATTTGCTTTGTTTTCTTCTAAGGCTTTTTGAGCAACATCTTCAGCATATTTTTGTATGACTTCATCTATGGTAAGAACAACATTCTTTCCATCTACAGGCTTTGTATAGCGAGAATCTTCAAAGAACAGCTGATTGCTTGCACTGTCTCTTTCATAAATGAGTGTGCCTTTTTCACCTGCAAGAACCTTATCATATTGCTTTTCAACCCCAGAAACGCCCTTTCCATCGTCATCAATATGGCCAATAACGTGGGCGATAAAGTTATCACTAGGATAAAATCTTTTCGAGTCTGAAGAGACTAATATTCCAAAAAGCTTTAAGGCCTTAACCTTATCGGCCTCTGATTTTTCAACTTTTCTTTTAACTGGTGCCCAGCTTGCAGGAAGTCCATTATCTAAGGTTCTGTTTAAGGCTTTAGTAACATCCTCAGGTTTAATATTGAGTATTGAAGCTAGGTCAGAGGAAAATTTATTTTTATCTTTATCCTTAAGAGTATTCCTAAGGGTTGTTAGGTCAAAATCAACTCTATATACATCAGCACTTACAGCTAAGTTATTTCCGTTTCTATCTAAAATATTACCTCGTTTAGCGCCTAAAGTATCCTCACTTGTCCACTGCGATGCGGCCACTTGTTTTAATTTCTTAGTATCAAAAACCATGACATAGGTTAATCTTGAAGCAAGTCCCAAAAAAAGAATCAAAATAACAAAGTACACCAGGGCAAGTCTTTTTTTTATAAGCTTTGGTGAAACTTTTTTTTCAGTCAATTTATTCCCTTCTTTCATAATATATATATGTTTTATTTAAGAAATTAGCCTTATTTTCTATTATAACTTAAAATGGTAATATAAAAAAGATTAGAAGTCTTTATGAAGTAAAAACATAAAAAAATTATTGGCAACTAGTGCCAATAATTTTTTTATCAAGTGAAGTTCCACCAATGCCTGTTATCCCTGGCAAGAAGCTCATCTGCTTCCTTAGGACCGAAGCTTCCTGCTTCATAATTAGGCAGAACCAAATTATTATCTCCCCACTTTGAAGAGATGTTGTCAACAAATTTCCAGGAATATTCAACTTCTTTCCAACTGGTGAACAAAGTATTGTCGCCATTCATAACATCGTAAATAAGCCTTTCATAAGCTTCAGGAGTATTGCTTTCGAATTGACATGTTTGACAAAAATCCATATCTACAGGAATGACAAGATTCTCAGTACCTGGTCTTTTTGTATTAAATTTAAAAGTAATACCTTCTCGAGGCTGCACTCCGATTACTAGAAGGTTAGGACTTAGGTTATTGAATTCTTTTGAGTATAAAACCTTTGGAGTAGACTTAAACTGAATTATGATTTCTGTGGACTTAGTTTTCATTCTTTTGCCTGTTCTGATATAGAAAGGTACTCCAGCCCACCTGAAGTTTTCTACATGAAGCTTTAAAGCTACAAAGGTTTCAGTATTGGAGGAAGGTGAAACTTTTTCCTCCTGCCTATAGCCAATTAACTTTGTATTATTTACGATACCTTCTCCGTACTGACCTCTTATAATGTCCTGCTTAATTTTTTTCGGAGTAATCTCCTCTAAGGAACGAAGTATTTTAATCTTTTCATCCCTTATAGAGGAAGAGTTTAAATTAACAGGTGGTTCCATTGCAGTTAAGGTTAAAAGCTGAAGCATATGATTTTGAACCATATCCTTAAGTGCACCAGAATGCTCATAATAGCCGCCTCTATTTTCTACACCTACTGTTTCGCTAGAAGAGATTTGAATATTGTCAATGTATTTGTTGTTCCAAAGAGGCTCAAAGATTGAATTTGCAAAACGCAAAACCATAAGGCTTTGGATCATTTCTTTTCCAAGATAATGGTCAATTCTATAGGTATTTTCTTCACCAAAAACACCGTTTATCTTATTGTTTAGCTTCTGTGCTGAGGATAAATCTCTTCCAAAGGGCTTTTCTATTATAAGCCTTTGCCAGGAATTTTCATTAATAATCATATGCTGTTTATAGAGTTCATCTGTAATAGAACCAAAATATTCGGGAGCTACAGCTAAATAAAAGATTCTGTTGCCTTTAGTTCCGTAGTCCCTGTCTATACTATCCAAAAACACTTTAAGGCTTTCATAGCCAGAACTATCTTCAAAGGCAAAGCGCCTATAGTATAATCTACTTGCTATATCTTCCCATAGTCCTTCGTCTATAGCTTTAAAGCGAGAATAGTTTTTTATTGATTTGTACACCTGCTCTCTATATTCATCCTGGCTTATTTCCTTACGGCCAATTGAAACCATAGCAAAATTATCAGGAAGCTTTCCGCTATGCTTAAGATTATAAATAGCAGGGAGCAGCTTTCTGTGTGTTAGATCTCCTGTACCGCCAAAGATTACCAGGACACAGGAAATATCTATATTATCCATGTTCAAAAAACTCACCTTCCTTCTTAAAGTTAAAAATATTTTCTAAACTTATAATTCCCAACACAGGAATTATTAAAACTGAGCATATGAATATAATAACAAATAATAATTATTGTTTGGTGAAAATAAGATTTTTTAACAAAATAGTTACAAACTTATTTTGTTAAGTATAACATGTAAAAACTCATATATTATAACATAACAAATAATATTTCGTATC
>CAZMQY010000344.1:0-3833 GCA_964568335.1 uncultured Clostridium sp.
AGGATTCAACTCCTGCAAGTGCTTCTGTAACACTTATTATGATATCTGGACAAGCCTTGAACCAGGAGCAGGTTAAATCAATAGTTTCACTTGTGTCTGGAAGTGTTAAGAACTTACCAAAAGAAAATGTACAGGTTATTGATGATAAGTTAAGACTTTTAAGCAAGGATATCTTTAACGAGGACAATCTGTCTCTTAATAATGCTTCTGAAAAACAGCAGCAGCTTAAAAAGGACTATGAAAAGCTTTTGGAAGGAAAGGTTATGGAGCAGCTTTCCAAGCCTTTTAAAAATAAGGTTACAGTTAAGGTTAATGCAGATTTGGATTTTGATGCTGTTCAAAGCGTTACCAATACAGTTGATCCCAAGGGTACTATTGTAAGCGAGCAATACGAAAGAAACACAAATGGAAATACAACTACTAGACCATCCCAGAGTCCAGTAGATAACAATATGACAAATAATACACCAGGTCAAAACACTACTACAACCGAAGGTAATGTAACTTATGAAAAAGAAACAAAAAATTATGAAACAAGCAAAACTGAAACTAAAACTGTAAAGGCTCCTGGCTCCGTGAAGAGGATTACCTCTTCTGTTATTATCGATGGCAATTTAGATGATGCTTTAAAGGAACAAATCAGAGGTTTGGTAGCGGGAACAATTGGCTTTGATGAAAAAAGAGGAGACTCTATAAATGTTGAAGGTCTAAAATTTGACGATTCGGATCTTCAAGCTGCTAAAAAAGCTGTTGATGATTTAAAGCTTTCAGAGGATAAGGCTGCAAGAACAAAGCTTTATACCAGACTTGCCATAGGTGGAGCAGCTGCAATTACAATTTTATTATTGATAATAGCATTATTTAGAAAAGGCAAAAAGCGTTCGCTGCAGGAGGAACAAATTGAGGCAATGCTTGCTCCTAAAGGAATTGACGTGCTTTTAGATGATGAGCCGAATGTAGCCTATAAGCCTATTGATTTTGACAAAGGCAAAAATGGGGAGAGAGCTCATATAGAAAGTGAAATTAAGAGATATGCAAGCGAAAAGCCTGACCAAGTTGCTGATATTATTAAGTCTTGGCTGGCGGAGGATGAGAGGTGATAGATAATGGCTAGAGAAACAAAACTTAACGGCGTACAAAAGGCGGCCATTTTATTTATTACCTTGGGACCGGATGCAGCTTCAGGAATAATAAAAAAACTTCCGGAGTCTGAAATTCAAAAGATTACATATGAAATTGCAAATATAACCTCTGTCCGATCAGAACAGAAGGATGAAATACTAGATGAGTTTATTCAAATTAATAAGGCCAAGGACTTTATTATAGAGGGTGGAATGGAATATGCAAGGACACTTTTAGGAAAGGCACTTGGAATGCAAAGGGCTAAGGAAATAATGGACAAGGTTTCTGAGGCTACTCAGCAGTTCAGACCTTTTTCTATTGCTAGAAAGGCCGATGCTCATCAGCTTTTAAATATTATTTCCAATGAGCATCCTCAAACCATAGCACTTGTGCTTTGCTATTTACAGGCTGATAAAGCAGCTCAGATATTATCAGAGCTGCCTGAGGATATTCAATCCGAAGTAGCATTTAGGATTGCTTCAATGAGCAATACATCTCCAGCTGTAGTTAAAGAGATTGAGAAGGTTCTTGACTCAAAGCTTTCTAGTGTAGTCAGATCAGATATGACAGTTATTGGCGGAGTTCAAACGCTTGTTGATATTTTAAATCAGGTGGACAGAACTACGGAAAAGAATATTACAGAAGGCTTGGAGAAGGAAAATGCAGAGCTTGCTGAAAAGATTAAGGAATCTATGTTTGTATTTGAGGATATCATTACAATTGATGATGTGTCCATTCAAAGGGTGCTTAGAGAGATTGATACAAAGGAGCTTGCTCTTGCACTTAAGGGTTGCTCGGAAGAAGTGGCTAACGCTATTTTTAGAAACCAATCAAAGAGAGCTTCTGGTGCCTTGAAGGAAGATATGGAATTCTTAGGTCCAGTAAGACTTATGGATGTTGAAAAGGCACAGCAGAAAATAGTTGCAGTAATAAGAAGACTTGATGAAGCAGGTGAGATTGTAATATCCAGAGGTGGCGAAGATGCAATCATCCTATAATGTTATAAAAAATAACAGTATAAAAAATACAGGCAACAGAGAAATTGTTACCATGGATGAAGCAGGAGCAATAAAAGCTGAAAGTGAAGCTTTAGCTAAAAGCCATATTGAAAGCTATGAAAGCTTGGCAAAAAGCATTTTAGAAAATGCCAGAAGAAAAAAAGAGCAAATACTCATTAAGGCTTACGAGGAAGCAAAAAATATAGAAGAGGACGCACTTATAAGAGCAGAACAGCTGAAAAATGAAGCTTTTGAGCTTGGCCATAGCGAAGGTTACAGCGTAGCCTATGATGAAACTATGAAGCAGGCTAAACTTGAAGGGGAAGCTATTGTGGCTTCTGCCATGAATCTGCTAGAAAGTGCAAAAGCAGAGTATGAGGCTTATTTGCAAAGTAAAGAAAAGGACATTAAAGACCTTGTTTTAACTATAGCTAATACTGTTCTTAGAAAAGAGATAGAAGCTGAGGATTCTATAAATAGTATGATATATGAAGCACTTGAGGCATCAAAGCGCTCTAAAAATTTCATTATAAGATGTAATAGCCGCCATACCAGTGAGCTGAAGAAGCAATCAAAGGACTGGAAAGCTAAGTTGGGATTTACAGGAGATATATTCATTGTAGAGGATAATAGCTTAGAAGCAGGAAATGCAGTCATTGATAAGGGTAATGGCAAGGTTATAGTTGGCATAGATTATGCGCTTCAAAGGCTTGAAGAAATTCTTGAAGAAAGGGAATAATTATGCTTTTATTGAATTATCAGGGTCTTAAAGAAAAGATTAAAGGTACTAACTTCATATACGTTGAGGGAATGGTCAAAAAGATTATTGGACTAACCATCGAGGTAGAAGGCATAAGAGCCTCTGTAGGAGAGGTTTGCACAATATACAATGAAAATAATGATCCTATTACCTGTGAGGTTGTAGGCTTTAAAGAGGATAATATTATTCTCATGCCTCTTGGGGAGCTGATTGGCATTGCTCCAGGCTGTAGGGTTGTAGCTGAAGGAAAGCCTATGAGCATAAATTGCTCTGATGACCTTTTAGGAAAAATTTTAGATGGTTTGGGTAGCCCCTTAAATGATGATGAGCTTAAAGGCGGAATTCCTTATCAACTGGACAGAGACCCTCCAGACCCACTTAAGAGAAAGAGAATTAAAGACATACTTCCTACTGGAGTTAGGGCTATTGATGGATTCTTAACCTGCGGTGAGGGTCAAAGGGTTGGTATTTTTGCTGGCAGCGGTGTTGGAAAGAGTACAACCTTAGGTATGATTGCAAAGTATGCAGAGGCTGATGTTAACGTAATTTCACTTATAGGTGAACGAGGCAGAGAAGTACTTGATTTCATTGAGAGAGATCTTGGAGAAGAAGGCCTTAAAAAATCAGTTATTGTTTGCGCTACCTCGGACAGACCAGCCTTGGTTAGATTGAAAGGAGCCTTTACAGCTACAGCTATAGCAGAATACTTTAGAGATCAGGGCAAGAAAGTAATTTTAATGATGGATTCCGTTACAAGATTTGCCATGGCGCAAAGAGAAGTAGGTCTAGCTATTGGAGAGCCGCCTGCAACAAAGGGATATACTCCCTCTGTATTCGCTATGCTTCCTAGGCTTATGGAGCGCTCTGGCATGTCTGATAAAGGATCTATAACAGCCTTTTACACAGTACTTGTTGATGGTGATGATTTTAATGAGCCTATTGCAGATGCAGTG
>CAZMQY010000345.1:0-3829 GCA_964568335.1 uncultured Clostridium sp.
ATTTCAATCAATGAAAAATGTGTTGTGATTTTCGTTGATATTATTGATGTTCAAGCGTTATCATAATTTGATTTTTTAATAATAAGAAGTTAAGAATATATATCTTTAACTTCTTTAGAAGGAAAGAAGCTGATACATTGAAGTTTTATAGGATTTTGGAAAGGATGGAAAAATGAATGAAAAAATAAGGATGAGTTGCTTTGGTTTAGACAATTCATCCTTTCACATGGTCTTGTCATAAATTATTGAATTGGTGACATTCTTATTATTCCAGTAAACCATCTTTATTAGAATTACAAGATCAATCAACTCGAACTTTTATATAATGTTTTTCACGATATTCTTCAAAAAAGACCTTCCATTTTCAGTTCCTTTCAACTTAAAATACTCCAAAGCTGTAGCTCCAACATCGGAAAGACTATCTCTATGCCCGATAAACCCTGTGCTAGCATAACTGTCATGTATTAATAGCGGAACTTTTTCTCTTGTATGATGGCTGTGTCCTATGGTTGGGTCATTTCCATGGTCAGCCATGATAACTAGTATATCATCCTTATTCATATAGCTTATAATTTCTTCTATATACTTATCTGCTATTAGGAGCTTATTTGCATATCTATAAGGGTCTTCAGCATGTCCTGAAAGATCTGTTTCTTGAACATTTGTACAAATAAATCCTGTTTCTACTTTCTTCATTGCATCTAAAGTAAGCTTCAGAACCTGCTCAGTATCTACGCAAGATATACTTTCACCATATTTGTTTTCAACTATATCTGCTACTTTTCCCAGTAAGGTTACAGGAATCCCGGCTTTTCCAAGTATAGTCGGCACCTGAGTCTCCGGATTAACCCCATAGCCTAAGTGAATAACATGATAGGTTTCATTATATACACCAGACTTTGGAGCATTAATTCCTATATATTTATCTTCTTTTTCCTCTACGGCATCAAGTATTTCATCTATACTAACGTTCTTTCCGCCAAATGGTATAACCCTTGAAACATCAACTTCTTTTCTAACAACTTTGCCAATTTTTAAAACCTCTTCGTAATCTATAAGGTCTAGCGCTGCTGTAAGATTATAAATCTGACCCAAGTCCGCCTCCAAATTATCCCCCACAGTTACACACCCGTTTACAAGTAAAAACTTAAGCTTGTTTCCCAGATACTCCACCTTATATCCCTCTGAAATAAGAGCTGTATAAACTTTATCTATAACTTCAGAAAAGGGCTGTATTTTAGGTTTTTTAGGTTTTGTTCCCATAATCTCCTGATGCCCTTGAAAAGTATCTGCTCCAAAATGCATGAGATTAGAGATTCCATAAAGAGCATTTAAACTGTATTTCATCTTCTCCGATTCGCAGCCTAGCGCATTCATAACTCCAAGCATTTCAAGGGTTGGAAGCTTAAGCAGCTGTACTTTCTTCAATATATGCTTAAAAGTATTTGCTCCAAAATCCTGAGGTCTTACTTCTTTTACATCATCTGTATAGCCTATGCCAAAACCATCTAAAACAATAACTATAAATCTTCCCATTTAACTCTCCTCTCTTAATAATTTACCCAAACTGCTGTATATACCCATAACCTTTGGTTTTCCATCCTTTATTCCTTTTACTATGGCTACCTCGCTTCTTGTTACAAAAACTTGAGTTCGAAATGCTAGTACAGCCGTACTGCCTACTCTTGAATTTCCATTAAAGGTAAGGTAATAATCTATGCTGCTATCATCCATTTCTGCTAGTGAAAATCTGGTACACTGGTATATAGAGCTTCCAATTAGTGCTTCTTTCATATGTGAACGCCTGTAATACCCGCCTCCATAGATATATCCATATTCACCAAGGTTATGAGATACCTCACTTACATATACTATTCCAGGTATTTCTTCTGCATCTTCTGCAGCATGAAGAGGTGTTGTTCCTAACAATCCATGCCCAGGTTCACCATGAGTTCCCTCAAATCTGGCTATTTCTTTTATATTTCTTGTACATGTTGCAGATGGAAGATTAACCTGTTTCAATCTAATTAAAAACTTATCTTCAATTAAAGACTTTGCCTTTATTATGGTATTGATATTTGGGGTTGCTTTTATTTTCTTCAGGTTGTTATCATACAAAAAACATGGAAAGCTAGTAATACCATGTAACTTTAAATTAGGAAGCTTCATTAACTCTCTTACTTCCTCCTCCAGATTTTGTAGATAAAAACCACCATATTGAGCCGGATACAACACATCATTATTATCTATTACCCGCAGCATAATCTTTTGTTCTATTCCTAGCGTACAGGCTGCCTTCGAAATCTCATTTGCTTTTTCTTTGGAGTATATTGTGATAACTTCAGGCATTCTCAGAAGCATAGCCTCTACTTTATTAGATGGTACTTGAACCAAATGCCCTACGTTGCCAATGTTGACTCCTGCTTCTGCTAAAACTTCCGCCTCTTTATAATCTACCGCTACCGCTCCCTCGAAACCTAACTTCATTAACTCTTTGGCAATAAAAGGATTTCTCCCGAATTGTTTTGTCATGAAGTACAGCTTCACACCGTATTTATCTCCTTCAGACTTTATTTTTTTAGCATTATCTATTATTGCGTCCAAATCTAAAACATAGGTATCCGGACTAATTTTGCCTTCCTGATGTAACTCAAAGGCTGCTTTTATTAAGTTTGGGTTTCTTCTCATAGTTACATCTAAGAACAAATCCCTCTCCCCCTTTTGTCATACTCTTTCTAATGCCTGCCTTAGTATCCTTATAACGCTATCTACCCCTGCTCTCATTGGGTTTATTCTGATCATTCTGTTTTCCAAGGTTTTATCTGCAGCTCTAAAGGTGCCAGACACCCTGTAAAACATAGGCACGAATTCATACTTGGATTCTGCTCCAACAGGATTTGGTGCAGCTCCCAAT
This sequence comes from uncultured Clostridium sp., assembly GCA_964568335.1. Lineage (GTDB taxonomy): Bacteria > Bacillota > Clostridia > Clostridiales > Clostridiaceae > Clostridium_AT. The sequence goes on from CAZMQY010000345.1 coordinate 2,915, forward strand.
AATTCTGCCTCTCTAAGCACCTCTTTTGCTATATCCTTTTCAAACTCCACTAGAACTACCTTTGACTGAGCATTAGCTATAAATGCTTTTTTTATTTCCTTTACTTCACCTTTATTAAGACGGCTGACTATTTCTTCATTTACTTCTGATTGAATAGCAAGAGCTACGGGAGCATAAACAAGCCCTCTTAATGCTTCCAATGCTTCATACCCCTGAACCTGGCCGCCTCCTGAATAGTTGCTGTTTATAATTTTTCTTACATAATCTTTCTTACCTACAACACAGCCAATTCCTTCAGGCCCCAAAAGCTTAAAAAGAGAGAAGGCAGAAAGGTCTGCTCCGTGCTGAACTCCAATGCCCTTCACCTTCATAACAGCGTAATTATCATCTGTCAAAATGGCAATATTGTTATCGAAATTTCTTATAGTGTCTATTACACTACCAATTTCATAGCTATCTTCAAGTTTTTGTCTTGTATATTGAATTAGAGCTCCTTGAACTTTATTAGTTTTCAATGCTTCTAATATATTTTCCGGCTTATTAAAATCCGCTATTACTAAATTTATCCCCATAGACTCTATAGTAACTTTAGTTGTGGGATAAATAGGTGCATCATGAATCAATAAGCTATCACCAGGCTTAACCATGCTGTAAAGTCCCCATCTTATAGCAGCTGTGCCTGCTCCTCTAACCAGTGCCACTTCCTCAGCTTCAAAAAACCTAGCTAGAACTTTTTCAACCTTAAAAGTGGTTGCTGGCTTATTAATACCAGGTACTACCCCCAAATCTCCCAAGTTTAATATTTCTTTCCCTCTAAATTCACTTGTTATTGCATCAATTAGCTTGAATTGAAGCTTCTTAGCCTGATCAAGCGTTATAGATTCTAGAGGATAGGTTTTCATTTGTACTCCCCCT
>CAZMQY010000346.1:0-3815 GCA_964568335.1 uncultured Clostridium sp.
GTAGATTAAGCTAAAAGAAGTTTTAGTCTTGTTTGCGCAGCGAAGCTTTCCTAGACGTAATTCCCCTGCATAATATCAACACTTATCTTAAACATACTATAGTTTCCAATCAGGTCCGAATAAATTTCCAAACTTTACCCAGCCTTCTTTTAGGTCACTATCTTTTCTATATTCAATTCTATACACTATGCTTCCTTTTCCTGACATCAAAAATGGACCACTATAAAAGGCTTTCCTCTCTATGTTAACTATTTCTCCACCTATGGAATGTATTTTCTCTGTAATCTTTCGTTTATGGCTCTTATGCTGGGCAATAGATATTAATACTGCAAAAAAAACAAAAATTACAATAATAATAACTTCCATTCCATACCTCCAATATAAAGATTATTTATATATCTTACTATATTATAATGAGGAATTTCTTTTTGTTACTATATATTATACTGTCTGGAATCAATATATGTTCCCTTTTCTATATTAACCTTGCATAGAATTAACTACTGGTTATTTATTGCTTCCCGCCTTCAGCTTTACATTTCTCGAGGAAAATGTTAGAATTTTGAGTGTTATTGTCAAATATTATGAACCAAAAACTTGTTATACCCAAATTATATGTATATAAGTTTTAACATACAATTTCAGCGTCCTTTTTTAACAAAAGCTGCGCTTTGTAATTTGCATTTTTTAAGGAGTAGTTTTATATGGATAAGAGATATTTAGCAATTTTCAAAAACATAGGTTTAATTCTAATAGGAAATACCATTATTGCTTTGGCAGTTACAGCCTTTATTATGCCAAACGGCTTAATTACCGGAGGAACTACAGGATTGGCATTATTATTTTATCATCAATTTGGTATTCCTATTGGAGTATTTGTCTCAATTTTTAATATAGCAATGTTTCTCTTGGGAGCAGTAGTCCTTGGAAAATCATTTGCTCTTGCTTCATTAATTAGTACCTTCTACTTTCCATTTATCTTAGGTATCTTTCAGAATATGCCTTTACTTAAGGACTTAACTTCTGACCACTTACTATCTGCTATTTATGCCGGTATTATGATTGGCTTTAGCATTGGACTGGTAATTAAAGCAGGAGCATCCACCGGCGGCATGGATATACCTCCGCTAGTTCTTAATAAAAAGCTTGGTATTTCTGTTTCCCTAGCAATGTATGCCTTTGATTTCACTATTCTGCTGTCACAAATGCTTTTTGCTAATAAGGAACAGGTTCTCTATGGAATTCTATTAGTGCTTATTTATACTACAGTATTGGATAGAGTACTGATACTAGGGAAATCTAGTACACAAGTAAAAATAATTAGTGAAAAATATGAAGAAATTAATCAATTGATTATACAGAATCTAGATAGAGGCTCTACTCTAATTCATGGTGAAACAGGATATTGTCACGATAAAAGTTTAGTGATACTTACAATAGTTTCAAACCGTGAACTGCCTAAGCTTAATAAGCTTGTTCTATCCATAGATCCTAAGGCTTTTATGATTATAAACCAAGTTAATGAGGTAAAAGGACGCGGGTTTACCATGGACAAGGCATATAAGTATGATATATAGCTGGAAATTGACATTAAACTCGAATACCGTAACTATCTCTCTGGTGTCTGTGCACTAAAAATCACCGAAGTACCAACCATTTCGATTGGTACTTCGGTGATTTTTATTACTTCCACTGTCTATTTGACAGGGAGCAGTTCATTTAATGCTGGCTTTTTTTATTTACGTTTTCTAGCATTGAAAGAAAGTCATCCTCTTTCTTCTAAGATAAGGTAGATGTTCAGTTGTTGAACCTGAACCAATTCAAATTGAAAAGATTTCCGCTTCCACCTTTGAATACAAGATATACCTTTTGCTTACCGGTCGCGCCGCTAAGACTACAGGATTTGGTTGTCCAGTTCTGCCATCCGTCGGTACTGTTGACTGCACAGGTACCAAGCAAAGTGCCAGTTGGGCTATCTAGTCTTATTTCAATACTACCGCCGCTTGCCCCACTTGCAACTCTTGCATCGAAGCTTGTTGCTCCACTGCCAAAATTAATTTGGTCAAACTGTAGCCAAGCATTATTTGTGATTGAACATATATCCTGATCTTTTCCGCCAATTATCTGGTCAGTAGCCCACTCAAAGCTGCATCCTGATTTATCGTCATAGCGCTCTGCTTCGATTGTTTGACCTACCGTAAACAGATTCCCGTAATGATCTTCTGAATTGAAATGATACCAGTCTATATCTACATAACCACCAAGAGCAGAAGTTGCATAATTAAATATGCCGAACCTTACTCCTACGTATCCTGAATGATGCATTTCTAGCGGATCTCCAAGTTGTGTAAAATTCACACCATCAGTACTATAATAATAGTTCGTTTTTACAGATAGCTTGGGAATCTCCGCTTTGAACCAAATTTCATTTCCTGTAAAAGCTGCGGATGCTATTTCATTCCCCATATCACTCAAAATAATGCTCTTAACTCCATTGACTTTTTTTACCCCAATAAAGTTATTTGCTGTTTCGATGAGAGTTAAGCCTGCCACATCACCATTTTCCATATTTGTGATATCCATCTTGATAACAGCTGTACATTCAGGTCCTTGAACCCTTTGTGTCAAAGTATTTCTTGCATATTGAAGGTCAGATGTTACTGTTGCAGTTTTCAGCCTCATGTATCCTGGTCTTTCTGAAAGAGACCACTTGCTATTATCAGGATTGTGGTTCCACTGCCATTGAAGTCCTAATGTTGTAGAATTAAATTCATCGGAAGTAGCTGGAACCTTTATCGGGTACGTTCCCCCTACATCAGGTTTTTTGTATGTTACTACAGCTTCTCCACTGTCGTTTAATCCCATATACGGCCAATCATTGATCCATGTTACCGGCTGAAGAGTTGGCACTCGTCCAAAAGGATATCTGTCTTGGAATATAATGGCCCACCATTCACCGGATGGTGTATCCACTATAGCTCCTTGATGTACACCGCCGCCGGTCCAGTTCATGAAGCTTGCCATGATATCTACTTCCTCAAAGGGTCCCGTTAGGCTCTTGGCTCTGTGAGCCACTTCCTTCTTTGATCCCTTAGACCATGTAGGTGTGTTTAAAATATAATAGTATCCGTTTCTTTTATATACTCTGGATCCTTCACAATAATAACCGCTTGTACAAACATGAATTTCCTGATTATATGTCTTAACAGACTTGCAGTCAGCATTCAATTCAGTTAAATATAGAGTACTTTGTCCGTGTACAACATATACTCTTCCATCGTCGTCAAAGAACATGCCTGGGTCATACAATTGTACACCTAATGCTGTCATGGCCCAAGGTCCAGCAGGATCTGTAGCGGTACAAATATAAGCTCCAGTTCTGTTTGAGTTGAATAAGACATAAAATACTCCATTATTATACCTTAGACTTGTTGCCCATGGTCCTTCATTGTATTCGTCTCCTCCCTCAAAATTGTATGTAGGATCACTCATACTTTCAACACAATATCCACAATATTCCCAGTTAACCAAATCCTTTGATTTCATTATCGGACAACCAGGCATCATGTTCATACTGGTAGAAATCATGTAGTAGTCATCCCCTACTCGGATCACATCATTGTCAGGGTAGTCACCCCACATTATCGGGTTTGTATATGTACCATTTCCATTATCTGACACCCATGAATTAAACAAATTACTGTCACCATCTTCCTTAATATTTTGTGCATATGAATTTATAGAATAATTCCTACTAAGCTGATCACCATTGGCAGTATATTTTCTCCTTTCTTCATACGTTTCCTCTCATCCTT
>CAZMQY010000347.1:0-3793 GCA_964568335.1 uncultured Clostridium sp.
ACCTGTGACCCTCTGCTTGTAAGGCAGATGCTCTCCCAGCTGAGCTATGCGCCCACAAAGTTTCTCAAGACAATTATGATTATATAATGTTATAAACTAATTGTCAATATTTTTTTTGCACAAATTATCCACTTTACGTTAAATTCTCTTCAAAAGTTCTCCGATTTCACTGCTTGTAAAAACATAGTTACTATTGCAAAAATGGCATTTGATTTCTTCTTCTTTACCCTCTGAGTATATCTCCTCTAGGTCCTTCCTTCCTATGCTTATTAGCGCCTTTTCAACTCTTTCTCTCGAACAGTCGCATTCAAAACTTGGTACTAGGCCATCTAATATATTTAAATCCATATCTTCGAATATGAACTCTAATATTTCTTCTATGCTCATACCCTTTTCTATCATTTCTGTTATGGAAGGAATTTCCTCGAGTCTATATGTAATTAAATCAGCCACAAGCTCACTTGCACCAGGCATCATTTGTATAATAAAGCCTCCAGCAGAGCTTATGCTTAAATCCTTATCCACAAGCACTCCAAGTCCAACAGCAGAAGGCGTTTGCTCAGAAGTAGTAAAGTAATAAGCTAAATCATCTCCAATTTCCCCTGAGTAAATAGGTACCTGACCAACATAAGGCTCTTTAAGGCCCATATCTCTTATTACAAGAAGGTTGCCGTTTAAACCAATGGCTCCACCCACATCAAGCTTGCCTTTGCTGTTTGCTGGCAGGTCAACCTCTGGATTTCCAATATAACCTTTTACTTTGCCGTTAGAATAGGCTGTTACCACAATACCCTTAGCTTCTCCCCCTCCAGATATCTGAAGTGTTAAAGTTTCTCTTTCAGACTTCAGCATTGCTCCCATAATACTTCCCGCGGTAAGCATTCTTCCAAGAGCTGCAGCTGCAGTAGGCGCACAGCCATGTATCTTAACTGCCTTATCCACTAGTTCGGTTGTTATAGCCCCGAATATTCTTACGCTTCCATTTTGAGCAGTAGCTCTTATTATTTTATCTCTCATGGTTTACCTCGCTTTAGTCAAATTTTATTTTTTAGCCAAAACATATACTATTCTTTCACAGTTATCATCTATAAGTATGCTCTCATAATTATTTAACTTTTCAAGAATTTTAAAGCCTATTTTATTTAATAAATTTTCTAGAAACTCTTCCTTATAGGCCTTTTCAAAGTGCTCCTCGTCAAATCTTCTGTATAGGCAGTTTTCCTTAACAAAGAAGGTAAGGTTCATTTGCACAATATCATCCTCTAAAAAGTTTTCCCATATATATACTACATCATCACTATCAAAAGTAAAGATATTATTGCCTAATATATTAGTAAGCTTATGATAGGAATTTATATCAAAGATAAATATCCCATTATCCTTTAAATGACTAAAGGCTCCGTACAAGTAATTCTCAAGTTTCTCTCTATCTAAAATATAATTAGTAGAATCAAGACAGCAGGTAATTAAATCAAATTTATTGTTTAGCTTTAAACTGCAAATATCCTGACATACAAACTTAGCCTTAATATTAGAAGTTCTAAGCTTAGTTTCAGCCTCAGTAAGCATTTGACTTGACATATCTACAGCCCAAGTGTTTTTAAAATGTTTAGCAAGCTTTTCCGTCATGTTCCCAGTTCCACAAGCTAAATCAAGATAATCTCTTTTATCAATCCCTAAAGCGCTGCAAATATCCAAGATTTTATTAGCCCACGCAGAATAATCTATGTCTTTATTTATAAGTTCGTCATAAATAGCAGCAAAGTCCTTATATTGATTCATTTTCCAATCCTTCCTCTCCTTGCTGTTTTTATATCCAAACTAATATTATATATTTTCTGACTCTAAGTCAATATTTTTTACTTGTTTTCATATGTGAAATCCATATATCCGTCACTCATAATTATTTCTTTATTTTTAGGAAGATTAAGCTCCTTTTTCCTTCTTGTCATCATTCCGCCTATCCTTCCTGTTTCTTCGGCGGTGAGACCGCTCCAGCCGTACTTATCCACCTTCTCCTTCAGTCCAAGCTCTCCAGCTATTTCGTACTTTATTTTTTCTCTTATCTTTTCAAGTTCTGTTAGCTCTCTATTAGATTTTAATTTAGCTTTGATAACTTTCTTAAGCGGTGTTCTTCCCATATAATTCCCCTCCGATTAAACAAAAACTTGATTACATACCTTTTAGTTTAACCTAGAGGTTCCTCTTTATTCATTGATAAGAAAATAATCAGGGGAAATACTCTCCCCTGATTAAATAAACGAATTATTTTTTAACTGACTTTCCTTCAACATAAGCTCTATCAAAATACATCATACCAACAGGAGTCTTGCGCACACCCTTTAAATATGATTTGCATGCAACATTGCTAACATAAAAAGCAACAGGTATTAACGCCATATCTTCCTCTATAAGTATCTTTTCAGCATCATGCAGCATTTTCATTGACTTATTCGCGTCCTTTTCCTGTTTTGCTCCTAAAATAAGTTCATCATATTTAGGATTGCTGTATTGAGGATGATTATTTCCATCCTTACTAACGAATATGTCAAGCATTGTCATTGGATGCATATAATCACCTATCCACCCATCTCTAGCGATATAATAGTTCCCAGCTCTTCTTTGTGGAGTAAATACCTTCCATTCAACTTCGTTAAGCTTAACTTCAATGCCTAAATTTTTCTTCCACATATCTTGAACTGCTTGAGCTATTTTCTTATGTGTTTCGTCATTGTTATAAGCATATTCTACAACTGGGAAACCTTTTCCATCTGGGTAACCAGCTTCTGCCAAAAGTTTCTTAGCTTCTTCTACATTACCTTTTGCAGGTATCATATCTCCGCCAATTTCTCTAAATTGCTTAGAAGAATCACTGTCTGCAAAGCCAAAAGGTACAAAACCTGTTGCTGGTTTGCGAGGATCCTGCCAAACCTTATCGATAAGTATTTGTCTATCTATAGCAAGTGATAAAGCCTTTCTAACCTTAGCATTGTCTAGACCAGCTTTTTTATTATTTATACTAATGTAGTAAGTTCCTATATAAGGTAAGGTTACTACCTTGCCATCCTTTGTAAGCCTTGGCATATCGTTGTTTGGTATAGAATCAATATAGTCTACTTCATCAGTTTCAAATGCAGCAAGCGCAGATGTTGCCTGGACTATCATAACAAACTTCATCTTATCAAGCTTAACCTTAGACTTATTCCAATAATTATCATTCTTAGCAAAAAGAATTTCTTTATCCGGAGTATATCCAGTCATTTTAAATGGTCCATTCCCTATATATGTTTCCGCCTTAGTAGCCCATTTCTCTTTATCTTTTTCTACAATATCCTTTCTAACAGGCATAAGTGTTGGAAGTGTACATAATTGAAGGAAGTATGGAGTGGGACTTTCTAGTTCAACTTCCAATGTATAATCATCTTTAGCTTTAACTCCTACATCATCAGCTTTAGCTTCCTTTCCATTATATTTAGCACCATTTTTCAAATAATAAAGCTGGCTTGCATATCCTGCAGCTGTAGCTGGTTCTAAAACTCTTTTCCAAGCATATTCAAAATCTTGAGCCTTTACCGGCTGTCCGTCCGACCATTTGGCATCCTTTCTTAAATGGAAAGTGTACTTTGTTGGATTTGCAGCATCAAAATCAACCTTCTCAGCAACAGCTGGCTCCGGCTGATTCTTATCATCCAATCTCATAAGACCTTCAAACACTTGATTTACAACTGTAGCTGTGCCAACAGTGGTTCCCAATCCTGGATCATAGGTATCATTTTCAGCACCCAGGTTGTAA
>CAZMQY010000348.1:0-3766 GCA_964568335.1 uncultured Clostridium sp.
TTCTATTCTTCAAATCATTACAATGGTTATTAATACAATCTTAGTTATAATCTTAATAAAAATTGGATCTAGTATTCACATTGTAAAGTTGGGTAGTTCAATTATTTTTGTTATAAGACCGATCTTATTGAATATGTATGTTAATAGAAAATATAAGATTATAAAGAATTGTAATGCTGATAATGATGCGATTAAGCAGAGATGGGACGGGCTAGGACATCATATAGCTTTTTTAATACACAATAATACAGATATAGCTGTGTTAACACTGTTTGCTAATATAAAAGAGGTTTCAGTCTATTCAGTATATTTCATGATCATATCAAGTATTAAAACATTAACGGTTACCTTTTCTTCAAGTTTGGAAGCAGCATTTGGAAATATGATTGCTAAAAATGAAAATGAAGCGTTAAATAGAAATTTTAAGGTTTTTGAATTTATTTCTTTCGCAATATCTACGATATTATTTACAAGCACAGCATTACTGATTATGCCATTTATATCACTTTATACTGCAGGAGTAACAGATATCAATTATTATAGACCGATATTTGCATATATTCTAATAGCTGCGCAAGCAGTATACTGTATTAGGATTCCTTATAATGACGTTGTTTTAGCAGCCGGACATTATAAACAAACACGTAATGGTAGTTTTATAGAAGCAATAATAAATATTGTTTTATCAATTTTGTTGGTTAATTTTTACGGCATTATAGGGGTAGCAATCGGCACCTTTTGTGCAATGTTATTTCGAACATTTCAATATGCAAAGTATTTATCTAAAAATATAATCAAAAGAAACTTTTGGATATTTGTAAAAAGAACTATAATTTATTCAATAATTTCAATAATAGTAATTTTTATTTTTAATATACTTCCATATAATATTATTGATTCATATTGGGAATGGTTTAAATATGCAATAAAAGTTACGTTCACAACATCTATATTGACATTCACAATAGGCACATTATTTTATTTTGATGATACTAAAAAACTTTTGCAAGTAGTAAAGAGGATGGTTAAAAAGAAGTAAACTTAATTATATATAATAAAATTCTTTTGGTAAGGGAAAGAGTACTATCTTTATTCAGCGCAGCATTTCTATCACCCACCTACATTTGCAAGTGGCAAACCTTCCCTAGGCTGGATGCTGCGTAGATACCTTTAGTTTAATTATATGGAATAAGTGCATAAGAGCTTCAGATTTAAATAAAACCAATGATTATATTGAAAAAGATGGGCTTACAATGTGCTTTTAACTATCATCCAGGATGAACTTCAAAAATTAGGAATAAAAATAAACTTGGATGAAGATTACAAGTATCGGGACGGTATAGATAGTCATAGGAAATATCTAGAGAAAGTGATAAAAAGCTTTATGGCTAGTACTGTTCCAATATTAATAACATGCTTCTCGAAACAAGAGGATAAGCTGAGTCAATGGAGAGCATATGGGCAAGATGGGTACGGAGTTGCAATCGGCTTTGATTTAAATAAAATAATGTTATTACAGGATAAGAAAATTAACATTAATGTTAAGGATGTAATATACAATGAGAAAAAACAAGCAACAGAGATATCTCAGGCAATAAAACAATCAGTTAAGTATATGAAAGAATTATTTAAAGAAGATTCTACTAGAACCTCAGATGATTTCAGTGAATACTTCAGAGATGAATTTGACGCTTTCTGTGAAGTTATTGTAGATAAATTAGAGCAAATTAGATATCACATCAAGAACCCTGCCTTTATTGAATAAGAAGAAATAAGAATAATATATAGCCCAGGCTTAGATTCAGAAATAAAATGTTATGAAATTCAAGGATATTTTAAAGAGCTAAAGAATTTTAATAAGTATAAGAGTAAGTGGTAAATAGCTGTCAATGAGATGAGTTATTTACCGCTTTTATATGGTTAACCATTTAACCATATGGCTGGTTAACCATATAAATTCTTTAATTCTAAAATTCTCGTATAATGTAGTTAGAATTTCTGATATATAAACATCACATCTAACTAACGTATATTAATTAATTTCACTTCAGAATAATTCGTAATATAAAAGACCTATCGCTAAACTAAACACATCTTAATAGAATGTTTTTGTCAGATCCCTTAGGGAGGAACTTCACCTTCTTAAACATATTGTAGTATAATCTCAACTGAATAGAGGATAGATGATTAAAATTCAGGGAGCCCTTTAACCAAAGGTCATATACCCGTAAATAAGCGTATCATTCCATCAGTAAGTGGTTTATGTTTAAGCTGGTTGGGTTTCCCTTCTTTAAGGGAATTACCCGTGTCACAAACGAGATTGTAAACTTATTGATTAAAATGGATGCTCTACTCTATCTCGATTTATGAAAAAGGAGATAACCAAATGTCAAAATACTTTTATAGCCCTGTAGTAGGAATAGATGTATCTGAAGGGTATCATATAGTTTCTATACTAGCTCCTAACGGAGATATCTATAGAAAGCCATTTAAGGTAATACATTCACTAGAAGGTTTCAAGTACTTAGTTGAGCAAATAAAAAAAGTGGAAAAAGAGTTTGGCATGAAATCTGGCGTTTTCATGGAGTCCACTGGCGTGTACCACTTATCTCTTTTCCACTTCTTAAAAAATAACCAACTAGAGGCCTTTGTTATAAATCCTCTAATAACTAATTCTAACAAAAACAAAGATATAAGAAAAGTGAAAAATGATAAAAAGGACTCTTTATCAATCGCCCGTATGGGCAAATTTGATAATATCAAGGCTTCTGATTACTTTGATATAGTTTTGTTCAACCTAAGAAGCCTATGCAGAGATTACTATAAGCAAGTTGATATTAGATCTTTGTACAAGCGTAAGCTGTCCGCAGATCTACATATCGCCTTCCCAGGCTATGCAAATGCTTTTAGTAATGTTACCTGTGAGAGCTCATTAGCCATACTCAAACTTTACCCTACGCCATTAGCATTTTTACAAGCTTCAGAAAATGATGTTGTTGAACTTCTAAAAACAAAATCTAAAAAAGGTCTTGCTTGGTCAGCTAATATATATAAGAAGCTGAATAATGCTGCAGTTGACGCCGTTATTATAGGTATTCCTGCCAGTGCTTTATCTGTCAGAATACTTGCAAATGTATCCATGATTGAAACATTAGATCAGCAGATAAACAATCTTCAAAAGGAAATGAAGAATATTGTTGATGACAAGCACTTTCCTAAAAACTTCAAGAATAATATAAAGTTTCTTGATTCAATACCGGGCATTGATTTTCTGTCAGCTATAACACTACTAACTGAGATTGGTGATTTCAATAGTTTTACAAAACCAAAACAGCTTATCGCTTTCCTAGGAATAGACCCTTCTGTGAATGAGTCTGGAAAATTTAAAGGTGACAGTAACAAAATGTCTAAAAGAGGTTCTAAAATAGCTCGTAGAGCGTTATATGCTGCTGCTTTAGTTTCTGTAAGACGTAAGCGTAATGGCGAAACCTTTAACCAGGTACTATTTGACTATTATAACAACAGCCTTAAGGATAAAAAGAAAAAGGTTGCCCTTGGTGCTGTTATGCACAAGCTGGTTAACTATATCTTTGCATCTTTAAGAGATCAAAAAGAATACGAGCTACGCTCTCCTAAACTTCATAGTCAAATGTATCTATACAATCAAAATCACAAAGCATCCTAAAAAACATAAAACCAATACCATATTTTTCTATTGTTCGTATTTAGCAATAGTTTCTTTGTCATACCATTTTTTAAAAATATA
>CAZMQY010000349.1:0-3754 GCA_964568335.1 uncultured Clostridium sp.
TAGAGGGGTTAGGATTATTAAACAAAGGAAAGCTTAGACTTTCTTGCACAGCGAAGGGCTTCCTAGATGAAGCAGCCCCTCTGTAAATCAACACTATTTTAAAACAAAACCTAAGACTTAAACTATGTCACCGAATCAGCAAAGATCAGACTTTCTACTGACTCTTTGCTGTTTTTTGATAGCTAAAAATTTACAAAAGGGTTATAATAGTCCTTAAGAAGTAATGAGGTTTATATTATCAGGTAAGAAAAATTATTATAATATTTTAAGGAGATATTACAAATGGAACTAAAGGAAATCATGGAGGAACTAAAGTCCCTTGGTAAAGAGCGTACGAAAAAAATTTATATGAGTCATGGTGCGAAAGAGCCTGTTTTTGGCGTAACCATAAGCGCTATGAAGCCGATTTTTAAGAAGATAAAATACAACCAACCTTTGGCAGAGCAGCTTTATGCAACAGGAAATTATGATGCCATGTATTTAGCCGGCATGATAGCGGAGCCAAAGAAAATGACTGTGGAAGATTTTAATCGCTGGATAGAAGGCGCTTATTTTTATATGATTTCGGACTTCATTGTGGCAGTAACTCTTGCGGAAACTGATATTGCCTTTACGCTCTCCGACAGCTGGATTGATAGCGGAAAAGAACTAACAATGTCAGCTGGCTGGAGTTGCTATGATTGGCTATTAGGCTCTCGTAAAGACAGTGAATTTGACAAGGACAAGCTTTTGGCAATGCTTAATAGGGTACGTGACACCATACACAGTCAGCCAAACCGTACTAAATATGCTATGAACAATTTTATTATGTCCGTTGGCATTTCATATTTACCTCTTCATGAAGAAGCAAAGAAAATTGCTGAGGAAGTAGGAAAGGTAGAGGTTTTTATGGGCAAAAATCTCTGCGAAACTAATGTTGCATCAGAATATATTCAAAATGCAGTTGATAAAGGAAGGCTAGGCTTTAAACGTAAGCATGTAAGATGTTAAAGTCAGCATTACCCTTAACCATAGCCTAATTATAATAGTGGGACCAGGAAAAGTTATTGTTATATATTTTTTTATTAAAAGGGGTTGAAGAAGAATGTATAAAGAAATTCTTAACTTATTAAAATGTCCAAAATGTAATGGGGAATTAAGTTTGACTATTGAAAAGGAAGAAAATAGTGAGATTGTTGAAGGGAAATTAAGCTGCAAGGATGGTCATGATTGGGTTATTAGAGAAGGAGTAATAAATTTTGCTTCGGTAGAACAAGAACTTGCAAATAATTGGACAGAAGCATATGAGCAGTATGATGATGCTGAATTGGACAAAAAAATATCAGAAGGTGTTCCAAAGAACCAAATAATAATAGGTGATAAGGCTAAAAAGTTTATTATTGATAGCATTAATAATAAAGAAAATGAATTTATATTAGACATAGCAACTGGTAGAGGAGCATTATTTACAGAAATGGTGAAACAGCTAAAAGCTGAATCACAGATGATATGTACGGATTTAAGTTTTGTAGTGTTGAAGTATGATAGACTAAAAGCTAAAAAAATTAATCCTGGGGCAAAAGTAAATTATATAGCTTGTGATGCAACCAATCTGCCGTTTAAGGATAATACAATTGATACTGCTGTATCTTTTTGTGGAATTCAGAATATGTTAAATTTAGCTTCTAGTGGAATAAAAGAAGCTAGAAGAGTGTTAAAAGTGGGACAAGAAATGCTTGATAGTTATGTTATTATTAAAGAAGACTCTGAAGGCTTTAAAATGCTAAAGGAATTTTGCAAAGATAATAAGATTGTTGGAGCAGAAGAATTCACTTTAAAAACAGGAATAGAAAAAGCTTATATTGAAGCAAACTTCCATAGGGCAGACATTGTAACTATTGGAGAATCAATTGGAGAAAAAAATGAATTTGATTTACTACCTTTCGAGGGAGAATGGTTTGCCGTAGTTGTTGCTGAATGTATAAAATAAGAGTTTAGGCTCTGTTTAAGGGTAATGTTGAACTTCAACAGAAGTCTTAAACAAGTCCTTAAAGTAAGAATTGGTAATGAACATTTAAAATTACATCGCAGCTTTCTTATTTTGTTATGTAACAAGATATAAGGATTTAAATTGTTTTATGTGGAGGAAAAATGTTTCAAAGCTATTTAGATAATGATGAGAATATATTTGGTGAAAAATTAGATAATGTTGAGTATGCTGATAGAATTGGTATATATGGAATTGCTTTTAATAAAGAAGGAAAAATCGCCACTATTAAAACTGCAAGAGGATATTTTCTTCCAGGCGGAGGAATTGAGGATAATGAAAATCATAGCCAATGTCTTGAAAGAGAATTTATTGAGGAAACTGGTTATAAGATTGAGGTTGGAAGGTATATAGGCAAATCCTCTTTGTACCATATTTCAAGGACAAACCAATATTTAAATGGAATAGGACATTTTTATTTTGTGAGTTTAAAGGATAAGAAATGCAATAAAATTGAGGTTGACCATGAATTGTTATGGTTAGAATCAGCTTATTGTATTGAAAATTTGTTTTTAGAGCATCAGGCTTGGGCTGTATCAAAAGCAGGCAATTGGGGTGGTGAAAATATTGGCTAAAATCAAGTTGGAGGATTTGATAAAGATATTAAGCAGCGATGTTGTAAAATTTAAGTCTTGTATTGAAATGAATTTTTGCATTGATAATTATAGTGAATATGAAGATTGCTGGTTAGGAAAAATGCCAGACAGAGATGTTCCAAATAAAGAAGTATATTGGTATGGGTTAGTACCAGATGGCTCACAGGCGTATGCTTATGCAAAATTAGAAGATATTTTGAAGGCTAAAGTATTTAACGGCAAAAGTATGTATGAGGTTTTTGAAAAGGTGACTTGGTATTCATTAGATGGTTGCAGCATAGAGGAAAGGCTGACAGATTATATTGGCCATTAGGAACAAGAAGGCAGCAAATAGGTGAAGACTATTTTTTCGGAGAACGTACATAGATTTGATTTACACAAATCTATGTACGTTCCTTTTTTAGATTATACAATTATTCAAACTTGCGTACATGCTGTATATGATACACAATTTTTTTAAAACACCAACTAAAGAAAGCATACAGATGAAGAGTCCCTTAAGAGCAAAAAACTTATTAGTGCAATGTCATACATCTCATTCTGATACAAAGTTAAAGGATTTTGAAGCTACAGAAGCAATTCATGTACATGTTAAATATTTGAAATTAATAAAAGCATTTTGTATAATAAAGTAAATGGATAATTGTAAATTATTGTGAACTAACTTCAATGTCCTATCGTATGAGTAAGTAAAATAGAAGGAGGGGATAAATAAATATATTTATGAAAGAACATTATATCTAAGAAAGGGGAATGGGGTATGAGAAAACAAGTAATATGTTTTTTATTAGGACTATTTATAATTTTAATAAGTACACCTTTGGCGTATAAAGCAGTTAAGATAGTATATTATAATAAAAATTTAGCAAGTGAATTTGTTCCTATATTAAATGGATTCATACATTCATTTATGTTAATGGGTATATTAATATTTAGTATAGGACTAATAGACTTAATAACAAATAGAAATAACAAGTTATAATACTACTTGAGAATTTTCTATCGACTTACAGCAGGTAATGCCCGTTACCTGCAGCCATGGTGAATGCTGCGAACAACAGTATCGTGAAATTTTGTGGAGGGGGGACACATTATGAAAAATATAAAAGTTATTTTAGTTTTAGTGATTTTA
>CAZMQY010000350.1:0-3744 GCA_964568335.1 uncultured Clostridium sp.
GCAGGGGGAAAAGGGAGCGATAACTTCAAGCCCTTACCTATCTGTCATGAATAAGGCTTATCGAGATAACTACTCATGTTAGTGTATAGAAGCAAAGATAAAAAATCCAAATACTCTTATCTTTATGTTAAAATATGGGAAATGGATAATAGATTTTAAAGATTGGAAATTAACACTATATACCGGAGGTAAATGATGAATTTGAGGGTCATGGTACAAGGGTTGCTTATAGGAATTATAATGATAATCATTTTTATTTTATTTCAGAAAATAACCAAAATAAATGTTCCAACATGGCTTGGCAGTATTATGATTGTGAGTCTTATTGCTTTCTTTAGTAAAAAGGCTAAATCTGGATAATAACAAATATTTTCCAATGGCAATATGAATTGGACTTTTTATTATGAAGGTGGGTTTATGAAATTTTGGATTTAAACCTGGGTACATTTTTATAGAAGTATTGATTTTCAAAAAAAGGGTTTAAGAATTGAAGTTTCGGCTGCGATTGGTAGTTAGTTGTTTTTTTAAGCACAATGTCAGCTTATTAGAAGCAAGATTAACCCGTACAAATAGAGAACTTCACTAAAGAATTATGCAAATATATAGATGAATGAGGATTTTAAGTGAAAAAGTCGATATTGATTACTGTAATTTATTTATTATGATCATTGGTATTTCATCATTACTTTAAATTACAGCCGAAGCGAAAGACCTACATTGATTTTAATGCTTGGTGGAATTTTGATTATTTTGCAACGAATAACACTGCATTTATTTAAAACTAAGTAAACAAATTTATTCAGTTAAAGGGCGCTTTCCCAAAATAAGGATCAGCGCTTTTTTCTATCTTAGTACATATTATTGAACAGCGAAGGCAGGCATTCGCCATATTCTTACTTGTTGAATATAAGATGTTTACTGTAATATAAACCAAGTACAACTATTGATAGATAGAGGAGTATTTATGAAGTTAAATGAGTTTACAATTGGACAGGTGTTCGAAACTAAATCATTAAAATTAACAAAAGAGAATATTATGAGGTTTGCAGGTGAATTTGACCCTCAATATATGCATTTGGATGAGGAAAGAGCAAATCAGGGAAGATTTAATGGAATTATTGCTTCTGGTATACATACACTAGCTATCTCTTTTAAGCTTTGGGTTGAAGAAGGTTATTATGGTGATGATGTCATTGCTGGAACACGGATGAATAATATTAAATTTATCAGGCCTGTGTATCCTGAAGATGAATTGCATCTCATTGTTAAAGTTATTGATAAGAAAGCAACTAAACATGAAACAGGTATTCTTACTGTATTATTATCTACATTTAATGATAAAGAGGAAAAAGTTTTTGAGGGTGATTTATCTGTATTGATAAAGTGGTAAGAATTAATATTTTAATTCCCTTACTTTCTTCAATCCGAACGTTATTTTTTAATTTGTTTTGATACGTTCTTATTCAGTAATCGGGCGCTTATCAGGAAGAAGCAGATACGCTCTTCCGCTATTGGGGCAGAATAGTCAATAAAGGAACCTACAAAAGTAAGCAATTTGACATTTTTGTTGGCTTCTTTATTATTTGCGTTCTGAGTGCCCAAAGATGTTTCTGTTGATTATTCAAATTCATTCATACGATCTTTGAAAAAGTTGTAGAAAAATCTTACATTTTCAAGTTCAGTCCATATATATGTTCTCAAAAGGGGAGCGTCAAGATTATAAATCTTAGCATCTAGTGTTCCCAACATAAATGGAGAATGTGTCGCTATAATAAACTGACAATCAAAAAATCTTGCTAGTTTATTGATTTCTTCCGCCAACTGAATTTGGTTTGTTGGTGAAAGAGAAGTTTCAGGTTCATCGAGCAGGTATAATCCATTTGGGGCAAGATACTCATCAAATATCTGCATGGATGTCTCCCCGTTAGAATACTTCTCATTGGCAAACTTGATAATCTCAATTTGTTTGTACATCTGTGAAGAATGTTTCAACTTTTCCAACTGCTCCTTCGTATACCCCAATTTAGAGTGTTGGTACAGGTAACCTTCCTTAAGAACTGCTTCCTGCTGAATCTTCTTGATCTCATATAGAATATCTTCGCTTTTGATGTACAGACTATTATGCGGTATTCGATCTGACTCCCCGTCACTCTTATTTTCACCAAGACTGTATGAACAATCCAATATGTAATCTAAAGGGTAGTTGGTATAGCTATTATTTGTAAGTTCTTCGGCACCTGTAATATTCAGCTTGTTTGCTATTAAATTTAACAGCGTGGACTTGCCCGAACCGTTGTTACCATACAAAACTGTAATGTTATTAAAGACAAACACTTCCCCAGTTATTTTTCTAAACACATTGTATGGATAGGCATTTGGGTTCTTGACTGTATGAGGGGAAAGTTTGAAGCTTTTTAAATATATCATATGGGTAAACCTTCCTTTGGGAAAAATGAATAGCCATAATTAATACTATCATCATTTAGCCATGTTTGCTGAAACATAGAGTGAAGGTTGAATTTATGTTGTTCAGCAACGCTTTTTCTTCTAAAGTGTAGGAATACCTATTCCTTATGGCATCGCTTTCGCATATTAATATTCAGAAATCGGGCGCTTCGTCAGTAAGAATTGTGCTCTTTCTATGTAATGTAATGAACTTTGCATTTGCTTAGGAAGATATATTTGTTATTTTCTTCAGGTACAAGTTTTGGTAAAAAACATTATTTCTTCATGATGTTTGAGAAGTCTTAAATAAATTGTATAGTTAACTTTACAAAATGTATATCATACTTTACAATAAAAATGGTATTAAATGTATGGGGTGGTTTTTAATGTATATGAAGAATCGAGTGAAGGAATTAAGAGCTAAGAATAATTTTACACAGGAGGCACTTGCTGAAACTGTAAAAGTTACAAGACAAACCATTGTTGCCTTAGAGAAAGGAAGCTATATACCTTCACTATTACTTGCAATGAATATAGCACGAACATTTAAGTTACCAATTGAAGAAATTTTTTTTTTGGAGGGTGATGAGGAATGAAGATTTTCCGTACTGTTTATACACCAATATTGTTGATACTATTTGGTTGGGCGATGATTGCATTTTATAATGCATCAATTGACATTGCAGAATTTTTTAAGAATACTAAACGTGGTTTTGTGTTTGAATTGACTCTTGTTCCTTTTATAGCTTTTCTATGCATAGGTGGTTTATTAACATTTATTACTTATGGTACAAAGAAAAAGAACAATAAAGTTTTGACAAAGGGATCGTTGTTACCTGATGAATTTGAGGAAAACGATGAGCGTGAAAAACAGATAACAGCTCAAGCATGTAGATCTGCTTATATTAGCATGTGGTATGCTTTTCCATTGTTAACAATATTGCTCTTATTCTATCCGTTTATATCTGAAAAAGTTCCTTATTATCCGATTGTTGTAATATTATTATTTCCTTTAACACAATCTATTACTTATCTTATTTCATGGAAAAAGAATTATTAATGTGGTACTTAATAAATAAAAAATGTTCATGTTTTTACTGCTATTTTAGGGCCTAATTTCATAATTCTGATTCTACACTTCTATTAACAGTTGGTGCTTAACTTGAATAGGATCTAAGTAATGATATTCCACAAAGGGCGCAATTCAGCAACTGAATCGCGCTCTTTCTTTATGTAAAGAGCCATTTTCTTGAATAAGGAGGAGTCTTCCATAAATGGGGACTTAGTCAAATATATCTT
>CAZMQY010000351.1:0-3734 GCA_964568335.1 uncultured Clostridium sp.
ACAATTACCCATATGAGCATGCATTATATAGTCCTTTACCGGAAGCAGTGACTCTTCTATTGATTCATGAAGCTGTGGAATGTGGCTTAGGTCTACCATAAGTCCAAAGTTATCATATTCTTTTCTTATCTCTTCTGCAAATCTTTTTGCTAGCGACGCTGGTCCTATCAAGGACTTCTTGTCAACATCATAGTCAAACACTTCTAGAAGAACATTCATGTTTCCTTTATCTTTAGCATATCTGCAAAGTTCTTTTGTTGACTTAACTAATGCCTCAAAAGCCTCTTCCATTCTTTCCTCGGCATATTTTCCGCTAAGGAAGGCAAAACCTTTAGCATTCATCTCATAAGCCTCATCTATTCCTTCCTTTAGAGTTTCTAAAGCCCTAAGCCTTTCTTCTTCATCTGTGTGGTTTATATTTAATCCTGTTGTAAGAAGCCTTGGCTGAGCACCATAGCCTACTGTAAGGTAAGAGGTTTCTATAATCTTCTTTGCTTTTTCTCTTACAGCCTTATCCTTAATCCAGGTAATTTCTACAGCATCAAAATAATCATCCAATGCAATTTTTCTTAAGGTTTCTTCTATGGGACCTTCTCCTTTTATGCAGTTAGGATAGGCCATAAAGTGGATTAGACCTACTTTCATATACTTTTTTATTGATTCATTCATTTGATTTTCCTCCTTTAAGTCGCAACACTGGATAAGCTCTATTTATATTCATAGGAATAGTCAACAAAACACTTAGGTTCCATAGGTTTAGTTCTAATTATTGTCTCATAAACCTTTTTCACAATATTTTCCGCAGTAAGTCCATACTTTGCAAGGAGCCGCTCATAGTCCCCTGATTCAGTAAAGGTATCTTCCACAGCAACGGCACTCATAGGAACTGGATACTCCTTTGACAGTACCTCTGAAACTGCTCCGTAAAGACCTCCATAAATACTATGCTCTTCTGCTGTAACAATAGCGCCAGTTTCTCTTGCGCAATTAATCAGTAGTTCCTTATCAATTGGCTTTATGGTATGTAAGTTTACAACCCTTGCATTGATGTTATCCTTGGCAAGTATATCTGCAGCCTCTAGAGCCTTATGGACCATGAGTCCTGTAGCAACTATAGTTACGTCTCTTCCCTCTTTTAGCACTGCTCCCTTGCCAACTTCAAAATTGTAGCTTTCATCAAAAATAACAGGCATATCTGCCCTGCTTAATCTTAAGTATACTGGTCCATTAATATCTAAGGCAGCCCTCATTGCCTTTTCTGTTTCCACTGCATCACAAACAGATATAACAGTCATATTTGGAATACTTCTGAAGAAAGCTAAATCCTTGTTTGCATGATGGCTTGCTCCATCATAGGAATCTGAAAGTCCAGCGTAGGTTCCCCCTATTTTCACATTCAAATTTTGATATGCTATAAGACTTCTTATAGGATCTCCTGCTCTAAGCATCATGAAGGCTGCAAAGGTATTTATAAAGGGCACCTTACCCATTAATGCCATTCCTGCCGCCATACCTGCCATGTTTGCCTCTGAAATTCCTACATTATAAAACCTTTCTGGAAATTTCTTTCCAAACAAAATACTCTTGGAGGAGCTTGCTACGTCTGAATCTAGAACTACAATATCACTTCTCTCATGACCGAGCTTTGCAAGTGCCTCGCCATAAGCATCTCTTATCGCCTTTTTAACCATTTAATGCACCCCCAATTCTATCAATGCACTAGCATATTCTTCACTGTTTATTGGTTTACCATGCCAAAGGTTTTTACCTTCCATAAAGGAAATTCCTTTTCCCTTAACAGTTTTAGCAAGAATAACTAAAGGTTTTCCTTTTACCTCTTTAGCACTATCAACAGCTTCTGAAAATGCATTTATATCATGGCCCTCTGTCTCTATAACATGCCATCCAAAGGAACTCCATTTATCTCTTAAGCTTCCCATAGGCATTATTTGTTCAACAGTTCCGTCAAGCTGCACTCCATTGTTATCTACAATTGCAATTAGATTATCAAGCTGGAACTTGCTGGCTGCCATGGCTGCTTCCCATACAATTCCCTCCTGAAGTTCTCCATCACCCAAAAGCACATAGACATAGGAAGCCTTATTATCCTGCTTGGCTGCAGCTGCTGCTCCAACAGCAGCTGAAATTCCAAGTCCTAAAGGCCCCGTTGATAATTCAACTCCAGGGGTTTTCTTGGCACAGGGATGTCCCTGAAGTCTGCTGTTTATCTGCCTTAGGGTACTTAGCTCTTCTTTAGGGAAAAAGCCTCTTTCAGCAAGCACTCTGTAGTATATTGGGGCAGCATGTCCCTTTCCCAATATGAATATATCTCTATCTTCTGCCTTTGGATTTTCAGTATTTATATTAAGCTTATCAAAATAAAGTGTTGTTAATATCTCAACTGCTGAAAGAGACCCTCCAGCATGGCCTGTCTGAATTTTATAAAGCAGTTTTATTAAATCTACTCTAAACTCATGGCATTTCTCTTCAAGAAATCTTATTCTTTCTGCTGCTAATGTCATATTGAAGCTCCTTCCATTTTTATATTTTATTTTGTCCCTTCAAGGTTTGCTTTAGCTGATTTATACATAGGCTTGGACTTGATAAAACTGTACAGCCGCAAATTTTCTCAATTATACTTTGCATGTGGGCCATGGAAGCTTGAGCTAAAATAACTACATCCTGCTGCTTTATTTCCAGGGACTTTTCCTTTAACACTTCGTCATGATATTTTATGTCCCCTGCTTTAATAGCAGTATAGGCATCATGGCAAACTATAATTGAAAGCTCCAGTTCCTTGTTTAGCTTTAACGCTTCCCTCAAAAGACCTGATTTTGTTGGTTCAATGGTGCTTTCTGCTGTAGCAAATATTGTAATCTTCCCGCCCATTTCTACTGCTTTTTTATGCATTGCCTCATCTATTGTAATTACGGGAATTTTTATAAAGGGTTTTATTTTCTCAACCGTTGGAGATAAAGTGGAACAGGTTACAACCACCGCATCAGCTTCAGCCATCTCAGCAGCTATTATAAACATAAATAATCTATTCATGTTTTCAATGGTGAAAATACCTTTTTCTGCTGGGTCACTTGCAAGATGCTCATCAAGAGTGTTTATAACCTTTACCTCCCCTATGGCTTCCTTTACTCTGTCTTCAAAGGTATTTAATACGCTCTTTACTGTATGAATCAGTGCTACTTTAGCCATCTTTCCTTCACTTCCTTATCCATATACTCTGTCTAGTATAGGTCTTAAATGCCTTGCTGCTTCTCTTGCCGCCGTTTCCTGATCCGGCTCCTGAAATATTTCGGTGCAGAAGGCTCCATCATAGCCAACTTCTTTAAAGGCCTTTATTATTTTTTCAAAATCAAAGCCGCAGTGTCCCGGATATCTTCTGTTGTTGTCTGCTAGGTGTACATGTACATTATACTCAGCATAATTCTTAATTATTTCAAACATATTCTTCTCTTCAATGTTTAGATGAAAAATATCCATCATCAATCTAAAGTATTCATTGTCTACATCTTTTATAGCCTTAACAGCTTCTTCCACAGTATTTATAAAATTAGTTTGCATAATAGTTACTGTTTCTAAGGCAATCATCACATTTTTCTTTCCTGCATAGTCACTTATATCCTTAAAGGCATCTATTGCATAACCATAGGAAACTTCTTTTGGACGCTCTTCAGAGTATTGGCCTCTTATTCTCCCAATATTTATATAAGCTCCAAGGT
>CAZMQY010000352.1:0-641 GCA_964568335.1 uncultured Clostridium sp.
CTTACCCTAAAATAAGCAAATAATAAAGAGACTTTACAGTCTCTTTATTATTATAATTTTATTTCGGATAAGGTTACCTTTGCAGTATATATCTTGCCATTTCTCCATATCTTGCAGTTAACAGTATCTCCTACCTTATATTTGCCTAACACTGTTGCAAGCTGATCCATAGTTTCTGTCTTTATCTTCTCAACCTCAACAATTATATCTGAAGCCTTTATACCGGCAGCAGCAGCTCCAGTTTCAGCCACAACCTCTTCTACATATACACCTTTTACTCCGTTATCTGCTTCTGGAACAGCATCTCTACCCTTGATTCCTAATCCAGGTCTAGTTGTACCACTATCCGTAGATGAAGCACTTCCGGTGCCCATTATTCTTTTTATTATTTCACTGGCCTCATTTATAGTTATAGCAAAGCCCATACCTTCTGCATTGTAGCTTGAGCCAATTTTTAAGCTGTTTATACCTATAATTTCCCCTGCCTCGTTAACTAATGCCCCGCCGCTGTTTCCAGGGTTTATAGCTGCATCAGTCTGAAGCACCTTATAGGTTGTTACCTTTCCTGAGCGATCCTGCATAGTTATTTTTCTATTAACCGCACTTATTATTCCGCTAGTAACACTGCCCGCAAACTCATC
>CAZMQY010000352.1:651-924 GCA_964568335.1 uncultured Clostridium sp.
GAAGAGTCTCCAAATTTAGCAATTGGAAGCTTTTCAGCATCTATTTTTATAACAGCTATATCTCTAGTTGGTTCGGCACCTATGAACTTTGCATTAAAAACCTTGTCTGAATTAGCCAGTTTAACTGTAACCTTCTCAGCACCTTCTATAACATGATAGTTGGTAACTATATAGCCATCCTCCTTAAAAATAATCCCAGAACCACTGCTATTTCTCTCACCAAAAAAGGTTTCCTGTTTATTGCTTATACCAACTACTGTTGGTCCTACGGTT
>CAZMQY010000352.1:934-3720 GCA_964568335.1 uncultured Clostridium sp.
AGCCATCCTCCTTGAAAATAATTCCTGATCCGCTGCCATTGCTTTTTTCTCCAAAAAAGGTTTCCTGTTTATTGCTTATACCAACTACTGTTGGTCCTACGGTTTCAGATACCTTATTTATGGCATTCTTAGGGAGAACTGCAGTAGGAGTGCCATTTTCCTTCTGTTCAAACAAGGATGGGTTGTTAGGTCCATAAGTTAGCGGCATATTACTATATTTCTTGTCTACTATATAACTTGCAGTAGCTCCTCCAGAGACTGCTGCAACAACTAAAAAAGCAATTCCCTTAAAGAGACCTTTTATTCTGCCTCTTCTTCCTTTGTTTCTAAATTTAATTGTTGCTCCATCACAGCCATGGACATCCCGGCTTACCTGTTCCCAAGCTGCATCTCTATACTCCTTAAAATCATCATTGCCCATTAACAAAAGACCTCCAAGATATTCTCATGTTATTATTTTATAAGAACTTTTTTACAAACCTATGAACAAATTGTAATTTATTATTTAATCCTCTTTAATGTGAAGGTAAAGTTTACTCCTTCCCCTTCCTTGCTTTCTACCCAAATATCTTCTCCATGCTGGGTCAAAATATTTCTTACTATAGGTAGTCCCAAGCCTGTGCTAATCTTTGAGGTTCTTGATTTGTCGGATTTATAAAATCTATCCCATATCTTTGGAATATCTTCCTTAGGTATGCTAGGTCCATTGTTAAATACGGTGGTTAAAACCTTATCTCCCTTTACCTTAGTGCAAATATAAATTTCTCCGCTCTCACTAACATATTTGATTGCATTATCAACGAGATTAGTCATAACTTGAATAAGCCTGTCTCTATCTCCATACACATATTGGTGCTCTAAGTTAAAACACACATCTACATTCAACTTCTTCTCTTTTATCTTTTGTTCAAACTTTATAACAGTAAGTCTAATAATTTCATTTATATCCAACTCAGACATTCTAAGCTTGAACTGCCCTGCCTCAATAGCGGATAAGTCAAGCAAATCATTTACAAGCCTTGTCAGTCTTTGTATTTCCTCATAAGCTATGGCTAGATAGTAATTTTCTTTATCCTTTGGAATCACACCATCTAGAATTCCACCAATAAACCCTTTTATTGAGGTTATTGGAGACCGTATTTCATGAGATACATTAGAAATAAAATCTCTTCTTGCCTTTTCCACCTTTTCAAGGCTGTCTGCCATATAGTTAAAGGATTCTGCCAATTCTCCAATCTCATCGTCTGAAATTAGCTGAACTCTCTTTTCTACCTCGCCCTTTGAAAGTTTTTTTGCTACTCCGTTTATGGCTGCCAAGGGTTTTATTATTATTCTTTCAGAAAAATAATAGATTATAAAAGAGGATATTATAATTGCAAATATGGCTGCAGTCCAAATAATTCTATAAACCCCTGTAAGAGGACCCTTAATTTCATTTAAAGGAGTAATCATAATTATGGCTCCACAAAACCTATTTTCCCTATCGAATACAGGAATTCCATAAATATGAGATTGATTCGGTATCACTTCTCCAAGGGTTCCTTTCATTTCATATATCTTATTCAATCTAAGGACTTCCAGGCCTCTACTTAATTTTTGAGTCCCTTTAATGGAATTAAACTTTTCATCGGAAACAGAATACACAAAACCATAGTTGTCTAGCAGCCAAATGTCAGACATGGTATAACTTCCAAAGAAATTTAAAGCTTTATCTCTTTCATCTGGAGTATACTTACCTTCATTTTTAAAATCTATGGCATAAGACTTAATTAAATTGGACTCCTTCTCAAGCTGAAGTCTTCTCTGTGAGAAATAATAGTTTTCAAACCAAACTGATAGAAAAGTTGCTATGAAAATAAAGCTTAATGCTACTATCAATATATATGTAGCAACCATTTTTGAAAATAAGCCCTTTTTTAATTTAAGCTTTAAATTCATCTACTTCACCTCAAATTTATAACCAACGCCCCATACAGTCTCTAACTGCCAGTTAACTCCGCCAGGCAATTTTTCTCTAAGTCTTTTTACGTGGACATCCACTGTTCTTGAGTCTCCAGGATAGTCGTATCCCCAAACCTCACATAAAAGCTGTTCTCTTGTGAACACTCTATTTTTATTGTTTGCAAGATAGTATAGAAGTTCAAATTCCTTTGGAGGCATCTTAATTTCATTTCCTTTATAGGTTACATTATAAGAATTAATATCTATAATTAAGTCTTCAAAGGCTATTACTTCCTTGTTTATATTTTCCACATTATATCTTCTAAGCACAGCCTTAACTCTAGCTAAAAGCTCCTTCGGCTCAAAAGGCTTAACAATATAATCGTCAGCACCGAGCTCAAGCCCAAGCACCTTGTCAAAGGTTTCTCCCTTTGCAGTAAGCATTATAACCGGAGTTTCATACTCTCTTCTTATCCATTTTAGAACATCTATGCCATCCACATGTGGAAGCATTATATCTAGAAGCACCAAATCTGGCTTGTAATCTGCAAAGGCTTCCTGCGCAGTTCTTCCATCATGAGAAAGTCTTGTAGAATATCCTGAGCTTTCAAGATACATCTTTATAACTTCGCATATATTTTCATCATCATCAACTATTAATACCTTACCTATTGTTCCTTCCATTGCACTAACCTCCTTAAGGCTAATATATTTTTACTTATGCTATTAAAAACTGTTATATTCATGCATTGAATTAGCAACACAATTCTAATTTAACACAAAACCATTAAACTAATAATAGTATTATTGAAAATGTTACAAATAATTTACTAACTATATATAAA
>CAZMQY010000353.1:0-3716 GCA_964568335.1 uncultured Clostridium sp.
GGGTTAGGCAGACTACCTTCAGGGATTTTGCTTTAAGCATTCTAGACATGAATAACATCATGAGCTTTAAAGAGTACATGGAAAGAGTTCTTAATGGAGATGAAGAATTTATTGAAGAAATTAAGCACAAAACCTCTATGGAATACCTTGAGGAAATAGATAGCTATATAGTTAAATTAGACAAGGAGTATTTTAAGCTTAAGGATGTTAAATTTTATGATAAGGTAGTTGTTGGTCTACAGGAGCTTAAGGAATTATTTGCTAATTATTATAAAGATATGCCTTTATTTAGAAGAAGCAAAAAGGTTAGAAGAATTATTTTCTCAAAGCTTAAGGATTTTAGAGATGAAGAGGTTAGAAGAATTCAAAAGGAATATAATGAAAAGATAGCTAAGATGTCAAAAACTGAGCTTGAGATTTATGAGGCTTCTCTTAATATGAAGAGAAAGATTGATATAAGAGAGGTTATTCAAGAGGTAATGAGAGCTAAGAAGGATTTGGATTGGATTCAAAATCCTGATTGCATTGAGCTTTATAAGGAGCTTAATGGATATAAGGAACTGACTCAGGATGATCTGGCACCTATTCTTTATCTTAGAATTAAGCTTGAAGGTCTTAAAATAAAAGAAGAAACTAAGCATGTGGTTATAGACGAAGCTCAGGATTACAGCCCAATACAATTTAAGGTTATAAAGGAGCTTACAAGATGCAGTTCCATGACTATAGTTGGCGACAGCAATCAAAGGCTTCTTCCGCTTAGGGGAAAAACTCCAATGCTTCAGCTTGAAGAAATAATGCGGACCATGAATATTGAACACTTTAATTTGTATAAGAGCTACAGATCTACTAAGGAAATTATGGAGTATGCTAATAAATATCTTGGCGATAGCAGAATAGTTCCTCTTGTTAGAAGCGGAGAGCCTGTATCAGAGCAGGCAGTTTTCAGCGAAGAACAGCTTGTAGAGAATATAGAGGAGACACTTCATAGGTTAAAGGAAAAGGAATATGAAAATATAGCAGTGCTTTGCAGAGATTTAGAAGAAACAGAAAGACTGGGCAAAAAGCTAAAAGCCAGGGAATATATAAAGGTGATTGACACTGAAGATATAGTTTACAGTGGTGGAGCCATAGTTATCCCTTCCTATTTTGCAAAGGGACTTGAATTTGATGCGGTAATACTGATTCAGGATAAGGCTAGGGAAGAAGAAAGCAAGCTTAATTATGTTATGGCAACTAGAGCGCTGCATGAATTAATAGTATATAAGGTATAATATTACTGAGGGAGTTTTCCCTCTTTTTCTTTTTTTGTTAAATATGTTATAATTTTAATATGTATGTAAAATAATAAGAAAGAAAGGAGGCGGCAGCTTGAAAAATACTAACAAGAAGGTTTTTACAGCAATTATAATATTTATTGTATTATTAGCGGTTGGCGGCTCTATGTGGATTTCAGCTATTAATACTAGAAAAAAATCAGAAATTGTATTTAATGAACAAATAGCTCTTCAAGCCCAAAAAGCATCAGAGGATAAAGTGAGATTAGTGGAGCAAATAAAATATGAAGAAGAGAGAATGAAAGAGGAACAGTGGAGCCTTGATCACAAGCTTAATAAAAAACAAAAGCATGAATTAAGTAAACGTGTTCAAGTTGTTAGCGGAATTCATAAACCTAGAAGAATTCCTGTGCTCATGTATCACTCAATAGACTATGAAAGAGGAAATGAGCTTAGAATACCCAAGGAAAAGTTTAGGGAGCAAATGAAGTACTTAAAGGATAATAACTTTAGTACCCTTAACTTGGACGAGCTTTACTCCCATATGATATCTGGAACGGAGCTTCCTGAAAAGCCTATAGTCATAACTCTTGATGATGGGTATGATGATAATTACACTAACGCCTACCCCGTACTAAAGGAGTTTGGACAAAAGGCAGTTGTATTTATGATAACAACAACAATAGATACTGACAGTAACTATTTAACCTCCGAGCAAATAAAAGAAATGGACAGTAATGGAATGAATATAGAATCCCATACTGTAAATCATCCTATGCTTAATCAATTATCCTATGATAAGCAGGTTAAGGAGCTAAAGCAGTCTAAGGAAGTATTAGAAAATCTTTTGGGAAGAGAAATGAAATATATCGCATATCCCTATGGTAAATTTAATAATGATACTTTAAAAGCAGCACAGGATATAGGATACAAGATGGCTTTTTCAACACAGAGCGGGCTAGCAGAAAAAAACAATGGAATACTTAAGCTTCATAGAATTTACATAAGTGAAAAATACAGCCTAAATCAGTTTAAGCAACTTGTGAATATGAAATAGGTTAGTCTAACCTCTAAGTCATAGTAATGAATTTAGAGGTTTTTCTTATTGTAATTGTTGAAATAAAATTTAGTATATGCTATTATTTAAATAGAAAAGGTTTTCTAAAAAGGGTGAGTGTATGGCGACTATTAACGATGTTGCAAGAGAGGCCGGAGTATCAATAACTACTGTTTCAAGAGTGCTGAACAACAACTATCCTGTAAAGGATGAGACAAGAATTAAAATAGAAAGAGCTATAGAAAAGCTTAATTACAAGCCTAACACAATGGCTAGAAGCTTAATAACTAAAAAAAGCTCCATGATAGGTGTAATTGTACCAGGTATAACAAATTTGTTTTTCCCAACTATTGTTGAAGCTATAGAAGAATTTATGAAAAACAAAGGCTACAGCATTGTACTTTCAAATACAGAAGGAGAGTCACAAAAGGAGCTTAGGCTTGTAGAAGAACTTATGGGAAGACAAGTAGATGGAATAATTGTTATAGATCCTTCTATGGATAATTTACATAAGGGTTTTTATGATAAGCTGTCAAAGTCAACACCTATGATTATAGTAAACGGCTCCCCGGAAGGCTACAAGGGAAGCTTTGTATGCTATGACGAGGAAGTTGGAACAGAAGAGGCTTTTGATTACCTTCTTGAGCTGGGACATAAGAAGCTTGCTTTTATAAGAGGACATAAGAGCTTTTCCTATGATATAAAGGAGAAGATTTATAAAAATATGCTAAAGAAGCAGCAGCTTGACTATGAAAGGGTATTAAATGTTGGCAGAGGCAACAGCATGGAAGTAGTGGAGAGAACTCAGGAGGGTATTTTAGAACTTTTGCAAAAGGAAGAAAGACCTACGGCTATTTTCGCCTGCAACGACCTCATGGCTGTTGGAGCACTAAATGCCTGCATAAAGCTTGGTATTAGAGTTCCAGAGGATGTATCAATTATTGGCTTTGACAATACAATTTTAGCTAAGATAACTAATCCTAAGCTTACCAGTGTAGATTTAAACATGAAGGAAGTTGGACATAGAGCAGCACAAGAGCTTTTGGATATTATTGAAGCTGGAGAAAAGAGCAGGAAGAAGATTATTCTAGATACCAGGCTGGTAGTTAGGGAGAGTGCCACCCACGTGGCAAGTGGCAAGTTGTAAATTAGCGCCGAGGAAGAACAAAATAAAAATCAGTACGCTGATTTTTATTAAGGATATAGAAAAGGTTTTCTAGGTGCATTAGCAATTTAAGGTTTTAAATCAGAGGATATTAATAAGTAATGGGCTTTAACGGGCAGTTTGCGAACGGAAATGAGCACTGTTAAACTGCCCAGTGTGACCACTGAAAGGAGAAAGAAAATTATGAACAAAATAAATGCAGCCTACGAAGTTGAGAGAT
>CAZMQY010000354.1:0-3715 GCA_964568335.1 uncultured Clostridium sp.
CTTTATATTTTTACTTTTTATAAACTCTGCTATAGCAGAATGAAGCAAATCCACATCTATTATTTTATCTTCTAAAAAACTTCCCTCGGGAGTAGGTATTACCCCTGAAAGCTTTATTCTCAAACTGTTTCCCACTAATAATTTTATATGGCTGCTGCTGATACTAATACCTAAAATATCCTTCAAAAACAATTGCTATCACCCTCTTTACTTATAAATCACTCATAAACTAATATTCTACTCAGTAATATTTCCCACAAGCTTTTTAACTATGGAATCATAGGTAGTTGTATCACCATTTCCATTAACTAAAGCCTCAAAAGCTGTATTGCCATCAACATAGCTGAATATATTGCTGCCTACAACATTTAAATGCTCAGATATAATACATATATCCAAATCGCCTTTAACATTGTTTCCGTTTGCTCCAGTACGTATATCTGAGCTCTTTAGAAATACAGTACCTGTACAGTAAATGACAAGTCTATCCAAATAGCTATTAGCTGTAATATAGTCAATATTATCAATAGTCACATTTCCATCTACAAAAAGCATTCTTACCTTGCTTTTGTCTCTAAGCGTCTGCATTAATGCATTGCTGGATGTCAAATTTGCCTTGGTTATGTTAACGTCTCCTCTATTCACATAATAGTACAAATTGCTGTTTACAGTCTGGGTCTGCTGGTAAGCTGGCGTATTTCCCTT
This sequence comes from uncultured Clostridium sp., assembly GCA_964568335.1. GTDB lineage: Bacteria > Bacillota > Clostridia > Clostridiales > Clostridiaceae > Clostridium_AT. The sequence continues at coordinate 706 of CAZMQY010000354.1, forward strand.
CTTAGGAACAGTATACGTATAGTTATAAATATACTGATTCCAGCCGCCTGCAGGCATACTGCTTTTAATTTTCGCTACAGTGCTGTCCTTGTCGGTAAATTCGAAGAAGTTTCCGCTATTAACCTTAATTCCTGTTCCACCGCCGCTGTTTTTTCTAAAGGTAAAGCTGCCGCTGCTAAAGTTGTTTTTATATTGAGAGCTGTTTATTATTAAGAGCTTTTCCTCTGCGGTCTTTTTATCCTTTCCAGGCTTTACGATAAAATCAAGAATATCCGTATCATTATTAGTTACAACATCACCTATCATAAACTTTTTTAAAGTAGTAAACTTTGAGGAAGTTTCATCAAATACATCAGGTGAACCTGTACCTCCTCCTGGTGGAATAACTGCTCCTATATTTGAATTTGAATATTCAAAGGTAAGAGTTTTTTTATATTTATTGTTGGTAGTTGTAGCATATGAATTTATAATAATCTTATTAGCATCTGTTGAGTGTTTAGTGAAAGTTACAGTACAGTTTATCAAATTATTGTAAAATTTTAAAACAGGCATATTATTCTCTCCTAATATAATAGCTGATACAGTATCTCCTGCCTTAATATTGGCATCCAGCTTAGCCCTGCCTTGCTCTATTCCAGACTGAGCGGCTAAGCTTACCTTGTTTAAATTCTCCGATTCAAAATTAGTTTTAGCCGCACTTGAGCTAGCAGCCATTGTAGACGCAGCCATAACCGACAAAAGCATGACTACTACTAGCACCAATACTAACGAACTTCCCTTTTTTCTCATATTCCCACCCCTTATTCAGTACCTACAAATCTAAAGAGGCATATGTAATATAACTAGCTCTTTCGCCCCCATAGGTTGTACTTATTTTTATTCTAAAGGTTTTATTTTGCTGATTATTTAGTGGTGCATCTATTTCAGTATAATCATCAATGTTTGAGGCAATCAATTCATCAGCTGCGCCGTTGCTGGCTTTTTTATACAGCTTATTATCTCTAATAAAGTATAAGTAATGTATAATGCCCTCCCTTGGTTGAACATATAAAATAACATTATCTTCATCATAGACATTATTAAAGGTTGTTCCATTCACGCTGGCAGTATTGCTTGCTGCATTGTAAACTATATTGGTTATGGTATATACCTTGGCTGCTGTATTTATACTTTGTGTAAGAGTGTTTATACTAACTCGTGCTGAGTTTTGCAATTGAGTTTTCCTAGTACCAAGCATATAGACTTTTTGTCCATTTGCATTTATAGAATAAATAAAACCTGCAATAATAGACATAATTGCTATAACCACAATCAGTTCTACCAATGTAACTCCTTTTTTCTTCATAGACCTCACCTTATATTAATTTCTCTTGTAGATTCAGTTCCTGCTCCCTGTGCTAGATCCCATAGCTTTACTTTTAAATATACTACATTGTTGCTTTCAATTTTAGCAAAAACATAACCTCCATACTTTCTCTTTTGAAGGTTATTGCTGCTCACTGCAGCATAGGTATCCGCAGATACTAGGCCTTCAATTCTCGTCTGGGAGGTATTGTCGTTGAACCATTCTTCAAAGCTTTGGTATTCTTTCACATAGGCTCCTGTAGCTATATAATTTTTAAAATCTTCATTAAAATAAATGTAACAGGAATCTGAGCTTATGGTATCAAATTTTCTATCTGATTTAGTCTTTCCTCCACCTTTAAAGGCCTCTGCAAAGCCTTGAGCATAGTACATAGTCTTTAGCTTGGCCTCTCCTGTTTTCCATGTACGAGTAGAGGTTGTAAAGCCTAAGGATATGGCTGCAATCATAATTGAAAAAATAGCTATGGCAGCAATAAGCTCCACCAATGTAAAACCTTTTCTTTTCATCTAATCACCTTTTGCTATAGGATAGAAAGATACCAGCTAAGCAGCTTTTCACCTATAAGTATTGTTGTTATAGCTCCTGCAGCTATAGAAGGTCCAAATGGAATATAGTCTTTTCTGGATTTTTTCTTTAATAATATAAGAATAACTCCTGATAAACCTCCAATAATAAAAGACAAAAACAGCATTAATACGGAGAGCTTAAAGCCTAGGAATAAGCCTGACATAAAGCAGATTTCAGCGTCACCCCAGCCCATTCCCTGGGTAATAATTATAATAATTGCTATAGCTCCTCCTGCGAAGAAGGCTCCATAAAGATAAGTTAAAGCCTGTCCATAGTAAAAATATTCATATACTAAAAAAAACACTCCCGCTATTATGCCTGACAGTGTAGTCTTAAAGTAAACATCAGTTGTATCAAAATCTATAAGTCCTATTACAATTAAAAAACAAGTTAGTATTGCGTATTTTATAAAACCTATGCTTAATCCATATTCTATATAAAGTGCCAAAAATAAGACACCTGTTGTCAACTCTATAAGGGGATATCTTAATGAAATCTTTTCACTACAATATCTGCATTTTCCTTTTAAAAATATATAGCTTATTACTGGTATTAAATCGTATGCTTTAATTCTAGTATTGCAATTTGTACAATGTGACGGCGGAAAGGATATGGATTGTTCACGTGGTATTCTGTATATACATACGTTTAAGAAGCTGCCTATTAATAGGCCTAGGATTGAAATTATTATAGCTTCCATAAGTCCTCCGAAAAATTAAAGTGGCTCGAAGGGGGAACCCCTTCGAGATGTTATACTAATATGTTTAATTCTGTGCAGTACTCTGAAGTTCACCTAATTTTAGACTCAATACGCTTGAGCCTGTTTTTAGTTTACTTACAGTTTCATATAAGCTTTTTACAGGCTCCTTAGTTAAATCTGCACCTGTTCCGTAAGTTGAAGCTGTTTTTAAGTCGTTAACCGTTACTGTAGTAGTACTTGATAAATCAAGCTTATTACTAGCCTGCGCATTGTATACTTCTATAGCATTTAGTATTGTGGCTGCATCAGCTTTTTTAACAGATGCATTAGCAGAATCTGTAAAATTAGATACTCTAGGCACTATAACAGCAGCCAAT
>CAZMQY010000355.1:0-3711 GCA_964568335.1 uncultured Clostridium sp.
AAAATACCCTTAGATGTGGACAAGAACGCAAGGGTTGGACCCCAAGGAATATGTGTATACAAGGATATGTTATTGGTTGCCAACAGTTACAGTAACAGTTTGTCTATAATTAATGTTCAAGAAGAAAAAGAAGTAGAGAATTATTTTATAGGCATGCATTGCAATGGTGTTGCTGTATTTGAAGATAATGCCTATATAATATGCGGAGAACTTAACAGTATAATAGTCTTTAATTTAATAAAAAATAAAATAATAGAGAAAATTCCTTGTGGCAGCTTTCCATATAGTATTGATATTAATAAAAATAAAGGACTTATAACAGTGGCTAATATGCATAGTGACAATATTACTCTTATTGATTACAGGAATAGAGATGATAGTCTGAACATAAAAGTTTCTACTTATCCAACAAAAGCTGTGTTTGATCAGACAGGAAGGAATATATTAGTTTGTGAAAGTAATATGGGAGTAAAAGCAAAAGGAACCTTAAGCATAATTGAAACAAAAAGTCTTAAGCTTTTAGGGAGAGTAAAGGTAGGAAACTGTCCCATGGATGCAGTCTCAGATGGAAATTACTGCTATGTATCAAACTTTGGCGATGGTACTGTAAGCGTTGTAGATATAGTTAATATAAGGGAAATTAAGAGAATTAAGGTTGGTGGAACTCCTAGAGGCATTCTTAAGAGCGGTAAGTATGTTTATGTAGGAGATAATTATAATAATTTGCTGCTTCAGCTAAATATTGAAAAAGACATTAAAAAAGCCATTGAAGTAGGAGGCGAACCTACGGCAATGACAATTATCTAGTCAATTAGCTGACGCATTATATTATTGTATATTTCCGCTGAATTATTTTTCCATTTGCTGCATAATTCCCTAGCTTGCTTATTTGTAGGAACGTTTATCTTAAGATCCATTAGAATTGCATTATTTTCTGTAGCCTTAAGGTTAACAATATAATTATTGTCTTTTTCAATTGTATAATCTGCAGAAATAGTAACTTCCTTTTTAATCTTTTCATTATGAAGCTTTAAATAGGCATCTATAACTTCCACCTTGCTTTTCGAAAGTCTTTCACTAAACATAGACAGTACTCTTGAACCTTCTTTAGTTATAGCTAATCTATGTTTAGATTCCTCTGCAGTGTACTTTAAAAAGCCAGAAGAAACAAGTTCTGATATGTATTGATGAAGGGTGAAGTAATTAATAAAATTATTTTCTAATATTATTTGTGTTATTTGTATATTTGAAATTGGCAATTTTATTTTGTCAAAAATATAAAGTAATAGCAATTTGTTTTCTGCTAATTCTGAAGTATCTCCAAACATGGTTTACCCCCTGTACAGTTTTGCTAATAGTATTATAACATAAAAAGCACCGAAATAAATCGGTGCTTTTATTTTTATGTACTTTTTTATTTATAATTATTAAAGATTTTTCCCGTTAAGCAGCTCTTTCTCAGCTAGGCTTATAAGTCTTTTTACCATTTCTCCGCCTACACGTCCACAATTTTTTGAGGTAACAGAACCCCAATAATCTTCTGATCCTTGATGAACACCTAGGTTTAATTCTTCTGCAATTTCATATTTCACATTGTCTAATATTTTATGGACTTCTGGAACTAATTGAGTCCTTCCGCTTCCTGATTGTCCTAATGCCATTTTAAAAGTCCTCCTTTAACTTTAGATATAATATTTATATATTTCATTAATAGTGTATACATAGAATATTGCTTTATACTGTAATGTTAAAGGCAGACTTACCTATATTATCCACACCTAAAAGTGGTCATATAATCTTATATATAGAATAAAATTATAGAGTAAACAAGTTTATGAGAGGGAGAGATATGAAAAGCTGGAAAGGGAAGACTTCATCAACTAAGAAACTAATATTAGCCTTAATATTGATTGTTGCAAGCTCAATTATTTCTATTGGATTGAATTACAAAAGCATAGGGGTTTTTAAGCTTGTGCGTAAAAAAGTGCCAATATACAATGTTGATACTAACGAAAAAAAAATATCCTTGTCTTTTGACATAAGCTGGGGTGAAGATACTACTGCGAAGCTACTAGATATACTTGATAAATATAATGTTAAGGCTACCTTTTTTCTTGTGGGAGGCTGGATTGATAATAACGGAGATCTTGTAAAGGAGATGGTAAAGAGGGGACATGAGCTTGGAAACCATACTAACAAGCATCCCAATATGAGCAAAATAACTAGGGAAAAGCTAATAGAAGAAATAATCACCTGCGATGCAAAAATTATGTCTCTTACGGGGGAGGGGACTAAACTATTTAGGTGTCCAGAAGGTTACTATAATGATGTTATACTTGATACAGTTCAAGGCTTGGGGCGTTACACCATCCAATGGGATGTGGACAGCATTGATTGGAAGGAACATGGTGCAAGCATAGAATATGACAGGGTTATTAAAAAAACTAAGCCAGGTTCTATATTGTTGTTCCACAATACTGCAAAGTATACGCCAAAGACCCTTCCACAAATAATCGAAAAGCTTCAGAAGGACGGCTATAGCTTTGTGAAGGTGTCGGATTTAATTTACAAGGATAATTTTTACATTGATGCTTCAGGAAAACAGATTCCAAAATAAAAAATTTCTGTAAAATTCTAGATAACTGTAATATAATTAAAGTAAATTTATGGCTAGTTTATAAAAGTATAAAAAAACTTCTCCTGCTTAAAATAAACCTAAATAAGCTTAAGACAGGAGTGGATTATATGATGACTATTGCAGTAATTGAAAGTCTTAGAGAAAAAGAATTTAATGCTTATGTAAGTTATGTATTGAATTTACTTCATATTAAGCACAGCATCGTACATATTAAAGGTTTAAAAACAAATAAATTTGATTATGTAATTTTAAATAGCAGCAGGAAAGAACTTGAGAATCTAATTTTAAGTGGTGACAATTGTCTTATAAATATGGATAGCGGTTTTGTAGGGGATATAAATATTTATGGAAACATGATAACCTATGGCTTTGGCAATAAAAATACTGTAACCGTATCTAGTGTAAAAGATAATAACGAAGGCTTTGTATACTGTCTTCAGAGATATTTGGGTTTAAGGCTTAACAAATTATTAGAACCTCAAGAAATACCTGTAAGCTTAAAATTTAAAAATGATACTGAGCTTTATGCAGCAATATCAGCAGTGACAATAGCTTTATTAGAAGGCTTAAGCTGTTGTGATATAGAGAAAGGACTAACTAAAAAAGTTTTGCTTTTAACTTAAAATTAGTTATATTTTATTTTAATTTTGAATAATTATATTTTGTGATGGAATTTAAAACGAAGGGAAAGAGGGGTTACGATGGATAATTTAATGTTAAACAATAAGATCTATTTGGAGGGAAAAATAATTTCTGACCTTCAATTTAGCCACGAGATGTACGGAGAGGGCTTTTACACCTTTAATCTTGAGGTTCCAAGATTGAGCGATGCCAAAGATGTTGTATGCGTGACAGTTTCAGAGAGACTTATAGGAGGAATGGAACTTAGAGCAGAAAGTGAAGTAATAGTAGAAGGACAGTTAAGATCCTATAATAAGTTTGTAGATGGCGCAAACAGACTTATACTTTCGGTTTTTGCAAGGAATGTTGAGTTCTGCATCGAAAAGAGCAAGAATCCTAATCAAATATTCCTTGATGGTTATATATGCAAGCAGCCTGTATATAGGACAACT
>CAZMQY010000356.1:0-3705 GCA_964568335.1 uncultured Clostridium sp.
AAAATATAATTAACAATTAATAATGAACAATGAATAATTGATGGAAGAAAATCCTGAGGATTTTCAAAAAATTATAATCTTTTGATTAATTGCTATTGTAATATACTGAAGTCTATGTTAAATTAAATTACAAGAATTAATAATTGTTAATTGTTAAATCTTCATTGGTAATTAAATAAACGCCTAGGGTAGAGGTGCTGTAACTAAGAATATTCATAAAGAGCGGGCACGCAGTGACTTATGAAGAAAGGAGTTATAGCCGAAGGAAAATTTACTTTGCGAGTAACTTTCCTGGCTTTGCATAAAATATATGCAGAGTTGTCACTATTAAAATGGTGGAGAGCTACAAGGTACACAAGGTTGCAATACAGGTTTTTGTATTAAGATGCAGTAAAGGTGTTCCTTTGCTGCATTTGTTTTTTGCAAATAAGAAAAATATATGGACTTTACTTGCTTAAACGATACTTAAAAATGCAAAATACTTAGACAGGAGGCTAATATATGGCTATAGTTGTTCAAAAGTACGGTGGAAGCTCTGTTGGCACAGTAGAAAAAATAAAACAGGTTGCACAGAGCATTATTAAGAGAAAAAACATAGGAGACAGCTTAGTAGTTGTTGTTTCTGCTATGGGAGATACAACTGATGATTTAATAGCACTTGCTAGAAACATAACCAACAATCCAGATAAAAGAGAATTGGATGCACTCCTTTCAACTGGAGAAATGATCTCATCAGCGCTTTTGGCTATGTCTCTAAAGGACTTTGGTTATGATGCAGTAAGTTATTCTGCTTATCAAATAGGGATAAGGACAAGTGGACAGTATGGAAAATCCCTTATAGACGATATGGATGCAGTAAAGATAAAAGAAAGCCTTCAGGAAGGGAAAATAGTTATTGTTGCAGGTTTTCAGGGCATAAATGATGAAGGAAATATAACTACCCTTGGAAGAGGAGGCTCTGATACTACAGCTGTGGCAATAGCAGTTAAGCTTGAAGGAATTTGTGAAATATATACAGATGTTGATGGTATCTACAGTGTAGATCCAAGAAAATATCCAAAGGCAAAAAAGCTTAAGGAAGTAGATTATGAAGAAATGTTAGAGCTTGCAAGCCTTGGAGCACAAGTTATGCACTCACGCTCAGTGGAGCTCGGTCAAAAGTATGGCATTCCAATATATGTTGGATTAAGCAATAGCGATATTAAGGGAACGGTTATAAAGGAGGTTAACAATATGAATATGGAAAGCAAACCAGTTACTGGACTTGCAACTAGCGACGAGGATGTAGCGGTAACTGTTCAAGATATTTCTAATGATATAAATGTACTTTCAAGTCTTTTTGAAGCTATGGCCAGCAGAAGAATAAATGTTGACATGATAAGCCAGACTGCACCTATGGAGGGGAGGGTAAATATATCTTTTACAATACCAAAGGAGGAACTTAAAGAATGTTTAAGTGTTGTTAGGACTTACGCTAATAAGAACAGCATATATATAGATGAAGAAATAACAAAATTCTCTATAGTAGGAACAGGCATGAAAACAACCTCTGGAGTAGCAGCAAAGATGTTTAAGCTATTTAGCCTTAACAACATCCAAGTTAAAATGATAACTACTTCAGAGATAAGAATAACCTGCGCAATAAGACATCAAGATAAGCTAAAGGCCATAAATTTGGTAGCGGAAGAATTTAAATTATAAGGATGTGAGTTTGTGGAGTTTTTTGGAACAACGAAAGTTGTAAATAACGTATTAAATATCGGCGGTGTAAGTACCATTGAGCTTGTGAAGGAATACGGAACTCCTTTGTATGTAATTGATGAGGCTCTGGTTAGGGAAAAATGCAGAAGATACTATAAAGCTTTCAGTGCTCGAGAAAAAGGCAATAGAGTAGCATATGCAGGAAAGGCGTTTTTAACACTTGCTATGTGCCAGGTAATAGCTGAAGAAGGGCTTTGTCTTGATGTAGTTTCTGGCGGCGAATTATATACAGCTATAAAGAGCAAATTTCCACTTGAAAATGTATATTTCCACGGAAATAATAAAACCTATGAAGAAATAGATATGGGGATAAAAAATGGAGTAGGCAAATTTGTTGTGGATAATTTCTATGAGATAGAAAGAATTAATGATATAGCAAAAGACTACAACAAGGTTCAAAAGATATTGCTAAGAGTAACCCCAGGAATTGAAGCACATACACATGACTATATAAAGACAGGGCAAATAGATTCAAAGTTTGGCTTTACTATACTGAATAATAATACTCTAGATGCAGTTAAGAAGGCAATTGAACTTCCTAATATTGAGCTGGTAGGTCTGCACTGTCATATTGGCTCTCAAATTTTTGATATCACTCCTTATGAAGACACTGTGGATGTTATGCTTTCATTAATTGCAAGTATAAACAAGGAACTTGGATATGAACTGAAAGAGTTGGACTTAGGCGGAGGCTTTGGGATTCACTATAGAAGCGGTGATAATCCAAAGACAATAGAACAGTTTTGCAATGCTATATTGAACAGAGCGGAAAAAACAGCTAAGGAGTTAAACATACCTCTTCCAAGCTTAACTATAGAACCAGGAAGGTCAATAATAGGAAAAGCAGGAAGCACACTTTATACAGTAGGTTCAATTAAAGAAATTCCAGAAGTTAGAAAATATGTTGCTGTAGACGGGGGAATGACTGATAACATAAGACCAGCTTTATATAAAGCTGAATATGAATGTGTAATAGCTAACAGAGTTGAAGACAGCTTTAAAGAAAAGGTAACTATATCAGGTAAATGCTGTGAGTCAGGAGATATTCTGTTAAACGATGTGCAAATACCAAAAGCTCAAAGCGGAGATATTCTTGCAGTGCTCTCTACTGGGGCCTATGGCTACTCTATGTCCAGCAACTACAACAAGATACCAAAAGCGGCAGTGGTGTTTGTTAAAGACGGTGAGTCTAAGCTTATCTGCAAAAGACAAAGCTATGAGGAAGTCATAAGCAGCGAACTTCCGTTATAGTAGAGTGCCACCCACATGGCAAGTGGCAAGTTGTAAATCAACTTTCCACTTGCCAAGTGGGTGGCACTATTTTTTTACTCATATTTTTTACTCCTTCGGGAATACTAAATCATGGTATAAAAAGACAAGGAGTGGGTGGCATGTTCTATTTTTATGTAACTTTATTAATATTTATAGGTCTGGCGGCAGTATATATGCTTCTAAGAGATAGAAGTGATGATAATCATAATCTTATGGAGGATGTTCCTACTATTAGTGTTAATAAGGAGGAATTGGAGAAGCATGCAGCTCAAATTTCTCAATACTATTCATCAGTAACAAGAAAATCTAACTGCAAAAGAAAATTGATAAAGAGTTTAGATGCAAGCTACAGCAAAATATTAAGAGTTTATGAGTACATAGACAAGGAAGTAAAATATAATAGAGAGGTTGTGCCGGCTGCAGAATGGATGCTTGACAATCTGTATTTGATTGAGAAGGAGTACAAGGATATAAAAGATAATATGCCTGCTTCTTATTATAAGGGCCTTCCTGTAATAAAAAAGGGTATATTAAAGGGATATCCTCGCGCCTATTATTTAGCGGTGGAGCTTATTTCACACACTGATGGCAGAGCAGATGAAAATAACATTGAAACCTTTTTAAATGCTTATCAGAAAAATGCAATGCTTACTATGGGGGAACTTTGGGCTC
>CAZMQY010000357.1:0-2380 GCA_964568335.1 uncultured Clostridium sp.
GCCTGTATAATGCTGTTTATAGTGTTTAGTATAACATATTGCAGAAAGCTTAGCCTAATATGAATGGCTACATGCTTACTTATGGTACGGTTCACCTAAATACTATTCTAATTCATACTTCGGTGACAAAATCCCCTTATGCTTATTATACTCATGCTTAAGTCTAATCTTTTCATCAATTTCTGTGTCTTTGGAGCTTCCATTTTCAATATAATCATTAAGCTGTTTATAGGTAAACCCTAGTTTCTCCTCATCAGACTGACCGCTTAACCCGTCACTTGGAGTTTTATGAGTTAATTCATAGGGCAGGCCTAAATAATCTCCTATTGCTACAACTTCTTCAGTGGTTAAATCTCCTATAGGATTAAAATCAAAAGCATTGTCCCCCCACTTCGTTGTGTAACCAACAAAGCCTTCTGATTTATTTCCTGTACCGCACACTCTATAATGCAAAGCTGCTCCAATAGCATACAAGGTGGTCATTCTTAGCCTTGGTGGAATATTGATTTTAGCATCTATTGATAGTGTATCTTCGACAATTCCATCTAATATCCCCTTATAGGGCTTTTCAATGTTAACTGTTTTATAACTAATTCCAAGAATATCTACAACTCTCAAGCTATCAGAAATATCTTTTTGTTCACCATTAGGCATTAACACTCCAAATACTCTTTCTTTACCTAAAGCTTCTACTAAAAGCTTTGCAGCAACGGAACTATCCTTGCCACCGCTTATTCCAATTACAGCACCATTAGCACCAGGTTGAGCATTAAAATAGTCTTTAATCCAGTTTATAATATCTTTACTTATCTTTTCTGCATTAAAATTCTCTCTCATTATACACACCTCCTGTTAAAAGCTTCCATGAAGCCTATTTCTTATTTCAGCTAAGGAAAAATCCTTAATTAACTTACCATCTTTAAAAACGACTTCCAGCAAATTGTCCCTAAGCTTCTCCTGCTCTTTAATAGTTAATTCATCTTTATATAAGACATCTTGTCCTTCTTTATATACATAACACATTCCCTTTTGAGACTTTTTAAAATTGCCATCATCAGTTTTAGGGTCTTTAAAGATAAACTTTTCTTTTCCATTTATAACAGCATGGGTAGCCTTTAGTGCAAAGCCAAAGGTATCTCTAGTGTTGTACTGATAGGTGTAAGAACCAATTCCAAATATGCAGTTGCTCACTGCAAAGCCTTTTTCTTCTAAGCCTTTGCAAATCTCTTCACATCTTTCTACAGTTATGCTGTCACCATAGATCGTTCCTATTTTACAGTTTAAAGCCTTATAGCCTTTTGAGTTCACTTCTCCACCAAAAATGTCCCATAAAAGCTCCACAGTTCCCTTGTACTCGTCGCTGTCTTTTCTAGCATTTTTATCTCCACAAATTATTTTTACAGGATCTCCACTATCTCCTCTTATAACAATTTTGCCGTCTCTATTTAATATATCTTCTTTTAATTTTGGCAGTATATTTGTTATTACCCTCCAATAATCATAAGTGTCAGATACTATGCTTAAAACTCCACTTGGAAATACTTCTGTAATTAATCTCCTATAAGCTTCAAATTCATTTTCTCCATAACTGCACATTACACTGTGTTCTGTAGAAGGTGTTCCAAGCCCCACTAACTCCTCTTCAACGTTACAATTGTAGTACTCCTCTAAATAGCTTATAGCAGGTATTGTTGCTGTTCCTAAAAAGGAAAGAAGATGTGCTGCGCCGCTTAGTTCTGCACTCTCTAAAGAACTAAAGCCTCTCATGCTAAAATCCCCGCAAGCTCTTCTTATATCCCCATTCTCCACAGTAAGGGCAAAATATTTTTCTAATATTTCTCTATATCTAAAGGCTATAGTAGCACTAGTCATGGGCTGCCAAATATTACAGCTCATAAAGGTTTCTAAATAATTCACAAGCCATGAAAAATCATGGTGGGTATTTGTAATTTCAATCATTGGAGTCTTTATATTTACTCTTGTTCCTTCTGCTACTGCTTTAATTTGTACAGGCAAGTATCCTAAATCATGCAACGCTTCAATATGCTTGGTATCTGCTGCTATGGTTCCCATAGTTTTAGAAATAAGTCTTTTGTATTCAGAGACTACAGCTTCCTTAGGCTTATTAAAAAAGTTTTCATTAAAGTATTGTATTAAATACTTTTTTATAAAGGGCTGAAGTCCAAACATAACAACTTTATTCATATCTTCTTTTCTAGACATCCTAGGGGTCCAATAGCTTACGAGTTTAGTCATTCCCGGTGCATAACACAAATGATGAATAGTCTTATAAAAATCAGTTAATAACAGTGGATTTAACATAATTATCCCCCCATAATTTTTATTGTCTATTAATAACTTTTCCCTGCAGCCCTTCAAT
>CAZMQY010000357.1:2390-3694 GCA_964568335.1 uncultured Clostridium sp.
CCTTCAATAACATCTAATGCCTTAACGTGTAAAGAGTCATCAAAGCTGGCACAAAGACTTGCATCCACTATAATATCAGCTTCTCTATATTGTGACTGGAACAATACCACATTACTGATTACACATATATTTGTAACAACTCCAACCATTTCAATTTCTTTAATGTCTTCTCCTATTTCTTTTGATATTCTAATCATGTCCTCTGGTGAAATTCCAAAGCCCTTTTTTTCATAATGAAAAGTATTTTCTGTCTTTGAAAAGTCACTTAATTTTCCATAGAGCTTATGCCCTTCAGTGTCTTTAACACAATGGATTACTGGAAGGCTTCTGCCTTCTCTTGTTTGAAGATATTCTTCAAAATGAGTATCATAGGTGAAAAGTACCTTATGACCATTTTCAAGATATTTATTAACTTTATCATATATACCTTGTTCTAAAGTTACCGCTTTTTCAAAGCCAAGGGCTCCATCAACAAAATCCTTTTGATAATCAACAACTACTAATAACTTTTTCATAATACATTTCCCCCTTTATAAATCTTAATCTTTTCATGATTTCTATCTAAAATACTATCTGTTGTATAAATTTCCTTAATTAAATCACTTTTTAATAGTTCACCTTCAAAAACAGTATTTTCAGAGTGGGTAACTACTAAATATATATCCTCAGCTCCAATCTCTTTTAGCTTAGCAGCTGTAAGCATGAACGTGCCGCCCTTTGAGCATAAATCATCCACTATAATAGCCTTAAAATCTTTTACTTCTGCGCTGTTTTTAATCTCTAAACTTTTAATATATCCTGTTTTAAAGTCTCTTTCTTTACTTGCAGTTAAAACTTTTTCATAATTTATTAATTTTCTATATCTCTTTTCTGCCCCTGCATCTGGATAAACTAAATAAACTTCATCTTTTCCATTATTTAATCTTTTCAAAAGGTCTTCTGCCAATATTTTTGACATATTAACTATATTGACTCTATCTAATAATGCACTAGATACTTCAGAATGAGGCTCAAATATAGTTACACTTTCAAAATTTAAGTCATTTATTAATTTACATAAATATTTCAAAGTGAAAACCATTGTACCTTCAGTTCTATCCATTCGACTATAGGGCAAGTATGGTAGAATTAAATTACATTTTATTTTCCGCTCATCTAAATGACTTTTTAAAAATATCAAATGGGTTATATCCTGGTCACTTTCAAATTTTAGTTTAATTTCATTTATTCCTGTTACTAGATTTAATTTTTCAGCATTAATTAATGCCTCACCGTTTGGAAATTTTTTAATTTCAACTTTTTCT
>CAZMQY010000358.1:0-3679 GCA_964568335.1 uncultured Clostridium sp.
TTAAGCGTTATATATGCTTCCAATATTTCAGGTGCTGTTATTGATATAGAGTCCATAGTAAAAGAATGTAGAAAAATAAAGCCAAATTTATATATCGTATGTGATTCAGTGCAGCATACACCTCATGGAATAATAGATCTTGAAAAGACCCCAGTAGATGCAATTAACTTTGCACCATACAAATTCTTTGGACCAAGAGGGGTTGGAGTAGGATATATGTCTGAAAGAGCAGCAAAACTGCCTCACAACAAACTGTTGGCAAAACCGGAAGGGGAATGGGAACTTGGAAGTCCCGCACCTGCACATTTTGCAGCAATCACAGAAATAGTTAATTATGTTTGCTGGTTAGGCGGAATGTTTATAACCTCAAATGACAGAAGAGAATTATACGTGGAAGGTATGAAAAGAATCAATTTGCATGAAAGAGCTTTGATGTATCGTATGCTTAATGGCTCTTCCAAAATTGAGGGGCTAAGAAATATAAAAGGTGTTAAAGTATTCCTAGACTATGAAGATCTTTCAACCAGAGATTTTATTATGGCAATAGGATTTGATAATTTGGGCTATACACAAGCAGTTAGCAAATATGAAAAAGAAGGGATAATTGTTTTCGAAAGAGTGGCATCCAGTCTTTATTCAGTAAGGATGCTGGAATCCTTTAGTATGGATGGTGCAGTAAGAGTATCTCCATTACATTGTCACACAATAGATGATATTGATAGATTCTTAGAGATAACTAAAAAGCTTTCACAGCTGTAAATTTTCTTTGTGTTAGTTTTAAAAAGGAGATGGCTGAAAGCCACCTCCTTATTTCACGGAAAATTTGCTGCTTATTTATCCATTATAGGGAGACTATCTCAGCAATATATCTTCTCAGGTTTTCAAGTCCAATTGTCAAAGCCATAATTGGTTCTTCCATGCCCTCAAATTCAATTGCAATATAGCTATCGTATCCTGCTTTCTTTAATGCGGTAAGACAATGGCGTACAGGAACATCACCATGGCCGATGATGGCACCTCTCAGGTAATTTCCATTTCTTGATTTGAAGAAGCCTTGACCGGGATTTGGACCCATACAGCTTTTTACATGGAAATCCTTTGCGTGAGCATAAAAGGCGTAAGGAGCGACTCTGCCAACGGCTATGGCTGGGTCTTCGTCTGCGCACAGGAAGTTGCCCATATCTACAAGCAAGCCAAAGTTTTCATGAGCCACAGCGTTCACAAGTTTTTCAACTCTTTCGCTATCCTGGCAGAAGAAACCGTGATTTTCAACTGTTGTCCTTATACCTTTAGCAGCAGCATACTCTGTTACTTGGCGGCAGGCCTCTGCAAGTACCGGAAGTGCATCCTGAAAACCCCTATATTTTCTTAAGTTTTGTGGATAGCCGGAAGTTGCATCATGTCTCACGATTTTTGCCCCTAAAACTTCTGCTATATCTATCATTTCTTTTACTCTTGAAATCTCTGCATTTATATCACCGTTGCTGCCTGTGAGGAAATCTGCACCAAAGGTAAAGCTAGATATAGGCATATTCAATAGCGCAGCCTCATCACGAAGCTTTTTTGCATATTCCATGGGAGAAGAACCGTCATGTGGGCGAATGCTTTCAATTTCTATGGCATCAAAGCCCATTTCTTTTGTTTTACCTATACAGTCAAGCTGTGTCAAAACACCTTTATTTATAAGCTGAATGTAGCTGTAGGTACTTACTGAAACTTTCATTAACTGAATACCTCCGTCATTCTTAATTATTAATAACTACTTCATGTCCAGTTCTTGCGGATTCATAAACTGCATCAAGTATGGTCATAAGTTCAATTCCATCCTGTGCAGGGGCCTTGCAGGTTATTCCATCCTTTACGCAGGAGACGAAGTGATTGATTTCTTTTTCAAACAGGCCATTAAAATCCAGGTCAGTTTTTGTACATAACTGAACATTGGCCATATAATTGTTTATATCCGAGTATATTTCAAGAGACGGATCCAGCTTGGCACCTGCTTTGGTACCAAACAATTCAATCTTGCCTTCATCTTTTTTCAGGTTAAGGCTGAAGCTTGCTTCTATGTGAAGTACTGCGCCGTTGTCAAAGCGGATCATAGCACTAGCTAAATCCTCAACATCACAAATGTCATTGTCAGTTTTTGAAGCGGCTGAGTAGCCTATGGTGTCCTTAACGTCTTTTCTATCAAATAGCTTTTGGAAGGTAGCTCCATAAACAGATACAGGCTTTGGGTTTCCAAACAAATACCTTACCAAATCGATAACGTGTACTCCAAGGTCGATTAAAGGGCCTCCACCTGAGCGGGACTTATCACCAAACCAGCCTCCAGGATTACCTTTTCTTCTCAAGTAGGAAGCTTTGGCATAATATAAATCGCCGAAATAACCATTGTCTATAAAATCCTGCAGAATTGCACAGTCATTACCGAAGCGTCTAACAAAACCGATCATTAAAAGCTTGCCGTTTTTTTCAGCAGCGGCTTTCATTTCTCTAGCCTCTTTTGCAGAGGTAGCCATTGGTTTCTCACATAAAACGTGCTTGCCAGCGTTAAGCGCTGCGATGGTACAGGGAGCATGCTGTGAGTTCCAGGTGCATACGCTGACTGCATCAATTTCTTCAAGCTTTAACATTTCATGCATATCAGTAAAGGTTCTTGTAACTCCATACTTTTCAGCCATAGTCTTTAAGCGTTCTTCATTGATATCACAAAAGGCATAAAGTTCAACATTAGGGTTTTTCTTGTATGCCTCCAAATGAGTATTGGATATACTTCCTGTCCCTATAATACCTATTTTAATCTTCTTATCCATGCTTTTCACTCCTGTTACTTTATATATTTATCTCATATGAGCTTTTAAAAAATCTACAGCAAGCTTGATATCAGCTTCAGGTTTGTCTCCAACTTCACGTTCGATTGTTAGGAAACCCTTGTATCCAATTTCATCAAGGGCTTTTAAATAGTTTTTAAAGTCCACATCGCCTTTGCCCAGAGGCAGTTCAATAAAGGCTTGACCGGATTTAATTTCATCTTCAATGATACCGTATATAATCTCCGGATCCTTTACCAAAAGACGTCTGCCGTCCTTTGCATGAGTATGAACAATATAATCCTTAAGGGTATAAACTGCAGCTACAGGGTCATCACCTGTTACCATTATAAGGTTTGCAGGGTCCAGATTTACTGCAACACCCTTTGAGTTTAGGCTGTCAAGAAAGCCTTTTAGGACTGCAGCAGTTTCAGGACCTGTCTCAACAGCAAAGTGTGCTTGAAGGGTGTCTGCATAACTGGCAAGCTCAAAGCAAGCTTCCTGCATTATTTTGTACCTGTCGTGATTTTGATCCTGTGGAATAACTCCTATATGTGTAGTAACAACATCGGTGCCTAATTCCTTAGCAAGATGAAGAATTTTCTTTGACTGCTCAATTAAATGCGGATTTTTCTCAGCATTTCCAAAGCCATGGCCAAGGTCGCCGCAAAGAGCTGATATTGTAAGTCCATGGGATTTGACAATATCAACAAATTCTTTTTTCTTAGCCGCTGTCAGATTATCAGGAGACATTTCTCCATAGGTGGAATACACTTGAATACCTTGAGCACCAACCTCTGCAGCTTTTTTTATTGCAGAGGGAATGTCGGTTCTAAACGATTCCAAAATAACGCCGATTGAAAAATTGT
>CAZMQY010000359.1:0-3670 GCA_964568335.1 uncultured Clostridium sp.
ATTCTTCCCCGCAGCGGCATTTTAACTTGCCACTTACAACCTGATTGTTGTATATGCTGCCGTTTGTAAGAACTAGGTTTTCTTCACACCTTAAGCATCTAAAGAGTCCTAGATTTCTTATATCTATCCCAAGCTTGGTTGCCTGCTTTAATGATTCTTTAGACATAACCTCTAGCTTTGCTCTTAGTTTCTCTTTTATCTCAACAAGCTTTTCTATATCGCTCTCAAGCTTTTTGTACTTATCATTAAAGAGAGCCCTATAATATACATCTTCTTCATAGGGTGTAAGTTTTCCAAAACTCTTATAAAAAAATATTGTTTTAATCTCACTCAGATTAAAACCCATACTTTTCAAGTTTAATATGTCCTCTAAGCTGCTTTGACATCGTGAGTCAAAATAGTATTGACCACCCCGCTTCTCAGGTATAATAAGCCCCAAGTCCATATAATGTCTTATAGTATCAACACTCAATTTGTTAACTTCAGCAAATCTGCCTATTCTCATTTTATCACCATCAATAAATCCCTTGTAGTTTATATATATTATATCAGAATTTACCATTGTAGAAGAAGAGGAAAAAATACCGTCCATATTGCAAGTTGATATTGAAATTAAACTTGCCACTTGCCAGGTGGGTGGCACTCTTATTTTTATGGTATAATTAACTAGGGTGATTATATGCAAATATTGAATAATGGCTGGAACAGCTTATTAGAAGATGAATTTAAAAAAGACTACTATCAAAATCTTAGAAAGTTCTTAATAAGTGAATATAAAACAAAAACCATATATCCAGATATGTATGATATATTTAACGCTCTGCATTATACGGATTATAAGGATGTAAAAGTTGTTATACTAGGTCAGGATCCTTATCATGGACCTAATCAGGCACACGGCTTGAGTTTTTCTGTTAAGCCAGGTGTACCCGCTCCTCCTTCTCTTGTTAATATTTATAAGGAGCTTAAAAGTGATTTAGGCTGTTATATTCCTAACAATGGCTATTTAAAAAAATGGACTGATCAGGGGGTTATGCTCCTTAATACTGCATTAACAGTCAGAGCAAGCCAGGCAAATTCTCATCGGAATATTGGCTGGGAAATCTTTACTGATAAAATAATCAGTCTATTAAACGATAGAGAAGATCCTATTGTATTTATATTATGGGGAAGCAATGCTCAGGCTAAGCTTAACATAATAAATAAATCAACACATTATATAATAAAAGCACCCCATCCAAGTCCACTATCTGCACATAGAGGTTTCTTCGGAAGCAAACCTTTTTCCAGTGCTAACAAGTTCCTTGCTTCCATAGGCAAGAGTCCTATAGACTGGCAAATTGAGAATATATAAATATATGCTAGCATAATACTTAAAGATGCGCTAATACCTGCTAAGCTATCTGCAAACACTTGCAAGGGGGAGTTATTGTGAAGAGTCAAAAGAGAATAAGAGATTACGGCATAACCATTGGAAGAATGAAACCTGGCACCTTGAATTCTATTACGGATGTTGAAGGTGTACGAGTTGGTCACATTACGCTTAATGATGGAGAGATTAAGACTGGAGTAACTGCCATACTGCCTCATGGCGGAAACCTTTTTAAACATAAGGTTATGGCTTCAAGCTACGTTATAAACGGTTTTGGAAAGTCTATCGGATTAATTCAAATAGATGAACTAGGCACCATTGAAACTCCAATAATTCTAACTAATACTCTAAGCGTTGGCACTGCCTGCGATGGAGTTGTGGAATATATGCTTAGTCACAATGATGACATTGGCAGCACAACGGGTACTGTAAACTCTCTTGTATGCGAGTGCAATGATGGCTATTTAAATAATATAAGAAAACGGGTAATAGAAAAATCCCATGTGTTAGCTGCCATAAACAATGCAGAAGTTGAATTCGAAGAGGGTTCTGTAGGTGCCGGAACCGGTATGTCCTGTCTTGGACTTAAGGGCGGCATTGGTTCTTCTTCAAGGCTTGTAACGCTTGATGAAAAAGACTTTGTCCTTGGAAGCCTTGTTTTATCAAATTTTGGAGCAGGAGAAGAGCTTTTAATAAACGGAGTAAAAGCCGGTGAAAGGATACAGTCTTTGCTTCCAAGAAATCATGAGGAACAAGACAAGGGCTCTATTATTATGATAATAGCTACAGATATTCCATTAAGCGAAAGGCAGCTAAAAAGGGTATGCAAACGCGCAGTAGTAGGACTTTCAAGAACGGGTTCCTTCATCGGAACCGGAAGCGGAGATATTGTTATTGCCTTTACTACTGCAAATAAAGTCAAACATTACGAAGAGAAGGATATATGTGAAATCAAGGTCTTAAAGGATGATAAAATGGATCTTGTTTTCAAGGCCGCCGCCGAGACTATAGAAGAGGCTATACTAAACTCACTAATCTCTGCTGAAAAAACTATTGGAAGAGATGGCCACGCAAAGCATTCCCTTAAGGAATTTATTTCGGATATTCTTTAGTATAATATATGAGGTGGTAACCACCTCATGTATTTATAGACCTTCAATTTTTTCATAATAATATTTCGCAAGCTCACTATACTGAGCCAAGGCTTTCTTACCTTCATCGGTAATTGAGTATATCCCCCTGCCGACTCTTTCAAACCATCCATAATGATTTTCAGAAAGAATTAAAGTTGTTTTTTTAGCATCTGTTCCTAGTTTTCTTAACCTTTTAGGGGATGATGGTCCAAACTTCTCTAAGCAGCAGGCTGTAAAAATTGCTTTTTCTCTATAAGCTGTCACAAGCTTTTTTCCCGTGCATCCACCAACATTTGAGTCCATATATCTTCCGCTGGCCTCCTTAATTATGCTCTCCCTTTTTTTCTTGCTTAGGTTTCTGCTTTTTTCTCTGTCAAAGGGTATTGGGTGAATGGGGATTTCAACTATTCCTTTCTTTCCTTTAAGAGACACTAGAATAAGTCCTAGCTCCAATCTTCTAATTAAGTGGCAAATATCCTTCCACTTAGCATTTCCAAGCAATCTCTTAGGCTTAGGTACAGCTATATAAACCAAATCTGCAGCCTTTTGTCTTTTCACAGCTTGTACAAGCAGGTCCACACTCAAATTCTTCTTAAGCTCCACTATTATAAGTTCTTCGTTCTTAATAGCAGTTATATCGCAGTCTTTAACCTCGCTTCTTACCATATACCCTAAATCTATAAAAAAATCACTAACTGGCTTCCATAAATCCGATTCTAAAATTTTTTCATTAGTGTTCAATAAATCCACTCCTTAGTAAAACCTATAGTAAAATTATAAAACTAATATATGGATGTCGCTAGACTATATTTATTTTGTTTCAGGCTATATTATTTCATTATGAATAAAAGGTGAAACTAATCAATACATAAATACTTGTATATGATAGCCATGGAGAATTCCATAAAAGAAATTAAACAATAAAAAAACGGGTTCAAAAGAACCCGAATTCTATACATGAAACATGAAACAAAAGAATTTATATTTTAACTAAAATTATTTTGTATAAGCTTTTACTTCAACTTTTCCAGTTATTTTAGATGTAGCATCAGTTTTAAATGCATCCTTTAATTCTTGAGTTGCGAAATAAATATTTCCGTCAACTGTTGCATCTTGAAGGATAAATCCTTTAGTTTGAACATAGATGTTTCCTTTAAGAGTACCA
>CAZMQY010000360.1:0-3635 GCA_964568335.1 uncultured Clostridium sp.
CCTTAATGAGAAAAACTGTAGGTGAAGACTTGGGGGTAAAAGCATCAGGCGGGGTTAGAGATTATAAAGCTGCTGTAGCCATGATAGATGCAGGAGCAAGCAGAATAGGATCTAGCAATAGTATTGTCATTGTTAATGAAAGTAAGTAATTTTAAATTATTTGAAAAAGGCAAGCAGATTTTAAGATTTTTAAATCTGCTTGCCTTTTTCTACGTTATATCAGTGGTTGTTAACTTGGCATGCCGTTAATACTATTTCACATCTTTTATAGCTTTTTCAGCAAAAGTATTATTAACAATCTTGCTGTAAGGTGGACGCTCAGTGATAAGGTCAGCTTTGTAGGACTGAATTATATCCATTAGCCTGGTCATATCAGCTTCTTTTAGCACAAGATTAGGTGCATAAGCTTCAATGGACTTGTAGTTTTTGATAACGCTAACTATAAGCTCCTCATCAGTTCCAGGGAAGAAGGACTTTATTGACTTGGCTACCTCAGTCTCTGTATTTTTTTGAACCCATAATTGTCCTTTATAGATTGCTCTTGTGAATTTCTCTATAATTTGTGGATTCTTTTCTATATAAGACTTGGTTGCATAGAAGCAGGTATAAGGAATGGTACCGGCTTCAGCGCCAACAGAAGCTATAACATAGCCTGTGTTATCTTTTCTTAGTAAGCTTGCGTTTGGTTCAAACAAAGCAGCGTATTGAGCTGTTCCGCCTTTGAAGGCGCCAGTGACAGCTGCAAAAGCTATATTAGTTATCATTTCTAGGTCTTTGTTAGGATCTATCCCTTTTTTTCTTAGCACGTATTCAAGGGCCATTTGAGGAACTCCACCAGGTCTTCCACCTAGAAGAGTTTTACCTTTTAGCGATTCCCATTTAAAATTTTTTTCATCTTGCCTTGAAACAAGGAAGGAACCATCCTTTTGAGTTAGCTGGCCAAATACTACAGGATAATCCTCGCGTTTTTGATTATAAATATAAATTACCTGCTCAGGTCCTGAAAAACCAATATCAACGCTGCCGCTAAGCACTTGCTGCATAGTTTTATCGGCACCTTCACCAGTTGTAAGATCTATTTCAATTCCTTCTTCTTTGAAGAAGCCTTGACTTATAGCTGCATACATTGGAGCATAGAAAATTGAACGAGTCACTTCATTTAGTTTCACTTTAACTACAGTATTGTCCTTCTTCTTGCAGCCAGTAAAGACAGTACCTATTAGTACAAGAGATAAGATTAGAGAGAGGAATGTTAAGTACTTTTTCTTCATATATACCTCCATGAAATTTTATAGTATACTTTATTCTATGAAGGTGTAGTCAATAGTGTTAAAGAAATATTTTCTTAAAGTTGTTGACAGATATTAAAATAATAGTATAATAATTAGTAATAAAAAAGATAATAAGGTTAATAAAGCTTTGATAAAGAGGAGTAAAGGTTAGGGAGTATTAAGAGAGGAAGGTTCGACGGCTGTAAGACCTTCTATACAAAAAGCCTTGAAGGTAGCTTTTGAGCTTCTTGCCTGAAGTTTAGTAGGGTAAGACGGTTTTCTTTACCGTTAAGATTTTGAGAGCCTATCGACTGCAGTCTGTAGGAAAAAAGGTGGTACCGCGAGTATGTCTTCGTCCTTTTGTGGATGAGGGCTTTTTTTATTTTTTAAAATAATTACTATAAGGAGAAGAAATATATGGAAGAAACAAAAAACATTGCAACGACCTATAATCCAAAAGAATTTGAAGAAAGAATTTATAAAACCTGGGAGGAAAAAGGTTATTTTACTCCTCATGTGAATAAAGATAAGAAACCTTATACTATAGTGATGCCTCCTCCAAATATTACAGGAAAGCTTCACTTAGGTCATGCTCTGGACAATACACTTCAGGACTTTTTAATAAGGGTTAAGAGAATGCAAGGATATAGTGCTCTTTGGCTGCCAGGTGAAGATCATGCCAGCATAGCAACTGAAGTTAAAGTTGAAAACGAGCTTTTAAAGCAGGGCTTAAAGAAAAAAGAAATGGGCAGAGAGGCTTTTCTGGAAAAGGTTTGGGAATGGACTGATGAATACAGAGAAAGAATAAGACAGCAGCTTAAAAAGATGGGTGCTTCTGCTGACTTTACAAGAGAAGCCTTCACCATGGATGAAAATTTGAACAAGGCTGTTAGAACTGTATTTGTTAAATTATATAATGAAGGTTTAATTTATCAAGGAAATAGAATAACTAACTGGTGTCCAAAATGTAAAACTGCTTTGTCAGATGCTGAAATAGAATACAACGAGCAAAATGGACACTTCTGGCATATAAAATATCCGGTAGTAGGTTCAGATGAATTTATTGAAATTGCCACAACTCGTCCAGAAACTATGCTTGGTGATACTGCAGTTGCTGTAAATCCTAAGGATGAAAGATATGCTCATCTTGTAGGTAAAACCCTAGTTCTGCCATTGGTGGGCAGAGAAATACCAATCGTAGCTGACGATTACGTAGATTTAGAGTTTGGAACTGGAGCGGTTAAGATAACTCCAGCTCATGATCCTAACGACTATCAGGTAGGAAAGAGACATAACCTGCCAGAAATAAAGATGATGAATGATGATGGAACCATAAATAATCAAGGCGGCAAATACGCAGGCATGGACAGATACGAAGCTAGAAAAGCCATGGTTAAGGATTTAGAAGAGCAGGGTTTCTTAGTTAAGATAAAAGACCATGTTCACAATGTAAGTACTCACGACAGATGCGGCACCACTATTGAGCCGTTAATATCAAGACAGTGGTATGTTAAGATGGAGTCTTTAGCAAAGCCTGCGGTAGATGCGGTTAAGGAAAAGCAAATCAAGTTTGTACCTGAACGTTTTGAAAAGATATACTTTAACTGGATGGAGAATATTCAGGACTGGTGTATTTCAAGACAGCTTTGGTGGGGACACAGAATTCCTGTTTGGTACTGCAAGGATTGCGGAGAGATGATTGTTTCCGAAGAAACTCCAAGCAGCTGTTCAAAATGCGCTAGCGAAAATTTGGAACAGGATAACGATGTACTTGATACTTGGTTCAGCTCAGCATTATGGCCATTCTCAACCTTAGGCTGGCCAAATGAAACAGAAGACTTAAAGTATTTCTACCCAACAAGTACTTTAGTAACAGGCTATGACATCATATTCTTCTGGGTAGCAAGAATGATTTTCTCAGGACTTCACAACATGAAGGATATTCCTTTTGATACTGTATTGATTCATGGAATCATTAGAGACTCAGAAGGGAAGAAGATGTCTAAATCCTTAGGCAACGGAGTAGACCCATTGGATGTTATTGACCAATATGGTGCAGATGCACTTAGATTTATGCTTGTAACAGGAAATGCTCCAGGCAATGATATACGCTTCCAGCCGGATAAGGTTGAAGCTGCTAGAAATTTCGCAAACAAAATTTGGAATGCTTCCAGATTTGTTATGATGAATCTTGATAAAAATCTAATGGAAAAGTATAAGGATGACAAAGATTATACTTTAGCTGACAGATGGATACTTTCTAGATTAAACACTGTATCAAAAGAAATAACAGATAATATAGAGAAGTTTGAGTTAGGCATAGCTTCTCAAAAGATATACGACTTTATTTGGACTGAACTTTGC
>CAZMQY010000361.1:0-310 GCA_964568335.1 uncultured Clostridium sp.
AAATAATTGAAATGTGCAAGGTGGTTGCCGAATACGATGGGATTTTTGTAGTTCATCAAAGAAGTGAAGCTGATACAATTCTTGAATCCATGGAAGAAGTTATTGAGATAGGCAGACAATCAGGAGTAAGAATACATTTTTCACACTTTAAGGTGTGCGGAAAGAAGAACTGGAAATACATTGATGATGTTATTAAGCTATTAGAAAAAGCACAAGAAGAAGGAATTAAGGTTTCCTTTGACCAATATCCTTACGTTGCAGGAAGTACAATGCTTGGAGTAATCCTTCCACCTTGGGCTCATGCAGGCGG
>CAZMQY010000361.1:325-3627 GCA_964568335.1 uncultured Clostridium sp.
ATGAGAGCTAGAATGGTTAAGGATATTGAAGAAGGAATTCCAGGCTGGGATAACTTCGTAGACTTCGCAGGACTAGATCAAATAGCTGTAACTAGCGTTAAAACAGATAAAAATGAAGAGTTCATAGGCAAGAGTCTTGAAGAAATTGGAGAAATCCAAGGTAAAGATCCGTTAGAGGCTACATTTGATCTTCTTTATGAAGAAGAAAATGCTGTTGGAATGGTAGATTTCTATGGTCTTGATGAGCATGTAATTAAATTTTTGAAAAGACCAGAGCAAAATGTATGCACTGACGGACTTCTAGCTGGAAAGCCTCATCCAAGAGTGTATGGTGCCTTCCCAAGAGTACTTGGAAAATACGTAAGAGAAGAAAAGGTGCTTACCCTTGAAGAAGCTATATTTAAGATGACTAAAAAACCTGCTGAGGTTTTAGGACTTAAGCAAAGAGGAAGCTTAGAGGCTGGAAACTATGCAGATATCGTAATATTTAATCCTGAAACAGTTAAGGACAAAGGAACATTTGTTGATCCAATTCAATATCCAGAAGGTATTGATTATGTAATTATCAATGGAAATATTGCTATAGACAATGGAGTTTACAATAAAGTATTAGCAGGAGAGGTGCTTAGAAAGTAATACTCTTCTAGGAAGGAAGTGAAACTGATGCTTTTAGTTGGTAATGGAAGACTTATAACTCAAAATTCTACTAATCCCCTAATAGAAGATGGCTGCATCGCCATTGCTGGAAATGTGATTGCAGAAGTTGGCAGCACTATGGAGCTTAGAAGAAAGTATAAGGATGCAGAGTTTATAGATGCAAAGGGCAGAGTTATAATGCCAGGACTTATAAACACTCATCATCACATATATTCAAGCTTTGCAAGAGGTATGGCACTTGATGGAGAACCAGGAGCAAACTTCACAGAAATACTAGAAAAGCTTTGGTGGAGATTAGACAAGAAGCTTATGCTAGAAGACACAAAATACAGTGCGTACTCAACACTTATAGACTGTATAAAAAATGGAGTAACTACAGTTTTTGACCACCATGCAAGCCCCTTTTCAGCTAAAGACAGCTTATTTACTATTGGCGAAGTAAGAAAGGAGCTTGGACTTAGTAGTAATCTTTGTTATGAAGTGTCTGATAGAGATGGAGAGGCAGTTCTAAGAGAAGGAATTGAAGAAAATGTTAATTTCATTAAGTATGCTAATACTGATGAACAAGACATGGTTAAAGGGATGTTTGGACTTCACGCTTCCTTTACTTTATCTGATAATTCCTTAGATAAGTGCAGAGAAGCTATGGAAGGACTTAATGCTGGTTATCATGTTCATACCGCAGAAGGTATAGACGATCTTTATGACTCACTTAGAAAGTACGGAAAAAGAGTAGTACAAAGGCTTTTAGACTTTGATATTTTAGGTGAGAAATCTATTGCTGTACATTGTATTCATGCTAATGGTATGGAGATGGAAATACTCAAGGCTACAAAAACAAATGTAGTTCATAATCCAGAGTCAAATATGGGAAATGCTGTTGGATGCTCTCCTGTAATTGAAATGATGAGAAGGGGAGTAAGAGTAGGTTTAGGTACCGACGGCTACACTTCAGATATGTTTGAATCTATGAAGGTTGCTAACATAATTCATAAGCATCATCTATGCGATCCTAGAGTAGCCTGGGGCGAGGTTCCTCAAATGCTCTTTGAAAATAATAGAGAAATTGCTAAAGCTTATTTTAAGAGACCTGTTGGCGTGCTTGAAGAGGGTGCTTATGCAGATGTGATTATTGTAGATTACAATCCGCATACACCAATG
This sequence comes from uncultured Clostridium sp., assembly GCA_964568335.1. Classification (GTDB taxonomy): domain Bacteria; phylum Bacillota; class Clostridia; order Clostridiales; family Clostridiaceae; genus Clostridium_AT. The sequence continues at coordinate 2,144 of CAZMQY010000361.1, forward strand.
ACTGCAGCTAACATCAATGGCCATATATTGTTCGGAATGACAGGAAGAAGCGTCGACACAACAATAGTTAATGGAAAGGTACTAATGAAAGAAAGAAAGCTTGTGGATCTAGATGAAGAGGAAATATTCTCAAAATCAAGAGAAGTAGCTCAAAAACTTTGGAAGAGAATTTAAGTAAACTAAAGAATTAGATAGTGTAGCAGCGGGATCTGCTATGCGGAAATGGCGGTAATAAAATGAGTAAGAAAAGTAATAATATGGTTGCCCCTGTGGATGAGAAGCTCCCACTGAACCAGCTGATTATGTTTGGTTTGCAGCATGTTCTTGTAATGTGCGCAGGAGGTGTTGCGGTTTCACTTATAGTGGGAAACTCAATTGGACTTAGCAGAGAACAGATTATATTTTTAATCAATGCAGATCTTCTCATGGCAGGTGTTGCAACCTTAATACAAGGCTTAGGATTAAAAAACTTTGCAGGAGCTAAAGCTCCGCTGATTGAAGGAGCTAGTATGGCGGCGGTAAGTTCTATGGTTGCTATTGGAGCAAGCTATAAGGGCAATCCATCACTAGCTCTTGGGACTATATTTTGCGCTACATTTGTTGCAGGCTTTGTTGGACTTTTAATAGCACCCTTCTTTGGAAAATTATTAAGGTTTTTTCCAAAGGTAGTAACAGGTACAGTTATAACAACAATGGGACTTTGCCTTATACCTGTGGCAATTAAATGGTCTGCTGGAAACAATCCAGCGTCACCTGATTATGCAAGTCCTAAAAATATTTTTCTAGCCTTATTTGTATTAGTAACAATACTTGTACTAAATAAGGTACTAAAAGGAGTTTGGAATAATATTGCCATACTATTGGGGTTAGTTATTGGAACAATAGTAGCTACTATATTTGGTATGGTTGATTATTCAGGTGTTGGACAGGCGAAATGGATAGGCTTCGATGTACCATTTCATTTTGGAAGCTTTAACTTTGATTTAACTGCGGTTATTTCAATGACATTAGTAATGCTGGTTATTATGACACAAGCTACAGGAAACATAATAGCACTGCATGAAATAGTAGGAAAACCTCTAGATGAAAAAAATCTTGTTAGAGGCTTAAGAACAGACAATCTTACAACAATGCTTGGAGGTATTTTCAATACTTTTCCAAGAACTGCTTTAGGACAAAACATTGGTTTGGTTAACATGACGGGAGTAAAAAGTAGATATACTGCAGCTTCTGCAGGATTAATACTTTTAGTATTAGGATTTCTTCCAAAGGTTGCAGCTTTGGTTGCAGCTATTCCATATCCAGTCTTAGGTGGAGCAGGATTTATGATGTTTGGAATGATAATGGTTGGGGGAATAAAATCCTTAGGTGATGTTAAACTAGATGGTACAAAGAACGGAATAATTATCGCTGTAAGTATTGGTATTGCAATGATAACTTTAATTATTCCTGAGTTTTACAAATCCTTCCCAGCTTGGGTAAAT
>CAZMQY010000362.1:0-3604 GCA_964568335.1 uncultured Clostridium sp.
CCTTGGTATAAAATATATATATTGGAATAAAGAGCGTGAACAATGAAGAATACTTTAAAAATGAGTATCAGGTAAGTTACAGCTAGAGTTAAGGATTAGCGAAATAGGTTTGCAGATTTAGATATTTAGCTGAAACTAAATGTTGATTGAGAAAAAACACTAAGTAGGTAAAAATAAATTATCCTTAAGAAAGGAAATAAAAATGATTTATAAAACTGTCCTTATTCTGATAGCTATTATCTTTTGCATTTCTTATTTTGAAGTTAAATACCCAAAAGTTAATTTTATTGAGATTGTATCCGGCAAATTTTTGACCAGAAATTCATTGAAAATATTGCAAATATCTGATTACCATAATGGTAATCTTAACCACTTTGTTTTGAAAAATATTAAGAGATTAACGCCAGATATTATCGTAATAACGGGAGACCTAATTGATATGAGAACAAAAAGTTATGAGAATGTATATAGGCTTTTAGAGGAAGCAATTAAGGTCAATCCCAATATCTATTTTGTAAGTGGCAACCACGAATGGAAGAATGGAAATATAATTAAATTTTTGCAGGAGCTTGCTAGCCGAAAAATAAAAATATTAAACAATAAAAATATGACCATTAATATAAAAGATTACAAGGTTAATATCTGCGGAGTAGATGATTTCCATACTAATCATAGCGATCTCAATAAGGCAACTCAGGAGCTTGATAAAGATATTCTTACTGTAATGCTAAGCCATTCACCGGATGTGATTAAAAAGTTAAATAATAACGATGCAGATATTATATTAAGCGGACATACCCATGGTGGTCAGGTGAGGGTTCCATTCTTAGGAGCAGTTGTAGCTCCAGGGCAAGGATTATTACCTAAGTATAGTAAAGGAATATATAAGGTTCGAAAAGATACTGTACTTTATATAGATAGTGGGTTAGGTACTAGCAGAATACCACTTAGAATTCTTAATCGTAGTCAATTAAGTTTTATTACAGTAAGAGGAAAATAACATGTCTTCAGCTAACAGAAGGTTTCCAGTTCCGCTGTGCTTCACTTAAATTCATAGGCCAAGCACAGTTTAGCTAAGGACTATGAACTTCTGAAACCCATAAACATTAAATGAAATACTTAGTAAAGTTAGGAGTGATTATATGTTAAAGTTATCTAATGAGTCTTTTCTTAAAGTTAGTCATTTATTAAAAAATAAAGCAAGAGCTTTAGAGAAATATTTATACGAGTATTATTTTCAAGATGGAAACAGCGAAAATGTAGTGGAAGAATTAAAAAAGTATATAAAAAATGATGTTGGATTTGGTAAAGCTTTATAATCAGATTTTAGACAGCCTAATTCATCGCCAATGGCTACATCAATTGGGATAAGAATTTTATCTGAAATAGAAGAAACAAAAGATACAAAAAACATTATAAAATCGGCTATTAAATACCTGGAATCCACCTTTAATGAAAAAAGAAACGGATGGTATGCTTTAAACAAAGAAGTTAATAATTATCCTCACGCCCCTTGGTGGCATTATGATGAGGAAAAAGATATGACTATAATAGATAAGAACTGGGGAAATCCTTCTGCAGAAATTTTAGCTTATTTATATAAATATAAGGAATATGTCACTAAAATAGATATAAATTATCTAATAGGTTATGCACTGCAGTATATTGAGAATAAAAGGTCCTTTGAGTCGGAGAATGAGCTGTTTTGTTATATAAAATTATTTGAGGTATTACCAGACGAACTGAAAAGCAAGTTAAAGAAAAGAATTTCTTATGGTATTTCTCAAGTTATAGAATATGATCAGGGGAAATGGGGAGAGTATGTTCCGCTTCCATTAGATTTTGTTCCAAACCCTGAAAAAGAAAGGTTTGAAGTAAAAAGTGATAAAATAGATGAAAATCTTGATTATTACATACAGTTAATAGAAGGTAGAGAAGGTGGATTGATAAATCCTCCTTGGGGAGATAGTTTTTATCAAGGTGGTTTAACTCCAGCTTATAATGAATGGAAGGGAGTCTTAACCTTAAAAATACTGAAAAGGTTAGACAACTATAATCGAATAGAAAAAGTGACAGTTTAAAGTTTTTTGGGGGTTGTATGAGGTGCTATGTATTATAATGTGAATTTAAGACTATTTATAAACAACTAGGGGGAAAAGATATGGAAGCATGTATAAAAAAGAAGTTAGAAGAAAGAAATAATAGAGTAATTGATGCGATTATCAAAAAGGCGGAAAATGTATGTCCAGGTGCAATTGCATTAATAGGAATTGCAGGTTCCTTCCATTCTGGTGACATATATGAAAAGTCTGATCTGGACTTATGTATCGTTATTAATGATGACAGTGCTTGGAAAGTAGCATCCTGCTTTATCTTGGGGGATGTGGCTTTCGATATATATTGCACTCCTTGGAGCAAGCTGGAGGAAATGTCTGAATATAATGATCCGTATATTACAAAATTAGTTGAGCTAGACATTGTTTACTGCAATGATGACAAGTACATGCAGAGATATATGGAGTTAAGATCAAAGGTTATAAGTAAACTTAATCAAATATATTCAATAGAAGATAATGAGAAGGCTGAAAAATTTGTTGATGAAGCAAGCAAAGAATATGCAAATATTATGCTGAGCAGCAGCTATGGTGAATGTAGATATGCAGCAGCAGGGATGTTATATTATATTGAGTTTGCTATTTATATGTATAATAAGTCATTTATAAAAAGAGGCGTTAAGAGAATTCCGGAAGAAATTTCTACGATGAAGCATCTTCCCATAGATTTTAATATATTTTATTGGAAGCTAATCAGAGCAGAGAGTGTTGAGGAGACTAAAGAAATATCAACAATGTTAATGAAGTCAGTAAAAGAATTTGCAAAGCAAATGAAAGATAAAGTTATTTCAAAAAAGGAAATCTCAGAAGATGCTATTAAGGGTACATATGAGGAGATATATTCCAATTGGAAAAATAAAATGTATCATGCTGCTGATAAAGATGATGCCTATTTATCATTGATGACTGCCGCCAGTTGTCAGCAATTCTATGATTATATGTATAGTAAATACAATATTGACAGAATAGATCTTATGAAAAATATCACACCTGATAATTTAACCCTATCCGCAGAAAAATTTGATAATGCAATGGAAGAATATAAAAAGAACTATGACAGACTAAGGGCAGAGATTAAACATTACAAAGATTTGGATGAATTCGAAAGAAAGTATTTAGGATAAGTGACAATGAGGAGAACATTATGCATGAAACAGAGGTAAAAGGCATCTTATCAGCTCAAAATGGAATAAATATATACCGCGGCTGTACTCATGGCTGCATTTATTGCGATTCAAGAAGCAAATGCTATCAGATGCATCATGATTTTGAAGATATAGAGGTTAAGCTTAATGCACCAAAAGTTTTAGAGGATGCACTGGGAAGAAAAAGAAAGAAATGCATGATAGGCACTGGGGCAATGAGCGATCCATACATTCACTTGGAAGAAAAACTAGGTAACACCAGAAAGTGCATCGAGCTTATCCATTCCTATGGATTTGGACTGGCTATACAGACCAAGTCTGCAAGAATTTTAAGGGATTTGGATT
>CAZMQY010000363.1:0-3583 GCA_964568335.1 uncultured Clostridium sp.
CATTGCTTCTTCCCTGTTTTCATAGGTACTGGATTTCAATACAGACAGCTTTCTTGCTGCAAATATTTGACGCTCTAGTGCAAATTTTAATGCTTCGAAGGCATCCCAATGTCCAAGCATACTTACGATTGGCCTTACAGACACATGATATTTGCCTGCATAGCTTATGAGTTCCTTCCATTCTTCAACTTTAACTGGGTCTGAATACTTTCCTAATTCAGGTTCACAGGTAAATACAAATACATCCTCTATATAAGGCATGTACATATTGTATTTATACTGTGCTAGTCTTTTTATAATCTGCTTAAAATTTTCAAGAGTTGAAATCTGCCCCCTTGAAATATCATCAGAGGCTGCTCTTAAGGACATTGAAGGTTCATCATATATTTCGCAGCACTCTAAAACTCCGCCATTTAATTTTGAAAGCTCTGCAAGAGTAATAATTCCATAGAGAAGTCCTTTTACAGATGAAGCACCATTTTCTATTCTGTTTTCATTTATATCTATACAGTATGACTCATCATTAAAATTTTTAAATATATGATTTATAGGCTTTTTCCCTTCTAAAAGTACCGATTTTTCTAAAATTTCATACGCTGCAGGTACTAATTCAAGTAATTTTTTTCTACATAAAAATCTTTAAGAACAACTGAACCTGCTTTTGATTTAACTGTCTCAATTTCAGGTTTTATTTATTTAAATAATACACAAAGGGAGCAGATTTTTCTACTTCCCTCATAATTAATTACACAGCACAGAATAAATCTTATCTAAAAGCTTTCATGAACTGTCCAGGGAATACTCCCAGAACATTATTCCTCCTATACTTTTGTCTATTACATACCTTGCCTTATGCTCTAACGACTCTTCATCGTCATAGGAAATGAATGTATTTCCATCAAATAAATAAGTAGATTTCGTTTGCTCATCCCAGTATCTAGTTCTATTTTTTTGTATTTAATATTAATTGCTCCTTGATATAAATATATATTTTTATAATCTTTTTCAATACGTAACTTAGCTGTATTTTAACCTAAACTACTGCTAAACTATCTTTTTAATAAAATAACCTTAATCGAATAATTTGTAACCTGAATATAACCAAGAAGCATTGATTTTAAGATTACAATAGTTTAAAATATTATAATATAAAATACAGTTACTTCTTATTGTATTTCAAAAGTATCTGTAGAATTTTTTGTGTGGTGATTAATATTGTCTAAAATAACCTTAGAAGATATTTCGACAGCTTTAGATATATCAAAAAATACAGTATCAAAAGCACTAAGGGGTGCGCCTGGTGTCAGTGATGAATTAAGAAAAAAAATAATTGATTTAGCATCCGAGATGGGTTATAAAAAAGCAGCCCGCCCCTCTGGTAAATCTCTAAATAACATTACTATTATAGGTCGAAAAACTTTTTTTGCAGAGGTAACTTTTTGGCCCCATGTTTTTTATGGAATCACCCATTATGCAGGTGATAAAGACATCAAAATAAGTATTGTGAATGTAGACGAGACAAAAGAAGATAAACCTGATACCTTTTCTTCCATAATCAGTCATGAAAGCGATGGTTATATTATTGTTGGTACAATAAGCGACCTGCTGCTAAAAAAAATAAAAGCCACTAATATTCCAATTGTAGTAGTTGATCATTTTAGCGAAGAAATAGATTGCGATTATATTAACTCTTCCAATAAAATTGGAATATATAAAGTAATAAAGCATTTATATCAAAATAACCATAAAAGAATTGGTTTTATAGGCAACTCTATCTCTGCCTATAGTTTTGTAGAACGTTATGAGGCTTATTTAAAATACATGCAGGAGTTTTCATTACCTGTTCTTAGCGATTATATTTGGCTTGATGCAGAATATCTTAATACAGAGTATTATAAGAATAAAATTGCCCTGCTTGGAAAATCTCAAAACTTTCCTACTGCTTGGGTTTGCGTAAATGACAATACCGCTTTAACCTTTATGAATGCTCTTATAGAAATGGGAATAAAAGTACCCGCCGATATTAGTATTACTGGCTTTGATAATATATCTAATCTTTTATACTCAAGCTTAACTACTATAGAAGTTCCTAAACAAAGCATGGGTGAAAGAGCAGTTGAGCAGCTGTTATTTAGAGCCGAAAACCCCGATGCCCCTTACACGAACATAGTTCTTCACACTAACTTAATACAAAGAAGCTCTGTAAAGACTATTACAGGCTGAAAATTTTATTAATGCCAAAAATCAGGAATAGTTACAAAATCTATTCCTGATTTTTATATTATTCTTCTCCAGTAGTTCTCATGCTAGGCCTTGGCTTAATATCTCCTTCAATATCAACAAATTCTTCACTCCACGAAGCCTTTTCCCAAAAGGCTTTATTCAACCTGCCATCTCATTGAAGGTTTTTCATAAGTCTTTAAACATACATAATGTCTTGCCGTAAAGCCTTCCCATTGTTTCATATAGTCTTCATAGGATATGCAATTATGATAAAATGACCAGGATTCTGATATACCATTAACTGCATTAATTCCCCCTTCAGCGGCCACACCGAGTAGTTTAAAACCACTCGGAAAAGCCCATCTATAACTTAAATTTCTTTTTTATCAGTAAATATAACCTTAAAAATTAAGTTATTTTACTAGTCTTTATTTTCCATTGAATTATTTTTAATATAGTCAATTAAGTCATCTACATGAGTGAAAGCTAAACCTGTAACTGTGTCTGCAGCACCATAATATATTGCAATTCTTCCTGTATCAGCATCAGCCAGTGCAGCACATGGGAACACAACATTTGGCACATCTCCAACACATTCGTATAGTGTTTGTGGTGATATAATATATGGAGCTGTTCTATAAAGTACCTTCCAAGGCTCATTGATGTCTAAAAGCGCAGCTCCAGCACTGTACACATATCCATTACAGGAAGTAAGTACGCCATGGTATATAAGAAGCCATCCTTCAGAGGTTTCTATTGGAATTGGCCCCGCTCCTACCTTCGTGCTCTGCCAGCTTCCTCCTCTGCTCATTACATGTCGATGATGACCCCAATGCTCAAAATCAGGACTTTCACTATAGAATATATCTCCAAAAGCTGTATGTCCGGTATCGCTCGGTCTGCTTAGCATTGCATATTTTCCGTTAATTTTTCTTGGAAAAAGCACTCCATTTCTATTGTAAGGAAGAAATGCATTTTCCAGCTGATGAAACTCCTTAAAATCGTATGTATAAGCCGCTCCAATAGTGGGACCATGATAACCATTGCACCATGTAACATAATATCTATCTTCTATATGGCATACTCTAGGGTCATAAGCATATACAAATTTGCCAATTTCAGCATCTTCGCATTTAAATTGAATAGGTTTTTCATCTATAACCCAGTTCATACCGTCCTTGCTTCTTCCACTGTGAACTCTCATTTCTCTGCATTTATCATCACATCTAAAAACTCCTGCAAATTCACCTTCAAAAGGTACAACTGCACTATTAAATATACTATTAGATGTAGGCAATAAATCTCTTGGTATTATTGGATTTTGACTATAGCGCCACACTACATCCTTACAATTGCTAGG
>CAZMQY010000364.1:0-3575 GCA_964568335.1 uncultured Clostridium sp.
CCAATTATCAAGGCTCTTTCCTTTCTGTCTAGAACTTTATTGAAGATATTTTTCACGTATTTTTTCTATATCTGTAGCTTTTAAGTCGTCAACTACTTCAATTAGTCCTAGGATACCATTATCTTTTAAAATTGCATAACCACCAGCTTTTTTAGGACTAAACTCTACTTCATTTACACCTTTCTTTGCTGTAAAAGAAGAAACTTCATCACCAGTTGTGGCATCTAGAATAAGATACTTACCTTCAGCATTATCAAAATCGCTTAAATCAAAGGTTAATTTAGTTTTTGTACTGTTGCCCGTAACAACTATTAATGGCTGCAGCTCATAACCAATTCCTTTAAACTTTGCGCTTTGATATTGTCCATTCACAAGTGCTTTACTAATTAATGATGAAGTTGGAACTTGAGTTATATCGCTGCCATATATGCTAGGCTGATTTGGTTCATCAGTTTCGTCTATAGGACCTGCACAGCAGCTAGGTCCTGTGCTTGGTGGAGGTAAAGATGGATCAGCTTTTGAAGTATCAACTGAATCAAGCTGATCTACAACTTTAATTACACCTCTTATCATACCCATCCAGCAGCTAAAGTTTATATCCTTGTCGTCAGGGGTAAACTCTATAACATTTTCACCTTTTTTTAATTTTTGCTCTTTGTTCAATATAGATTTCGCCACGATAGCATTATTACAGGAATTAAGCTGCTCTCCATTAATTATCCACTTAACAGGAATTCCCTTTTGCACATAAAAGGCATTTGGTGTATACCCATTGTTATTAGCAGTCATTTTAATTACCTGAACACCATTTTCTAAAACAGCCTTGGTAACATTAGCATTTGAAGCACTACCGGATGTTCCTCCTAGTAGAGTCCTTGAACTGCCTGCCAAAGTTGTTATAGGATTAATATTTATACCAGCAAGAGCAAGACCTCTATTTCCCATAATAAGTCCAAGAACAATGATAAGAACACCGCTAAATTTAAGTATTTTTTTAGTATAACCTTTGCTTAAAAGTCCTGATATTGCACCAAAGGTTAGCATAAGTGGAACTGTTCCTATGGAGAACATAAACATCGATAAAGCACCCCTAACTGGACTTCCAGTTCCGAGAGCAAAAAGCTGCATAGTTTGCAGGGGACCGCAAGGCATAAGTCCATTTAAAATTCCAACTACAAAAGGTGAACCAGATTTGTTCTTAATTTTACATGCTGCATGAGGAAGCTTAATATGAAACTTTCTAAAGGCGCTAAATCCAGCCATATTAAAGCCCATCATAATCATAAATATACAAGCAAATATTTGCAGCGCTGCTTTTGTTGTAATGGAAATCGAAAATACTGAGCCAAGAGCACCGATTATTCCACCTAAAATAGTATAAGATATTACTCTTCCCAGATTATATAATAGTGCTGGTTCTATAGCATCAAACTTATTTTTACTTTCCTTTGATAAAGTTTGAGAAAGCATAATTCCACCGCACATACCTACACAGTGAAGGGAGGTAAGAACACCTACCACAAAAAGAACAGCATAGGATGCGTTAGCAAGCTTTTCTTCCATATCAAAACCGCTGGTTTTTAAGCCTAGAAACACTATAGCAAGAACTACTATAAGAATTCCCATAAATTTAAAGTCATTAGAACTTTGTGTGCTGTATCCAGCATTTTTAATGGCTGCTTTTATTTTACCTTGGCTGCATAATTCATCGTCATATACGACTTCAGCAAATTGCCCGCTGTAACTAGCTTTGGCATCCAAAACCCCCTCTAATTTTTTAATAGCTTTTTCTACTCTGTTTTCACAAGAGGTACAGGTCATTTCGTACACTTTAATCTTTTCCCTTTTAATACTCATAGATATCCTCCTAATATGTACTTACAGAAAAGTTATACATTTAGAAATAAAACTTTTAATACAAATAAGAGTATATAAAAAAGATGTGTTGATTATATGAAGAAAATTAAGTAGAAAGTAAATAAATTATTAACAAATATTGGGAAATAATATTATAGTTTTAATAAAAAAATCATCCTAAAGTACTTTTGCTTTACTAGTACTACTTTAGAATGATTTTTCATACGATAGCAAAATATAATTATTGACAAAGACTAAACATAAATATAACATAAGTATATAATAAAATACTTATGTTATTCTATATGGAGGAATTTTATGTTAGAAAAAGTAAAAGAAATATCTGAATTATTAAAAGTATTAGGAAATGAAAACAGGTTATCAATAGTTTGTCATCTTATAGAAAAACCAATGACTGTAAGTGAGCTTCATGAAAGATTAGACCATGTAACTCAACCAGCCTTATCACAACATCTGGCCGTGCTGAAGGCAAATAAAATATTAGATTCTAATAAGAGTGGGCTTACAATAACTTATTTTATTCAGGATGAAAGGATAATCAATATAATAGGAGCATTAAAATCTAATTATTGTGATAAAGATTAAAAATTGCTTAAAGAGGAGTTGATAATACATGGACATGGCAGATTCAATAGAAGCAATTGAACAACTAGTAAAAGAGACAGATATGGCGCTAATTTACTTTGGCAGTGAGAGTTGCGGGGTATGCAGCGTTATAAAGTTAAAAGTAGAAGAAATCCTTAAAGATTATCAAAGAATTAAAAGTGTTCAAGTAGATGTAGAAAAGTCAGTGAAGGTATCTGTAGCATATAATATCTTTACTATACCTGCTATTCTTGTATTTATTGAAGGGAAAGAAATAATAAGAGAGGCTAGACATATAAGCATGCAAGGCATAAATACTACTATTTCAAGATATTATAATATGTTTTTTGAGTAAATCTAGTTGACAAAATTTAAGTCTAGCTATAATATAAGTATATAAGAAATTGCTAATATTATTATAATTATAAGGAGGAACTTATATGTTTCCATTTTTCTTCAAAAATACAGTTAATTCAATAAATGTTAATGAGATAGACAGCTTACTTGGGAAAATAAACTTAATAGATATTAGAGAACCCTATGAGTATAAATCGGGACATTTACCAACTGCTAAAAATATTCCAATGGACATACTTTTATCAGAAGCTGAAAAACGTCTTGATAGATCAAAAGAGTATCATATTATCTGCCACTCAGGGGCAAGAAGCTCTAGAGCTTGCAGTATTTTAAAAGAAGAGGGCTTTAATGTAATTAATGTATCTGGCGGAACTGGAAGATATAGAGGAAGACTTGAAAGATAAAATCTTATAATAGATAACTTTAGTAAAGAGTTTAGCTTCTTGTTAGAGAATAGAATTAACTGCCCGGCTTTCCGGGCAGTTAGGCTCTCAGTATCATGTATAGTTTTGCTTATTTATCAAGCATTGAATGAACATAAACAAATCTTGTTGCATGCTCTTGTTCATCAGTAATAATTTCAAAGAGCATATCTCTTAACTTCATATTTGGAAGCAAGGATTGAATCTTTCTATAGAGCTCAACTGCTTCTAGCTCGCCGTCTATACTTGTCTCTACAGCATCTATAAGCTTGTTATAGGTTTCTACCTTTGGAATCGGAATATCAATCAGTTTACCAGTAAGTATATAATATA
>CAZMQY010000365.1:0-3561 GCA_964568335.1 uncultured Clostridium sp.
GGATGCCTCGCATTCTTCATTTAGGACGCACTAGTAAAAAACTACGAACTAAAGATTATTTATATAATCAGCGTCTTAGCGGTATAAAGTAAAATAGACTTGAAAACTATCAATTTTTTTTATTCGCAATCAAGTATAAAATATCTTTGTAAAATTTTGTTGGTATGAAGTCTATGAATTATATAAAGCTATGACGGAAAAGCAAGAAAGGAAGTGGCTTATGATTACCATTTATGATTGGTTTGGCTATGAATTGCCGATAAAGGAACGTTATCGGTTAATAAAAGAAGCTGGATTTGATGGCGTTTTATTATGGTGGAGTGATGGCTTTGGTCGTGACAGCTTTGGTCGGAACGATTATCGCAACGGGCCACAAATTGCACGAGATGCGGGTCTTTTTATAGAAAATATCCACACACCAGTCCAAAACCAAAACAACCTCTGGCTTGACAATCTGGACGGTGAAGCTTTAACGGATTGCTATTTGCAATGTGTTGCAGATTGCGCCGAATTTGAAATTCCGACAATGGTGGTGCACCTGCCCAACGAAGACAATCCATATAACGCATTGGGTTTGGATAGAATCAAGAGAATCGCTGAAAAAGCTGAACAGCTTGGCGTCAATGTTGCGCTGGAGAATTTACGGAACCTTTCTAACGTGTCATATGTATTGGAGCAAGTGGATTCCCTGCGTATCGGATTCTGTTATGACTGCGGCCATCACAACAATTACAATCCGGGGGTTGATTTATTATCCATGTACGGTTCACGGTTGATGGCACTACATTTACATGATAATGGCGGAAGTTATGCCCAACACCAGTTACCCTTTGACGGCAGGATTGATTGGTCTACAACCATGAAAAAAATTGCGGAAACGAATTATTCAGGTGCGACTGCATTAGAGCCTATGAATTGGGATTATAAGGATTTATCGGCAGAGGAATTTTTAAAAGAAGCGTTTGAGCGAGCAAAAAGGCTGGAGGCACTAAAACTCTATAATCCATGAAAACAGAAATAATCCGCAACAGTCTTTGATATATGCAGGATACCATAATTAGCAGTATCTTCGCCTTAGTTTCCAAAGACACTTTACCGAGTATATACATAATCAGAAGTTGTTTTACTTCACAATGTTTATTTAAGATGTATCAATAGACCTAGAGGGAGAAATCCCTCTAGGTCTATTTACTTTCCAGAAAGATTTAGTTGAATGTAACTATTACCAACCTTCACTTCCTACAGCATTGTGAACGAAAGCAGCGATTCTATCTGCAGGAATATCAACTACTGCGCCAAGTCCTCTTCTTCCATTACAATCAAATCTGTCTCTATCTCTATCTCTGTCTCTATCTCTTTCATCTTCGCATTCGTCATTTTCATGATGTCTACGTCTTCTTCTTTCTTCTCTTTCCTCTCTTTCTTCACAACAGTTTCCCAATGCGCATCCAGGTGCTGGACCAATATTAGTTACAAGTCTAACAAAATCACAATTAACAGATGCAAGAACTCCTGTGAATCCTCTTCCAGATTCACCTCCACTAGTTGTAAAAATAGTTACAGTTTGTCCTATATGGCGTGCTAAATCGTGAATTAATCTAAAATCATTAGGCATATAAATATCCTCCCATATAATATATTGGACTGTTTGTCCTGGTATATATTATGATGCTTGTCTAAGAGTGTTACTAAAAATACATCATGAATGGAAAAAATATAAGGGGGCTACATCTTTTTTATTTCTCCAAAACCTCAGCCTTATATTTAATTGCTTACAGAAAGAGGGAATTTAAAACATATGGAGAATAAAGATACGATAGTGCGCACTTGTAAGTTATTACTAATTAGAGGATATTTGCATTTTTATTATTTCGCTTTGCGTTATATAAAAATATTAGATTGAAAGGGTGATATGATATGAGAAAGAAAGTAGAAATTTTAATTGTTAATAATAAAGGGAGGGTGGATATATTTTAGCCCTCAATTAAATGGAGGTTAATTTATGTTTTATAATTGGATTAAGCCAGAGGAATTTTCGTTTAACTCTTTTTTATTAATGGATAGATGGATAATTAGGATGATGTGCCATAATTATGTTGGTCGTAATGAATTTGATGTGAATCTTGGTATAGCATTGGCATACAATTCCGCTGTTAAATGGTATTTCATTCACAAATGTCCTGAAAGTAAGCCTTTTATTGAAAAATTGACTGCAGGAGTACCTATTGACCTTTCTCCAGAAGATATACGAAAGGCAGAGATTTATGTAATCCATGAAATGGAGACATCAATAGTATATGTTTATCCAGAATTGATGAATAAAAATTGTGACTACATTTATAATTGGGATAAGAAGTATTTATTTGAACTTGCTGACTTTACAGATAAGGTAGTTCTTGATATAGGAAGTGGTACAGGCAGACTTGCGTTTGCGGCCGCAGAAAAAGCAAAACGAGTTTATGCAAGTGATCCAGCAGATATGTTGAGAGAGTATTTGCGTGATAAAATTAAAAGGGAAAATATTAAGAATGTTATAGTTTTAGATGGCACTGTAGAGCAAATTCCTTATGAAGATAATACCTTTGATATTGTAATGTCCGGGCATGTAGTAGGAGATGATTACGACCGTGAGATTGCAGAATTGACAAGGGTCGTTAAAAACGGAGGATATATCATAGATTGTATTGGTGAAGATGACAGGAAACGCAAACCAAATGAAGAGTTATTAAAGCGAGGATTTGAAGCCTTTTATCACGTTAGTAAATCCGGTGGAGATATTTATAGATACCGTAAAAGAATTATAAAATAATACTCTAATTATTTATTAATGATTGGAGCGTCTCAGTATTAAGAGACGACACTTTTAGATTGATACTAAAAATATGTCGTCTCTTTTTTCATAACATTATAGCTCCAAAGCTTATATTAAATATATTAGAATTAATTTGGTTAACAACATTCAAGGTTTAAAGCAGTTGTTTTGCTGATGCAACTGTTATTTCTAAGACCCTATTTAAAAATGGGTATTTTTCTTTCATCATATCAAATTCTGAACCAGCTGTAAGAAATTTTGCAGTACCACCAACTTCAAAACCTGTTCCTTGGTAGTTATTACGGACCATAACTTCTCTAGCACCTAGAGTAACCTTTACTTTACTATTATGATTTACATCATTTTCTGTACTACGCATTCCAGCTGCAGGAATTAAAATTCTTTCATCATCAGTTACCACTAAGTAGGAATTCCAAGTACAAGTTACATGTGCTTCATCTACTCCCCATGATACTATTGAAACTACTCCTTCGTGATTTAATACCTCATAAAATTTTTCTGTAAGCATTTTATATTCCCTCTTTCTTTTAAAATTATGGACAACTCATATCGTGGACAACTATTGTCTTTAATAAGATTATAATTTTCTTTTCCTTTTGTCAATAGAATATTGTTCCAAAAAGTATATATTTAATGCTGTATGATTATCTTGAATGAGAAAAAATAATAGGATAATATTAATAAAAGACTATATATATCAAAGGAGGTTAAAGTCCTAAATGGACTTT
>CAZMQY010000366.1:0-3540 GCA_964568335.1 uncultured Clostridium sp.
TCATGCTAATAGGTAATGTACTTACCCCTGGACCAGTTAAAAATAAGGATGCTGGTACGTTATTAAAGGAATTTATAAAGGCAAGCATAAAAGCTGCAATTACTCCTGAGGCAATATTAGGCAATACAACAATAAAGAAAGATTTTAATTTGGTAGCGCCTAAACTCATTGCCGCTTCTTCAATGGAGAAGTCCAAGTTTTGAAGACTAGATCCAATTACACGAATTATATAGGGTATAACTATTATTACATGCCCAACAAGAAGGCTTGTAAAAACCTGCATTTGAAGCCTTATAACCAGATATCTAAAAAATGCAAATCCTAAAACCACACCAGGTACAATTATTGGAGACAGGAATACATTTTGCACAATAGATTTTCCTCTGTAATTTTCCCGGCTTAAAGCATAGGCTGCTGGTATGCCAACAATCAATGCTATAACCGTTGCAAAAACTGCTACTTCAATGCTTATGCCAATGGTTGTCATAAATGTGTCAGAACTAAATACATTAGCAAACCACTTCAAGCTAAAACCCTTTGGCGGAAAAGACATTACATCACTAGAGTCAAAAGCTGTAACTGCAATAATTAAAAGCGGCGCACAGAGAAATATATATACTAAAAAAACAAATATTGTTAAAAGCTTATTTCCCTTCATGTTTATACACCTCTTTCATATAATTTTGCAGCAAGTTTATTTATTATAAACATAACTGCCAGTGTTATAAGAATCATGACAGTTGCTAGCACGGAAGCTTGTGTCCAATCACTTAGAGTCATAGCTTTTTGGTACATCAAGGTTGCCAGAACAGTATTCTTATTACCGCCTAAAAGTTGAGGCGTTGTATATGCAGTAAAGGTACCTGTAAATACCAGTACGCTTCCAACAATCATTCCAGGAACACTCAATGGAAATATGACTTTTAGAAAGGCTGTAAGTCTGTTTGCTCCTAAACTTTCTGCTGCTTCAATAAGATCATCTTCTATGCTGTCCATAACTCCTACCATTGAAATAATCATAAGTGGCAGGAATAAGTATACAGAACCTATAATTATTGCAAACTCCGTATATAATAATTTCTGAGGCTCAGTAAAAATATGAGAAGCCACAAGAAGTTTATTTATTATTCCATTCTTCCCAAGTATAGTCATCCAAGCAAAGGAACGTACTACAGAATCTGTTAGTTGTGGAAATATTGCTGCAGCAAGAAGCAGCCCTTTCATATTCTTACTGCTCTTAGCCACATAATACGACACTGGCACACCCAGCAGCACGCAAATTAATGTTGTTATAACACCAATTCTTAATGTTCGTGCTAAGATGCTCATGTAATAATCATCTTTAAAAAAGGCTAAATATTTTTCTACTGTTATTCCTTTTTCACCTATAAAAGTAGGTATTATTGTAGTTAATATCGGCACGAATAAAAAAAGTATAATTACAATTAAGCCAGGTATAAGCAATAAGTAGATATTGCTTTTTTTCATTATACACGCCCTCCTTATCAGACCTATGGATTATTACCTTAGACATGACATATAAAACTTTTATTTTTCTTTTAATTTTACGAACATTAAAATACATTTACTATTTATTGTTCACGTTTATATTATCATTGCATCTTTATAATGTCAACAATAAAATACAGTTAGAAATCGTTTTATCTGCATTTATTTTTATTTACAAACAATTTTACACTTTTCATGTGCATTTATTAATGTTCGTATAAAATATTCACATAAAAAATAAGCTGATAGTTTCCACTATCAGCTTAACCATTTAAACCTACAAACACATCACTATTAGTTCTATTTCAAGCACACTAACCATTATTGAATTATAAATTTTAAATAGTATTTTATCTTTCTAGATGCAGAGGTTATATGTTCCGATTGTTCTTTTGTATAATTTCCTTTTTCTAAATCATCTACATTAACCCTTATGCCCTGATGCTGCAAAAGCTTTGTAAGTATATACATCTCTGAATCATATTTTTCTTTTTCATTTGATACTATCACTTTAGCTTTCTTTCTTAAATACAAGCATTCCAAGGCCTCACCTAAGCTAGTTGCTGTTACCATAACAACGCACCTCCTGCCTTTGCATATAGATATACTTAAACTTTACTCCAATTTTCCTTTTTTAGCAAGTAAATACTTATCTATTTCAAATATTTAGGGTGCATTTATACTTTAAACCACCAATTTTCTGCAAATATAAACAACCTTTAACCATAATAATTTAAGACTCTACAAGCATTTTTTCAGCAAATTCTCTTCCAAAGCTAACACACTGCTCAAGCTCTTCATCATTTGGCATATATTTAAATTTCAGGCCTTCTTGAATTATTTTCATTTTAGCCTTTGTTAAATATTCAGTTAAAATCTTTGGTCCTTCTCCGCTCCATCCATAGCTGCCAAAGGCGGCTGCTACTCTATTAGTAAACTTAAGTCCCATCAAATCTTCTATAAGAGGCAGCAGCGAAGTTAAAAGCCCGTTATTTACAGTTGATGAACCAAGCAATATACCCTTAGCTTTAAAAACTTCTGCTAATACATCATTTCTATCTGCAGTAGCAATATTAAAGATTTTATAGCTTACTCCTGCCTGACCTACTCCTTTACCAATAAACTCTGCCATTTTATGAGTAGCGCCCCACATTGAATTATAAACAATTACCACGTAACTTTCTGCTTTACCAGCAGCCCATTCGTAATATTTTTCCACTATGCGCATAGGGTCCTTTCTCCATAAAATGCCATGGCTTGGTGCTATAATATCAATTGGCAAATTAAGTCCCTTAAGTTCATCAATTTTCTTAGTCACAAGTTTGCTGAAGGGAGTTAAAATATTTGCGTAGTATTTAAGTGCTTCCTGATAAACTTCAGTTTCATCAACTTCGTCGTTAAAAATATCTGAAGATGCAAAATGCTGCCCAAAAGCATCATTTGAAAATAAAATATTTTCTCCGCTAAGATATGTAAACATTGAATCTGGCCAATGAAGCATAGTAGCTTCGATAAATGTAAGTTCATTTTTACCTATGCTAAGCTTTTCGCCATTACCAACCACTTTAAGTTTCCAATCCTTGTGATAATGCCTTCTAATAGTTTCTTCTCCTCTTTTGGAAACTATTATAGTTGCATCTGGAATATACTCCATTATTGTCGGCAATGCTCCAGAATGGTCAGGCTCCAAGTGATTCATAACAACATAATCTATAGTTTTTATATCAACTACTTCACTTAAATTTTCTAAAAATCTGTCAGTTAAGGGCTCCCAAACCGTATCAATAAGCACTGTCTTTTCATCTTTTATAAGGTATGAATTATAAGTACTGCCGCGATGAGTTGAAAGTTCATAACCGTGAAAATATCTTACTTTCCAATCCGTAGCCCCTACCCAATATACTCCACTTTTTAATTCCTTCATAAGACTGCCTCCATCTTTCTAAACTTCGCATAAAATATGCATTATTCTTATTTTATCCATTACACAATGTTTTATGTAAATTTAAGAAAGATGTGGTAAACAGTCTA
>CAZMQY010000367.1:0-3539 GCA_964568335.1 uncultured Clostridium sp.
CTCCATCTACCTGGCTGACTTTCTGTCTATGCTTATAATCTTACTTTTTAATTGCTCTTGTAGCATAAAAAGAGGGGACATTGAATTCATGAAGTTTACCTGTACCGTTTGTATCCTGATAAATATCTGTAAGTACAAACCCTGCTTGTAACTGTCCACCAATTTGCTCCTCAATTGTATGTGAAAATTGAATTCCCCAATCATTTTTAATTGAATCCTCATATAGTTTTTTATCCTTCAAGGGGTTAAAGGGCAGTCTATATATCATCGTTGATTCTTCATCATCAAAAATATAATTAATGCCGTTATCAAATCCTGCCAATAAAATCCCTCCTTTTTTCAACACTCTATAACATTCCTTCCAAACAGGAATAACATCCTCAATATAACAATTAGAAACTGGATGGAAAATCAAATCGAAGGATTCATCTTTAAAAGTCAACGGATTTGTCATATCCCCTCTAACTATTTTAATCTCATAATTTTCTCTTTCCGCTACCTCTTTTTCACTTAACAGTTGTTTTTCTGAATAATCTAATATTGTACATTTTGCACCTAATGCGGTAAATATAGGCATTTGCTGACCACCGCCAGAAGCTAAACCCAATATTTCAGCATTCTTCATTTCACAAAACCATTCCTTTGGTACGGGTTTAGTAGGTGTTAATAGCACAAACCAATCATTATTTTTTGCTTTTTCAAAAATCTCATGACTAATAGGTTGTCCCCACACCCAGCCTTCATCAACCCACTTGTCAAAAAATTTAGAGTTTATTTCTATATATTTTTTATCCATATAAACCAGCTCTCTTTCTCATATAAAATTCTCTAATGAACTATCTCATAAACCTGGGTAACTCCTTTAACATTATCAGTTGTAAGGGCTCTATCAGGCATATCACAGAAACATGGCTTCTTTGCTAGCTTCTCATTTTTTACGGTTATTCATGATATGAGAACATTATGAATCAGTTTCATATTCATAATCTAAAATTGAGTAAATGAGTGAATCTCTCCATTTTCCTTTTTGAAATTTGTGCTCTCTTAAACGCCCTTCCTTTTGCATACCTATCTTTTCCATAACCTTTGCTGAACCAATATTATTAGGATGACATGTTGCAAAAATCCTATGTAAATTCAGTTCTTTAAATCCAAAGTTTACTATTGCCTTAGCTGCTTCAGAGGCATATCCATTTCTCCAATATTGCTTATCATAACAGTATCCAATTGAGCCTTCCTTATTGTTAATATTGGCAATATGAATTCCACAACCACCAATCAGTTCATTACTTTCCTTTAATACTATTGCAAATTCATAATCATATCTTGGATTTTGGAACTGATAATTAATAACCCGTTTCAGAAAATGTTGTGTATCCGCTTCACTATTAGGGCCAAATGGTAAATACATTGTTACTTCAGGATTTGAAGCGTATATGTGAACAGACTTAAAATCATCTTCATTAAATTCTCTTATAATAAGCCTGTCAGTCTCAATTGTATCTACTAAAAACATATATCTTCACCTACCTCAATAATAATATTATAACTTATATGTATAACATTGGTAATAAGTAATGATGTCATTTCCATATGAAACTTTTATTTAGATATGAAAAGTGAGGCACCCATGGGTACCTCACTTGTTTGAAATTCACTTCACATTATGATCATTTTATTTGTTTAATATTTTTATTATAGTCGACTATAATTTGAGTAGAAATTTCTTCAACAAATTTTGTTACTCGATCATATGTAAATATGGAAGGATAATAACTGAAGTTAGGATGTCGATGTGCATACATATCATTTATCATAATATCAATGAGCTTTTTAGTGTCATCCATGCTAAATAAATCCTCTAAACAATAATTATGAGAATCACTGAGAAGTGACCATACTTGCTCCATGTTTTCAATGCTCTCCATTAGGCGTGAGTCTACTTCACAGCAATCTTTTATGTAAGTATCTTTGTAGTTTTCATCATTTGCTAGTCTAACAGGATTCCAGAATTGTCTTGCGCATTCAATATCCGTCAATATATGTGCGCTATAACCAAAAAGAAAATCATCATTCACATAGCCTTTATATTTCTTGATACTGTTGAAAAGATTGTTTTTCCATGCTTCATAATTCGTATAATAACCCCAGCCCTCATCTCCGGTGCAAAAATGCGTCAATGATTTATCTTGACGCTTACATCCTTCTCTAAACATAATTGCATCAGGAGCTATAGAACCCTTATAGAAAGCTCCTATATCTTTAATAAAGTCACAACCTTTAAGCAATTCTTGAGCTATTCTCAAATGTACCATTAAATAACCCATGTGTTTTCCCCCTCTACACTTTATACATAAACTTTAGTTCGCAGATATAGCTTGGCTATCTTTTCTATTATGCACATAATATGTATCTAAGAATATCTGTTAAATCATCTGTATCAACTGCATACATTGCACTCTTTTTAACTTTCGGCGAACTGTTTATAGCGATAGATTTTCCGCAGTATTGAAAAACTGGAATATCTGTTGACCCATCACCTACAGCAATACATTCATTAGGCTTTATACTGTTATTCCTACAAAAATCTTGCAAACACTGGATTTTTTTTTCAGCCCCAATATAATTAAGAATTTTCCCAGTAAATATACCTTCCACTACTTCGTAATCACTACCATAATAATCATCAAATCCCCAAATATCACATACAACTTTAGCAACTTGCTTTGGACCCACAGTAATAACAATACATTTAATATTTTGTCCATGTAATGCTTCAACTACACTCTTGATATTTTTTAAAGGTTTTGCAATCTCCAAAAAGGATTTAGCAATTTTACGTTCTTCAAGACCTAAAAGTAACTCCGCTCTAAGATAATCTGCTGATATATAGTTAATCAGACCTTTTTCTTCTTGCTCTTGAATATAAGAATGCTCTTTTTCTTTCCCATTTAAAATACATGGCAGCATAACGGAATGTATTCCTCTAATCAAAGTATCGTCCAAGTCAAAACAAACAAGTTTCAATTTCCCCATATGCATACACCTTCCCCAAGAATAAATTATCTTAAATTAACAATAGCTTGTAATTAATATTTTCACTTTATACCTTCAATAAAAAAATGCTTTTTGTAAACATAAGCTTACATAGATTTAAAATGTCAAATGCTGCCCATAGCTCTAGAAGTTTGGACTATTCTTTATTTGCACAGCTCTATAGCTTTATTCAGCACAGTATCCTTACCTTCAAGAAAATCATTATAGGTAGTTTCTGCAAAAATATCCGGCTTTGTGTGGGCCTGTTCATTTACAGTGCCATCACCATTTATGCCCATATCCAAGCTAAACCTAACTACAAGACCGCTGTTCGGAAGTGCCATAACACAAGGATCTATACCTATACCATCACCACCGGTGTTTGTACCGACTATTTCGGCAAAGCCCGTGCCTTTGCAAAAGGCTGCAAAGGACTCTGAAGAAGAATATACTGCGTTATCTACCAGTAGAAAGATCTTTCCCTTAAAGTCTACTGAGTTTTC
>CAZMQY010000368.1:0-3527 GCA_964568335.1 uncultured Clostridium sp.
GATGCCAAAATTAATATATAAACTTTCTATAGACGTGTATGATTTGCATAGTCTCAAAGCCAAGTGACTTGTACAACTTATTAGCTTTTTCGTTGCCATCTATATAGCAAAGATAAATAGGATGAGTCTCTTGTTCCAAAGCCTTATTAATGGCAAATTGTGTAACTTTCTTTCCATAACCCTTGTTCTGGTAAACTGGTGGTACCATTATGTTATCTATGTATCCGCTCTTTACTGTAACACAAGCCATAATCTCTTCATTATTCAGGGCAAGGTAAATACAATTTTTCTCTTTTAAAAAGTTCTCTCTGTCTTCCTCACACAATGGAATAAGATACGGTTTAAAATCATAATTTTTACGCAGTTCATAAAAGCATTCTTGTCTGCATCTTGCATATTGCTCATAATATTTATCTTCATAATTAATAAAATTTATATCAATATCATTTTGTTCTTTTCCTTTATAAAATAAATTTGGACATCCAAACCACTTCTGGTAACCTAGTCTTTCATAAAAAGGAGTTGAATCATTAATATCAACCCTAAATTCTGTAATTAAAACTCGTGGTTTTTCCGGTTCTAAGTATCTTAAAAGTTCCTTATATAATGCAATACCAATTCCTTTTCTTCTTTCTTTAATATCCACGTAAACTTGAATATTCCATTCATTTTCTCCTTCAGTTCCCTTTGCAGCATAGGCAAATGCTTTAATTCTCTCATCCTCATAAACTAAGAATATTTTTGATTTACTTTGTATATCTTTAATTATATCTACTTTATCTATAATATCCCCTCTGCTCATTATTTCATTTAGTTGATTTACATCTTCTAGCCTAAAATCCCTTATCATAGAAATATCCCCCTTTTTATCTCTTAACGATTTCAAATATTCAATGTTTATAGTTCTCCTATGTACTTGCTATATAATTACTTAGTTTTTACTAATGTCTGCTAACGTTTCTTGTTCAAGACATTCCTGAGTCTAGCCAGACCTAGCTTGGTGAAGGAATGTACTTTGGAACCTCACCATTTTAACCTATATATAGATTATAAACCATAAATTTACACATATCTATATAAAAAAAATCCACCTACCAAGGTGGATGGCAAAATTTTGTTATATGTAGTTTTAAGCACTATACTTTAAATTAGTTGCACAATGTAAGAAGAATACAGAATAAATTAATTATCATTTTATATTAAAACATACTATTTTCATTAGGTGAATTCTCAGGCACCTCTTGGGATATATCCCACATTTCAGCAATCTTTTCCCCCTCAAAACGATATATATGTACCACAGCCACCTCTTTGCCTTCTGTGATTTGAACATGAGAAAGCAAAGTCACGTAAGGTGGCTCTGCAACTGCTAATTTTACAGTTAACTTCTTATTTGGAAATACTGTATTACTATAAATCATTCCTTCTAAAAGTGATTCTCTATCACCACTATAAAATCCATTGTGATGTTTAAAATTAGGTAATGTATATAAATCATAAACCTCACGAACCTTATCTGTTACAACTCCTTGAAGAAAAGCCTTTGCTATGCCTTTTTGTTTATTCATCATATAATTTTCTCCTTTAACTAGTAAATTTCTTTAATTATAATATTACCGCATACTTAAGGTAAAATTCTTAAACAAAAACACCACTTAATTATAATACTGCTAACCATAAGTAAACCTAATTATATAATTACATCGCTATAAGTTACAATTATGTCATAGTAAAATATTTAAAAAATCTTTGAACTTTCACTGTTCTTATCAGAAATTACATATAACGTTTCGCACTCAAGACTTTCCTGAACCGGACCCAAAAGGAATACCCCTTGGCGTGCTTGTACCAGTGAAGGAATGTGCTTTGGCTGTCTTCTCAAGCCAAAGTGAAATTGAGTGACTTGTTAGTGGAAGGCCCGTTTCTACTAAAGCTACTATTAGTACAGACTTTATAATTCCAACTTTTTTCTAATTTTAGTTAGCAATATGAGAATAGTCTGTATTAAGCGATTATCATATCATGAGGTTTACAATCTATAATTTCAATTGAGACAGATTATAAACATATCCAAACGACTTAAAGGCAACAATTAGTGAAGTAAAAAACTTAATTACTTATCTAACCTTTTACTTATATTTCCTCATAATGATATATCTTTCTTTAAAACCAAGACTCTTCCAAAACTCTTGTCCGCGTTCATTCCAGCAGAAAACATCCAAATCTATTGAATTAGTATTTAGTTCATTCATAAGGAGATTAAATGCAATAGTACCAAGGCCTTTTCTTCTCATATTTTTGCAGATAAAGAAATGTGAAAGATAATAAGGCGAAAGCTGAGTTCTTACTAATGCGTAACCTGCAATTTCTCCATCTTCAATGAATAAATATGCTTTAGAACCTTGTTCCATTGAGCATTTTAACCTCTCTTCAAAAACATCAATTGTAGGAATATTATCATTTTTTTCATCCTCATATAACTGTTTGTTTAACTGTGCAAGTAATGATAAATTATCAAATGTACATTTAGCCAATTCCATTTATTTCCCTCCTATTAGAGCATTTAAAATATAAATTTAATTTGTCATATTCTACTGTTATGTCTTGACATCATAGAAATACATTTATCCGTATATAAACAATATGTGCATTAGGGATTTCCACTAACGTTCCTTGTTCAAGCCGCCGAGAAGCCTAGAGCAACTGCATTTAGCTTCTCATGCAAAGCGGACTTGAACATATTGTTATATGTAGTTTTTGCCACCACACTTTATATAAAGCCTATTCTAAACAACTCCAAATAGTTTCGTAACTAAAGATATTCCAAATTAAAATTTTATCATTCCCATATACATCAAAGCATGAAATAATGATGAAATGTGCAATGCTTGTAAAAATTTATTCTCCTTAAGACTTGTAATTACCTCACTTAACGGCTTTAGTACTACCTTAATTTGTTCCGTTTCATCTAAATGAATATCCCTAGTTAATTCAACATCTAATGCGAGAAAACAATAGGTAAGATTATTATGATTAGCTGGATTAGCAGATATAGTGCAAGTATGGATAAATTCTGAACCAGTATAGCCTGTTTCCTCTGCCAACTCCCTCTTAATAGCTTGGACTGGAGATTTATCTGTTTTCTCCATCCCACCTGATGGTAATTCTAATAGTGTTTTTTCACTTCCGTGGCGATATTGTTGTACTAAAACTACCTCTTTTTGTTTGGTTATTGCTACCACATTTGCCCAACTTGGATATTCTAATATATAATATGGAGTAACGATCTTACCATTAGGCATTTTGCATGTATCTGCCCGTAAAGAAATCCATCTGTCCTTAACGAGATGTTCAGATTTCGTAATTGTCCATTTAAAGTCTTCCATATCATTAACCTCTCAACCACATTAAAACTTTTATTTTAATATTTTCTATTAATTCCACCTTGTTACAATTATGTATCAAATAAATAATTTATGATACTTTGATGTACCACTTTGTTTATCCAAAATTACATATAACGTCTC
>CAZMQY010000369.1:0-3517 GCA_964568335.1 uncultured Clostridium sp.
CCAGGCTCTACCTTTCTCATTTTCTTTCCTACTCTATTTGCAGTTGGTTCCATGGCAAAAGGTCCTGCATAGGGCATAAGCTTTCTGCCTTGAATTTCCTCTGGAACTAATCTTCCTACACTATTTTTAATCATTTATTTCACCGCCTTTGTAAACCCCTGCTGCTTTAGCAAGGCTTATTACTCTTCTTGCTCTTTCTACCATTGGCTCGTCTATCATTTTTCCATCTAAAGCAATAACTCCAGAATTATTTCTTTCTGCTTCTTTAATAGCCTCAAAGGTTCTTAATGCATACCTGATTTTATCTTGTGAAGGTGTAAAGATGTCATGCACTATTGGAACTTGTCTAGGATGAACAACGGATTTTCCGTCAAAGCCCAGCTTGTGTATCTTTCTAACCTCAGCTGCAAAGCCTTCATCATCATTTATATCTGAAAACACAGTATCAAGCGCATAAATCTTGGCAGCTCTGCAGGCAAGCAGCAGCTGTCCTCTTGCTACTGTAAGCTCTTCTCCATCTAAGGATCTTGTTGTTTTCATGCTTGTAACAAAATCCTCCGCACCTATTGCCATAGCCACTAATCTTGGGCTTGACTTGGCTATATCGTAGCTGTTTATTATTCCTAGAGGACTTTCCACAGCTGCCATCAGCTTAACCGTCCCTATCTCCATGCCGTATTCTTTTTCAAGAGCTGCTACTAATTCATCTGCTTGTCTTACATCTTCTGGAGTTTCAGTTTTAGGAAGCCTTATTATGTCCGGCTTTGCTTTAACTATGGATTTAAAATCCTCCCTGCCAAAAGGCGTATCTAGTCCATTCACTCTAACTACAAGCTCGCAGCCTCTATAATTGATTGTCTGCAATGCATTATATATCAGGAATCTGGCAGCATCCTTATGATTTACTGATACAGAATCCTCAAGGTCAAACATAAGAGAATCAGAGCCATATATATGCGCATCCTTAACTATTGCTGGGTTACTTCCGGTAACATACATCATGGTTCTTCTCAATTTAATTTGCTCCACTTATATCACTCCTTACCATCTATAGTCTTGGCTGTTAGCATGTACCTTGGCGCTTTTCACCTCTAAATCCTCCAAGGTATTTTTAATTACCTGGCAAATCTGATCTCCAAATTGCTTTTCAACGGAACTCTTCAAATTAATTTCTATGCCCTCATCAAAATTTGGCTCAATTGTGATTGAAATATCGCTGGACTCAAGAGTTCCAGCCATGCCTACCTTAATGATTTCCATACCTGCACCTCCATATCTTTTTTATAAAGCTCTGTTTCAAAATAATGTTAATTTGCAGCGAAGAAGCTTTATCTAGGAAACCTTCGCTGTACAAGAAAGTCTATGCTTTCCCCATTGAAATCGTTTATTGACGTATATATTTATAGTTTAGTATACTGTGAGTAATAAATAAAATATTAAAAATCTATGCTTAGATATAAAAAAAATTTATATCTAAGCCTTATGATTATACAAGATAGAGGTGCACCGTGGATAATAGGGATTGGCTTATATTAAAGCTTCTATATGAAAAGAAAAATATTAGCAAGACTGCTTTAAGCCTTTATATTTCGCAGCCTGCTTTAACCAGCCGTTTGCAGCAAATAGAAAAAGAGTTTGGTGTTCAAATTGTGCAGAGAGGCCGACGGGGTGTGTCTTTTACTCCTGAGGGCGAATATTTAGCAAAATGTGCAGATGAGATGCTTTTAAAGCTTGAAAAAATAAAAGAAAATGTTTCAAATATGAGCAGCAATGTTTCCGGAACCTTAAGGCTTGGAGTGTCAAAATTTATGATGAAATACAAGCTCCCTTATTTATTAAAGCTCTTTAAAGAGCAATATCCCAATGTAGAATTTAAGATATCAGCAGGTTGGAGCAGAGATGTTTATAATTTAGTATATAATCAGGACGTACATATAAGCTTTGTCCGTGGGGACTACAGCTGGCGAGACGAAAAGCATTTGCTGCTTGAAGAAAACATATGTGTTGTATCAAAAAGTAAAATTGAAATAAAAAATCTACCTAAACTTCCAAGAATAGATTATCAAACAGATTATTTATTTAAAGCACTTATAGATAATTGGTGGTCAGAAAATTACTCAGAGCCCCCCTTAATAAGCATGGAGGTTGACCAAGTGGATACCTGCAAGGAAATGGTTATTAATGATTTAGGTTATGCTATTATGCAGGATAAGATTATTACAGGAATAGAAGGCCTATATACCTTCAACTTAAAAGATAAAAATGGGCTACCCCTCATAAGAAAAACATGGATGTTTTATCACCAGGATTCTTTAGAGTTAAACGTAGTTAAAGCCTTTGTCGATTTTGTTAAGAATTTTGATTTTAATACACTTTAAAATCAACTATCCTATTGTTTCGGTGGAGTTACTGTTAATCCCTGAGACTTAATTGTAGGAGATACTGATGGCATTACAGTTGTTCCTAAGGATAAAATTGAGGAAGTACCTGCTAAGGCCGAGAAAAAAGCAGCCCTTTAAGGCTGCCATCTTTTTTAGGTTAAATTATATTTGCTGCAAACATACTCATCCATGGCCTGTGCAACAACCTTTGAAACTCTTACAGCCTCAACCACTGTTTTAGCACCTGTCACAACATCACCAGAAGCAAATACCCCTTCTCTTGTTGTATGTCCATATTTATCAGTAGCTACTAGACCTGCTTTAGTTACATCAATACCATTTGTAGTAGACACAATATTAGCTCTTGGACCTTGACCGGAAGCAATAATTACAGAGTCTGCTTCAAATATGTCTTCTGTTCCCTCAAGCATTACTAATTGTCCTCTGGAATCATCTTCTTTTATCACTTCTGTTTTAACGAATTTAACCCCTTGGTCAGTTATTTCTATCGGAGCTTTAAAGTATTCAAATTTAACTCCATCAATCTTTGCATACTCCAATTCAACTTTTTCAGCAGTAAGATCTTCTGGTCCTCTTCTTGCCATAATGTATACCTCGCTGGCTCTATGTCTTAGGGCAGTTCTGGCTACATCCATGGCAACATTACCTGCTCCGATTACAACTACTCTCTTTCCAAGATTATAAACCTTAGGATTTTTTAAGTAGTCTATGGCATAGTGAACATGTCCTAAAGATTCTCCCTTAATGCCTAAGGCTTTTGATTTCCATACTCCTGTACCAATAAATATTGCTTTATATCCATCTCTAAACAAGTCATCAACAGTTATATCTTGTCCAATTAATGTATTCGGTCTTATTTTTACTCCTATGCTTAGAAGCTTTTCTTTTAGCTTTTCCAAGATATCCTTGCTTAATCTAAAGCTTGGAATACCGTATCTTAAAACTCCGCCTATCTTATCATGAGCTTCAAATATAGTTATATCATAACCCTTGGCTGCAAGGATAATAGCAATGGTTATGCCCGCTGGGCCTGAACCTATAATTGCAACCTTCTTTTCTGTATTTTTTCTTGCTTCAGGAGTTATAAAATTCAAATAATAATCTGAGATATAATT
>CAZMQY010000370.1:0-3511 GCA_964568335.1 uncultured Clostridium sp.
CAGGAAGACGATGGAACAGGTTTTCTTGCAAGGAAAGACTTGAAACTGTGTATCCCGATAAATCTAAACGAGAAAAGCTTTTGGGAAGCAATTTAATTTATAGTGACAGAAAGGTTTTGTATGAAGAGGCTCCTGAGGCCTACAAGAGTATAGATAAGGTCATAGAGGATATGCTAAGCGAGGACATGATAGAACTTGTGGCAGCCCTAAAGCCGCTTATAACTTATAAAGCATAAAAAAGAGGCTCAGCAAGCTTTGCTGGGCCTATATCTTTTCCAAAGTCAAATAAGTATGACTATACTTATTATTTTCATCAACCTTGCCTTCGTAAGATTGAGCAACCTTCCATTCCGTCATATCAAACTGAGGCATATAAGTATCACCTTCAAAATCATGATGAATAATAGTTAAATATATTCTTTTAGTATATGGAAGCAGCATAGCAAAAAGCTCACCGCCGCCAATAACAAAGTATTCTTCTTGACTGTCAGCATAAGGCTTTAAGGATTCTATACTATGAATAACCTCAACATTTTCATCTTGAACCTTGAAGTCCTTGTTTCTGGTTAGCACTATATGCTTTCTCCCAGGCAGTACTCTTGGAAGAGACTCAAAGGTTCTTCTGCCCATTATCATAGTGTGGCTTCCTGATAAAGTTATCTCCTTAAATTTTTTTAAATCCTCAGGCATATGCCAAGGCAGTGTACCATCTTTGCCTATGACACGATTCTCTGACATTGCAACAACAAAGCTTAACATTTTTTTCTCCTTTCAGTGATCACACTGGCTAACCTTCTAAAGGCAGCATAATGCAAATCTTGGTTCCCCAGCCAAGCTTGCTCTGTACCTCTATGGTTCCCATGTGCTTTAATACAATCCATTTTGCTATGGATAATCCAAGACCAGTTCCACCGGTTTCCTTTGTTCTGGATTTATCTGCTCGATAAAACCTGTCAAATATATAAGGCAGCTCCTCCTTTGAAATACCTACGCCAGTATCCTCAATTTCAAGAACAAGCTTTTTATTTTTGCTGTAGGAATTTATTTTAATAACTCCAGCAGCTTCGGTGTACTTTATACTGTTGTCTATAAATATTCTTAGAGCCTCCTTGAGTAAACCTCTGTCACCATATATGATTAAGGCTTCGTTATATTGATTCAAGATTTGATGTGTTGTGTCAATTATTTTAGTTTCTTTAACTACTTCATCAATTAATTCATTTATTTTAAAATCAGCCATTTCAACCTTCTGGGTATACTTGTCGCTTCTAGCGAGAAATAAAAGCTGTTCCACCAATCTTTTCATGCTTTCAGATTCGGATTTTATAGCAGCAATAGATTCCTCAAGAACAGCTTTATCCTCCTTGCCCCATCTGTCCAAAAGATTTGCATAGCCTTGAATAACTGCTATAGGAGTTCTAAGCTCATGAGAAGCATCGGATACAAACTGATTTTGTAGCTCGTAAGACCTTTGAAGTCTATCTAGCATGTCATTAAAGGTTTTAGCTAAATCCTTTAATTCATCCTTTGAACCTCTAACGTCAAGTCTAGTATTCAAATCTTTTACAGATATGTTCTTCACAGTTTCAGTCATTTTTTTAACTGGCAGCAGCAGCCTTTTGCTTACTCTTGAGCCTATGGGAAGCATCATGGCAAGCAGAACAATATCTGATATTAATATAATTGAAGCAATAACTCCAATATAGTTGCTTACCTCAACAGTATTTTTAGTAAACTCTATATATAAAAGTCCTTGATCCACCTTTACATCTGCAGCATGCTGCTTAATAAAATACATAAAACCTCCAACAGCAGCAAGGTTTGAAAGTATTAGTAAGAAAGAAAAAATAAAAGCATAAAAAGTAGTTATTTTAAAGCTTATGGAAAAACGAAGCCTGTCATTTATATAATCAAAAAGCTTTGCCAGAAGTTTAGGCAGAATTATAAGCAATATTTTGACACCTTTTAAAACATTAATTACTATATATTTTACAAAGTCTGAAGCATCATTTTTCTTATTCATATTTAATCATGTATCCCACCCCTCTAATGGTGTGAATAAATTTTTTGCAATATTTATCATCTATTTTGCTTCGCAAATATCTTATATAAACATCAACAACATTAGTATCGCCAAAATAGTCAAAGCCCCAAACAGTTTCAAGAATTTTCTCCCTTGTAAGTACTATATTTTTATTTTCTAATAAATATTTTAATAAATCGAACTCTCTTTTAGTCAAATCTATAACATTACCGCCATAGCTAACAGTATATTTTTCTAAATCTACATAAAGCTTTTCAAGCTGAAGGGTTTTGGAAGGTGCAGCTTCAACTTTTTTTCTTTTTAAAGCAACTCTAATTCTTGCCAGAAGCTCCTCTATGGCAAAGGGCTTTGTCATATAATCGTCAGCTCCATTATCCAGACCCATAACCTTATCCATAATATCATCCTTAGCTGTTAGCATAATTACCGGAACCTCAGAATTTTGCCTGAGTCTTCTTAAAACTTCAATACCATTTAAGGATGGAAGCATTATATCAAGAATTATTAAGTCAAAATTTCCCTCAAGTGCCTTTTGAAGTCCAACTCTGCCGTCCTGTGCCTGTTCAACTTCATAGCCTTCATATTTTAGCTCAAGCTCTACAAAGCGAGCTATTTTAATCTCATCTTCAACAATAAGTATCCTATACCCTGACATTTTTTAAATCCCCTTTGTACTTTATATAGCTTTATTATAGCTAATAATTGTAGTTTTGTAATTAACTATAACTATCTATTTAAAAAGCTTTAGACGCGGTTATATTTTGCCGCGTCTAATATATTTTATCTATTAGTTTGTAGTTGTTGAATTATTGCTGTCTTCAGCTAATTTTCTTTTGGCACAGTCAACTGAATCAGAAACCTTGCTTAGCATGTCATTTACCTGCTTTAAGTCAACATCCTTGCTCTCAAACTTAATTCTGTGTCCTGTAAATAGAGTTATTATTAAGCCTATAAAGGTTACATAGGGGGCAATAACTGTAATAATAACTGCTAGAGTAACAGGTATGCTTATAATCACAGCTTCCTTCTTGTGAATTATGCATTTTGTATTGTTGCCCTTTCTTATAAGCTCCTTAACCTTAGTCCAGAAGGAAGACTTATTCTCGGAAGCCTCATTTGGACTAACCATGTTGTGCTTCTCTAAATAAACTAGGGCTTCAACTAAATCATCATTGCACTTCTCTAATGCTTCCTTTGCAACCTCATAGCTTACGTTTGCTCTTCTTCTCAATTCATCAATATTTTCTAATCTAACTGTCATTTTAATTCCCTCCAATAAATAATTCTCGCTTGGTTTTCTTAACCTTATGCTTTTATTATAGTAAGGGTATATTAAGCTGCAATTAACTAAACATTAGAATTTGATTAGAAAACAAAAAACAAAGGGACCGACTTAAAATAGTGTTGTGGTGCAGCATGTTCTATGATACCTAGGAAAACTTGAACTGCGCATTATAAGACTAATGG
>CAZMQY010000371.1:0-3503 GCA_964568335.1 uncultured Clostridium sp.
TTCTGCAACCTCAGAAAGCCTTTTTGCTCCAAACTTTTTCAACAGCTCTTTGATGTGCGCTGACTTTCCTGCATCACTTAAAGCAGCAAGCCTTTCCCTCACCTGCTCCAAGGTTACTTTTGCAGCACCAATGACCTTAATAGCTTGTACATCATTATCAGAAGCTACCCTTGCTCCTGTCTGCATTTGAGGCAGCGCCTCAGCTAAAGCAAGTATAGCAGCCATAAGCTCTGGCGCTTCCAATTTTACTTTTAAGTTAATATCCATTAACAACACCTCTCTTTTGTTACTCATAGTTATTTCAAAATAAAAAGCCTGTCTAAGGGTTCATTAGGAAAAGCCTTCATAATGCCAGAAAGTGTACGTGTGCCAGCCCCTCTTTTCCCAGTTATAATTCGAGATATGGTTGCAGGTGACAAGCCTGATTTCATAGCTAGCTGCCTCTCTGACCATCCTCTTTTCTTAATAAGCTCTTCAACATACCCTACGTTTAATCTCATATAATCCTCCCAGCTTTTGTGAAATCAGAACCTACGTTCGATGTATTATTATGGTAACATCTTCATATGCCAACTGTCAATTAATATTCAATTTTTCTGTTGCCACATGGCATAACTATTGGTATAATTAATTTGAAGGAGTGTGTAATCATGACTTTTGGCGAATATGTAAAAAAATTAAGGGAAGAAAATAAAATATCTCAGCGTGAACTTGCTGAAGCCGCAGGCATCAGTAGTGGTGCAATATCAAGAATCGAAGCGGGTGAGAGAAAAATACCTTCAGCAGCAACCCTTAAAGCTATTGCACCTTATCTTGGAGTTCCCTATCAGGAACTTTTAAAACAGGCAGGCTACCTTGAGGAAATCATAGACCATGAGGGCTATACCGAAAAGATATACAGGGATGAAAACGGCAAGCTGATTGATATAACAAGAAGTGCAAAACAAATGTATGATACGGACAGCCAATGGGCAAACCTTGCCTTTAGAGTAACCTCTGCAGGCCTTTCAGAAGCTGAGATTAATCAA
This sequence comes from uncultured Clostridium sp., assembly GCA_964568335.1. GTDB lineage: Bacteria > Bacillota > Clostridia > Clostridiales > Clostridiaceae > Clostridium_AT. The sequence goes on from CAZMQY010000371.1 coordinate 1,029, forward strand.
ATAAAAACCTCAACCAAGGCTTTGCTGGAGCTTTTTTTGAAAGATAAGAAAAAATAAGAAATCACTATAATTTTAGAGATGCAAATTCTAAAATTATAGTGATTTTGACAACTATTTTTGCGATATAAAAAGCATGTTAATAAGATTATTTATCTTCTTTTAAAAAAACCACAATACATAAACTTAATCCAATAATTGCTATTAAAACGCCAATACTAGAGTTAATATCTCCTATTAAAAGAATATTTAAAAAAGCTATTAATGCTATTCCAAGTAACATAACCTTTACGCTTGGAATATTAAACTTCACAACTATTGCACCTAAAATAAAGTATAAAATCACTAAAAGAAATAACATTTGTATGATTACACTTAATATCTTATTCCCCAAATTAATTATATCAGATAATTTTAACGTCTTATTCTACAGTTGTTTAACAATATAAGAGTATTATCAATTAACTATTTATAATCTCATTTACTATAGGAATTCGTTGTTCAATTCTCGATTTACTTTGCAAAATGTAGTTTTTCATCCATTCGTTCAAATTAGAGAAATCAAGGCTACGATGTATTCCTATATAAACAATAAGTTCTCTGAGTTGAAGAAATATAGGTATTTGTCTTAACCAATATTCATCTATAGAATTTTCTTCTGAATAACCTTTCATGAAATTTTCCATAAAGTGATATGCTTGAGCTTGTCTCTCATCTATGCTATCATCTAAAAAGACATAAATAATGTAAAATAATTGAATAGCTATATCTTCTACAAACCAACTATATTGACACTCATCAAAATCAAAAATATTAATTCCTTCATCACTTAATATAAAGTTTCCAACATTAATATCTCCATGAATAATTCCAAATGAATTTGAATCTTTACTGAGTTGATTAATTCTATTTACTATAGCCTCATAACTTTCATGGACTTTATGTTGGTCAACAGGAATAAATTTCTTTATATTTTGTAAATAATAATTCTCTGTCCATTCATGTCTTTGAATTTCTTTTATTGAAGGTCTATATTTCTTAGCTAAAAAATGTATTTTCCCTGTTACTCTACCACATTTCTCAAATAATTCATCATTACTAATACATTCAGGATATCCAATTTTCTTACCAATAGCTTTTTCAAAAGAAGTAACAATAAAGTATGAATCCTCTACATAAATTCTCTCTGTTAATCTACCATGTATAGAATAGATAGGCTTTGAAGCTAATACTCCATTATTAACTAAGTATAAAATCCAATCTAGCTCACCTCTCACCAATTCCTCTTTTCTATGTGAGCTATGCGTTAACCTTAAAATGTATGATTTATCTTGTTTTTTATATTCATAAATAAAATTTTGAAAATCTCCAATTAAATTTAGTGTTAAAATATCTATACCAAATCTCTTTGCAGATTCCTTTAAAATATGTGCATTTAATAATTCTTTTACTTTCTTCTCCAATTTCGCCACTTCCTTATTGAAATAATCTCCTGCTAAGTCAAAATTCTTATTAGGCTTTCACTATATTTAGTACTCAATATGTTACTAGTACATCGTAAAAGAAGATAGTGTAATAAGTTTGCTGCACTTTTTTACAAATTCTATAGGATGCTGTGTTTTTGCGGTCTCTTCAATTGAAATTCAGAAATTATAATATTGTACCAGCATCATAATCAAATGGAAATTGTTCAACTTCTTTTAGTTGAAAGCTTACTTTATATCCTATTCCATCTTTATAGAAAAATCCTTCTTTAAGTTCAATTTTTACATAACACATATTTTCATCATTTTCATTATTATGTGCGAAATACCAAGGCTCAAAGACTTTAATTAATTTTTCTCTTATCGCTCTATTTTCTAATAATAACGGATGACCAATATTACAAGCATTTCCACTGAAACGATAAAATTCATTGCATAGTGAAACTTGACTATTATCTTCCAATTCTTGAACCTTTTGTGATTTTGAATATGTAACTACATAAAAAGAACCATCCTCAAAAAAGGTATCAACAAATCGAACTGATGGTGTATTACCTTTCACTGTAGCCATTGCAAATTGATAATCCTTTGCAAATAATTCATTCATAACCAGTAAAGCCTTTTCATAAATATCCATTTTTAATCCCCCCACAAATTCATATTTTTTTGATAATAAATATCCTTTACTTCACCATAACTTACAATTATTCACTATCCATTGTATCTCAAACGCAAATATCATTCTAGTATTTTCCAATAGATATTAATAAGAAGTAGTTTGATTTCCTTTCTAAACCTCATTGAGATGCAGTTCACCTTATCACTACTTTCTTACATTACTAAACCATTCAATTGTTGCTTTTTCCGTATCTTTGGGAAGTATTTTATTATATACCTCATTATATAGCCATCCCAATGTCTTATTACTTAAATATTTTTTCATTTCATCTTCTGCTTCTAACATTACAACTTTTATTAAACAAGGACATTTGGT
>CAZMQY010000372.1:0-3468 GCA_964568335.1 uncultured Clostridium sp.
TAGAACAATGAAGAAAGCTATATTTTGAAGGTAAATATGAAGAATGTGACAGGTTAATTCAGGAAAACGTAATAAGTGAGAGAATTTCTCCAAGGAGCTATCAGCCATTAGGAGATCTTAATATTTACTTAGATGGTATGGACAAGGTTGTTGATTATAGAAGAGAGCTGAATTTAAATACTGCTGTAGCTACTGTATCATATGTTTGTAAGGGAATAAACTATAAACGTGAAGTTTTTTCCAGTCCAGTAGATCAGGTATTAGTAGTTAGGTTAACTGCAAGTCAAAAGGCAGCTATATCTGCTACTGTAAAACTAAGTAGAGCAGAAGATGCTGCTGCTTACATAGATGAAGCGAACAGAATTATTTTAAAGGGACAGGCATCTCATAAGGGCAAGCATAAGGGAGTTAATTTTGCAGCTGTTCTTTCTTCAAAAGTAGATGGAGGAGAGATTGATGTAGATGGTGATAGGCTAAGAGTTACTTGTGCGGACAGAGTAACTTTATACATAGCTTCAGCTACAGATTATAATTTTGATGATCCTTATAATCCGTTGAAGTGGGACATAGATAAGGTGTGTATCTCTCAAATTGAAATGGCTTTGAGAAAATCTTATTCATATTTAAAAGAACAACATGTAAAGGAACATCAAAGATTATTTGGAAGGGTTGAACTAAATTTAGGAGAAGACAATGAGAAACTGCCTACAAATCAGCGTCTAGATATGCTAAAGGAAGGGAAAATTGATAATCAGCTTATGGAGCTTTATTTTCAATTTGGCAGATATCTGCTTATTTCCTCCAGCCGACCAGGTTGTATGCCTTCAAATTTACAGGGTATATGGAATGATTTAATGGAAGCCCCTTGGAATTCAGATTATCATATTAATATAAATATTCAGATGAACTACTGGCTGGCTCAGGCAACAAATTTAGAGGAATGTCATTTACCCTATTTTAAACTTTTAGAAGGCATTGTGAATAACGGAAAAAATACTGCTAAAAAGGTATATAACTGCAGAGGATTTGCGGCACACAACACTACAGATGCCTGGTTTTTTACAGCTCCTAAGGGGCATACGCAATATGGAATGTGGCCTATGGGGGCAGGATGGTGTGTTAGGGACTTTATGGAATACTACAGATTTACAGGAGATAGAGAGTTCCTTGAAGAAAGAGCTTATCCAATTATAAAGGAAGCATGTTTATTTTTTCTAGACTGGTTAGTAGAAAGTCCGAAAAATGGCAAGCTGGTGTCTGGGCCTACAAGCTCTCCTGAAAATATGTTTATTGCACCCAATGGCGAAGTTGCTAATTTATGTATGGGAACATCTATGGACCAACAGATTATATTTGATACCTTTACTAATCTTCTTGAGGCAGCTAAGGAATTAAATATAGAGGATGAGTTTACCTTGGAAGTTTCAAAGGCAAAGGATAACCTTTTTATGCCTCAAATAGCTTCTGATGGAAGACTTATGGAGTGGTTTGAGGAATTTAAAGAACAGGAGATAGGGCATAGGCATATATCTCATCTTTTTGGATTGCATCCTGGTAAACAATATTCTTGGAGGGATACTCCAGAATTCATGGAGGCCGCAAAAAAATCTCTAGAATACAGGCTTGCTAATGGAGGCGGTCATACTGGTTGGAGCAGGGCATGGATAATTAATTTTTGGGCTCGTCTTTTAGATGCAGAAAAGGCATATGAAAATTTAACAGCATTATTAACTAAATCAACCTATTACAATTTGTTTGATGCTCATCCACCTTTCCAAATAGACGGTAATTTTGGGGGAACTGCAGGAATAACAGAAATGCTTATTCAAAGTCATGCAGGGCAAATAGATTTGTTACCTGCTCTTCCGAAGGCCTGGAAGGATGGACACGTAAAAGGATTAAGAGCTAGAGGGGGATTTAAGTTTGATATATTTTGGAAAGCTGGAGAACTCCAGAAAGCTGAAATATATTCTTTGTTAGGCAAAAACTGCACAGTTTCTTATGGGGACAAAGCCCTGTCTTTTGATACACAATTAGGTGAGAAATATACACTTTATATAGATGAAAGCAAAATTATGAGCATTGTCGCTATAAATTAATAATCAACTTGGAGGTTTAATTATGAATGGGATAAAAATAGTTAAATTGCATGATGATGACACAATAAGCTATGCTGCAGAAGAACTGATAAAGTATCTCAAGGAAATAACATCTGATGTATATAATTTTGATACAGTTACCTGCGAATATAAAAGTACACCAGAGAAAAAAACAATATATCTTGGATACCTTTCAGACTTTAACTTAGACTGGAAGTGTGATTTAGAAAAACCAGAGTTTGATGATGCTGTATATATTGATGTTAAAGAAGGGACAGGCGTTATTGCAGGTTCAAACTCAAGAAGCATATTGCTGGGTGTATATAGATTGCTTACTGAGGTAGGCTGCAGATGGATTCGCCCAGGTAAAGAAGGAGAAATAATAGTTAAGAAAGATTTAGAAGAAATCAATGTATCACTAAAAGAAGCAGCAGCTTTAAGACATAGAGGTATTGTAATAGAGGGTGCTGACAGCTATGAAAATGTAAAGGATATAATTGAGTGGGCTCCAAAGGTTTTTTATAACTCTTACTTCCTACAGTTTAAAGAAGCCTATACTTTCTTTGATAAATGGTACAGTCACGTTAACAATCCAACGAAGATGCCAGAACCATTTAGCATAGATAAGGCTAGAGAACTTACTCATAAATTAGAAAAGGAAATTAAAAAAAGAGGATTATTATATCATGCTGTTGGTCATGGCTGGACCACTGAATGCTTGGGTATACCAGCACTAGGATGGGACTCTGCACAGTATGACTTAAAACCTGAGTATTATGAATACTTAGCAGAAGTGAATGGAAAAAGAGACTTCTGGCATGGTATTCCAATGAATACTAATCTTTGCTATTCTAATCCTAAAGCAAGAGAATTAATGACGGAGCATATAGCTCATTATATTGCAGAACATAGTTATATCGATTTTCTTCATGTATGGCTTGCTGATGATTTAAATAACCATTGCGAGTGTGAAGAATGTCAGAAACATAGCCCTACAGATTTATATATAAGAATCCTTAATCTGTTAGATGAAAAGCTTACTAAGAAAGGTTTAAGCCAAAAGATAGTGTTTCTGTTATACTTTGAGCTTCTATGGCCGCCAAAGTATGAAAAAATTATTAATCCAGACCGCTTTATAATGATGTTTGCACCAATTACACGTACCTTTGAAAAGTCATATAAGGGTTTTAAGGGGAATGAATACATACCGGATTTTGTAAGAAATAAGGTAGTACTGCCAACAAGCTTAGGTGAGAATTTGGCATTTTTAGAGCAGTGGCAGAAGACATTCAAAGGTGACAGCTTTGATTTTGACTATCCCCTTGGAAGAGCCCACTATGGGGATCCAGGATATTATAAGATATCAAAG
>CAZMQY010000373.1:0-3445 GCA_964568335.1 uncultured Clostridium sp.
GATAATATTTATAGAGGGGAACGGATTTTAAAGGATGAATTTATAGCCAGACTTACTGAGGTGAAGGCAAGAATTGAAGAGGATCTGCTGCTTCCACAACTTACACCTGAAGTAGTAATTGAAGCAGTTCATACTTTAGTAAAGGAAATAGATCAAAAAGAAATTGTTCAGCAGCTTGTGACACTAGGAATACAGGAATGGGCTGCAGAGGAGTATGTAGCATCCACCCTCAAAAATATGGACAAGAGGGAACTTTATAGAAAGCTATATGCTGAATTAGGTGAAGAGCCTTTTGAATGGAAAAAGGTAAAGGATGGCATAGAAGAAAAAAATTATCCGCTTGGAGTAATAATGCATATTGGGGCAGGAAATGCTTTAGGACTTTCTGCTTTCAGCGTAATAGAAGGTCTTATGACAGGAAATATAAATATTTTAAAGCTTCCAGAAAATGAAGGTGGTTTATCCTCTAAAATTTTGCTGAGATTAGCAGAAATAGAGCCGAGATTAAAGCCCTATATTTATGTTTTGGATGTATCTTCGAAAGACCAGCAGGTTATAAGCTCGCTTATGGAAATGGTAAATGCGGTAGTAGTTTGGGGATCAGATGAGGCTATAGCTTCTATCAGACAGCTTGCACCACCTTACCTGCCTCTGATTGAATGGGGCCACCGCTTGAGTTTTGCATATTTTACAAAGCATGAGAATGAAGAAAAAGACCTAGAAGCCTTGGCAAGAGATATATGCATAACTGATCAGCTATACTGCAGTTCACCTCAATGCGTGTTCTATGAAACGGATAATCCTAGGAAAATTGATGAATTTGCTGATAGATTGTCAAGGCACATGTACTCTGCTTCGATACAGTACCCATCGGAATTTAGACCAATTGAAGTGCAGGCACAGATTACCTGGACTCATGAGTTTATTAGAATGGAAGAGATTCTTAAAGAAAAAAGACTGATAACAGATGATAGAAAAGAATACGGGATTATGATAGATTATAAGGCTGAACTAAAAGCATCGCCTCTTTTCCGTAACGTCTGGGTAATGCCTATAAAGAGAAAAGAACTATTAGGTATGTTAAGGTTACATAAGGGTCATTTGCAAACAGTGGGATTAAGCTGCAGCAGACATGAAATTGAAGAACTATCTAACATATTTTACACAGCAGGAATTACACGTATCGCAGGCTGCGGGTATATGTCAGTGAATTACAGTGGTGAGCCTCATGATGGAGTTTTTGCTTTACAAAGATATATTAGGAGAGTTAATAGAAGGTGGAAATAGGGATACAGCAGAACGAGCTCCAAAGGGACCTTATTTGCCTGGAACTTATACCATGGATTTAGATGATGATGGCTCTAATGAAATACTCCGCATAGATTCAAAAAAAATGGATTCCACTCAGTCTAAAATAAGCGTATTCATTGAGAGCAAAAATAAACAGTATCAGGTTTGCACTGTAACTGTAGATGGAATCTATACTACTGACTATGATATATCCGCATTAGATGTAAACGGAGATGGCAAGCTTGAATTAATAGTTCTTCAAAAGGACCATAACATTAGTGCTTCGGTATATGAATTTAAGAACGAAAAGGTAACTAAAGTTCTTGGATATTATAATGGTGACTAGCAAAAGGCTTAAAAAATAATAAAATACATTATTTGAACTTATTTACACAAAATTCAAAGGATGATATAATTAAGAAAAACTGTGAAAGGGGAAAGTAAGTTATGACACCAGCTAATTGCTAATATTAATTTTAAATTAATATGTATTTTATAATGAGTCTTAATTTGCCTAAGTATGTTTAGGTTTATTAGTTATGCTCTTTATGGAATAAGGCAATTTAGAAGGTAGCTTACTTTACTGAAACTAAATATTATAATTTATAGTGTATATAGGCTTGGTGCAAGTATTTTTTGATATGGTAGAATGAACTTATCAAGATGCGTAGCTTTTGCTTATATGTTATTTATGTAAATTATAGTAGCAACAAAGTATTTTCAGACTGTAGGAAGAATTGTCTTCTTACGGTCTTTTTATTTGAAGAAATAATAGTAATAGTACTTTTCTGCCTGTCCATAAGTTGCGTGATTTATATTATGGATGAAAGAAGGAATGTTTATGTTTGAATTATCGTTAAATGGTGTAAAAAAATACATGGATGCCACACTTGTTGTAAAAAATATAACCTTTCAGGTTTATTCAGGAGAAAAGATTGGAATAGTAGGGGTAAATGGAAGTGGGAAAAGTACTATTCTGAAATTAATTGCAGGGATAGAACCTATGAATTATTGGCCTGGTTATCCCCAAACCTCAAGCCCTGGATATGATGAAGGGATTATAAGTAAGCCAAGAGAAGCAACCAGTGCTTATCTTGAGCAGATACCTCAGTATCCAGACGGCTTGAAAGTTATTGATGTATTAAACTTAGCTTTTGAGGAAGTTCACAATATAGAAAATGATATGCGTAAATTGGAAGACAAGATGAAAGCTTTAGAAGGGGATGAACTGGAAAGAGCCTTGGATCAATACAGTAAGCTGCTTCATTTATATGAAGTTAAGGGTGGATACGATATACAAGAAAAATTAAGCAAGGTTTGCAAGGGGTTGAAGCTTGATGAAAGCTTTTTAAACAAGGATTTCAGCTTGTTAAGCGGTGGCGAAAAAACTACAGTTGTTCTTGGAAAGCTCCTTGTTGATAATCCTGATATACTGCTTTTAGATGAACCTACAAATCACTTGGACATGGATTCAATTGAATGGCTTGAGGGATATCTTAAGGGTTATAAAGGCATTGTAATTATCGTATCCCATGATAGATACTTCCTGGACAATGTAGTAACAAAGATTGTGGAAATAGAGGACATGGAATGTATAACCTACAAGGGCAACTATTCCTCCTTTGTTCAGCAAAAAGAAGAGAATTTGCGTATTCAATTTGAGCAGTTTAGAGAACAGCAAAAGAAGATAAATTCCATGGAAAAGCAAGTAAAGGAATTGAGAGACTGGGCTATGAGGGCTGATAACAACAAATTCTTCAGAAGAGCAGCAAGCATACAAATAAAGCTTGATAAGCTAGAGAGAATAGATAAGCCAGTTTTTGAAAAACAGAACATGAAGCTTAATTTAAAAGCTGCACAGCGATCAGGTAATGAGACAATAAAGGCAATAGGGCTCTCTAAAAGCTTCGAAGACAAAGTTATTTTCAAGGATGCGGACTTACTCATTAATTATGGTGAAAGAGTAGGATTAATTGGTCCAAATGGAAGTGGAAAGACTACCTTCTTAAAGATGCTTCTAGGTGAAGAACATCCGGATGAGGGTATAGTGGAACTAGGTGCTAACGTAATGGCTGCGTATTTACCTCAGAAAATTACCTTTAAGAATAAGGAGTTAACAGTGCTTGATTGCTTTAGAGAGGATATTTCTATACTG
>CAZMQY010000374.1:0-3443 GCA_964568335.1 uncultured Clostridium sp.
TCATCCATATAAAAAGCATAAAAAATTTCCCTAGTATGAAGGCTGTCTTTGATATCGGCACTGTTAATATAGCTTTTAAAGTATTCTCAGTATACTCACGGCTAAAAAGATAGGCTGCAATAACACCATAAACAATTATACCAAACAGCATAAGAACATATAAATTTGTCTGATCTAATAAATCCTGATAGGTTATAATCATTTCCGGTTTGCTGATCCTCGCTTTAATAAGTCCTGCAAATACCATAACAGGTGCTACCATCCCTCCCAAAACACTTATTGGAAGCATTTTGGAGCGCTTTAACTTTAAAAACTCACAATATAAAACATCAGCCAATGCTTCCACCTCCAATGAGCTTAGAAAAGTAGTCCTCTAATTTTTCTTCACTTAAATTTATTTTACTGACCATAAGCCCATTTTCCACAAAGGCGCGGTTGAATTCCCCTCTTAAATCAAAGCTGGAATATAATCGAATATGTCTATTTTCCTGAACGCTATAATCCTTGAAAAGAAACTTCTCTTCTAATATTAAGGCTGCCTTATTCTCATCGGAAACCTGAAACTCCACATACTGTCTGTTTCTTTTGTGAAGCTCCTCCATGGAAATTTCCTCAATAAGCTTGCCTTTATGCATTACTCCGATGGTGTGGGCTATCTGCTCAATTTCGCTTAGAATGTGGCTGGAAATAAAAATAGTAGTGCCTTTCTCCCTACAAAGAGCCTCCAAATAATTGCGGATTTCACTTATGCCAACAGGATCAAGTCCGTTGATTGGCTCGTCTAAAATTAAAAGCTCCGGCTCATGCATAACTGCTGCTGCAATGCCTAACCTTTGCTTCATGCCAAGGGAATATTGTCCAAAGGTCTTACCCCTTTCTTTATGAAGCCCTACGGTTTGCAAGGCTTTTGTAACAGCCTCTTTTCTTTGTGTTCCTCGAAGCCTTTCTAAAAGTCTTAAATTTTCTTCCCCTGTTAGATTTTCATAAAATCCTGGTGTTTCTATAATAGAACCTATGCGGCGATAAGTTTGCCTAGGATTTTTCAGATAATCCTGGCCAAACAGAAATATTTCTCCCTTAGTAACGCTGGCAAGATTTAAAAGCATTCTTATGGTTGTAGTTTTCCCAGCGCCATTTCTCCCTAGCAGCCCATATATACTGCCTTTTTTAACCTTTATATTCACCTTATCTACAGCAATTTCACCTTCAAATTGCTTTGTAAGGTTCTTTGTTTCAATCACAAGCTCCATTGCTTACCCTCCTCCATATCTTAAATTATACAGAACAAAGCTTACCTGAAGCTTTAGCAATTCTTACTTTTTTCTTAATTCTCTTTTAGGTCATGTTTTAAAATAGTGTTGAAGTAAGCTTGTTCTTTGATATCTAGGAAAACTTTCACTGCACATATAAGACTAATGATTATTTTAAAGCAGAACCTATAACAAAAGAAGCTAAACAGGCAAAAGGATAATAAAACTTGTGTATTCATTTAGACTGCTCTCTGCAAATACTTTACCCTTATGAGCCTCCACAAGCCCTTTTACAATGGAAAGCCCAAGACCGCTTCCCCCGCTGCTTCTTGCGCTGTCACCTTTATAAAGACGGTCAAAAACATAGGGAAGCTTATCCTGGGCTATTCCAGAGCCATTATCCCTTACGATAATCTTAGCAAAAGTATCCTGTCTTTCTATGGAAATCTCTAAGCAATCCCCTCCATATAATAGTGCATTTTCAATGAGATTGGATAGGATTCTTCCATAGGCGCCTTTATCCAGCTTCACTATGAATTCCTCATCTGACAGCTTGCCTTCAAGCCTTATTTTCCTTTGTTCCAAGCTTGGAAGAAAATCGATTAATATTTCTCTAGTAAGCTCATTAATGTCTATAGCCTCCAAGTTAAGGTGAAGTTCATTGGAGTCAATTTTAAACCACTCAAATAGAGCCTCCACAAAGCTTTTTAAGTCATATGCTTTCTTTCTGGCTATGCTAATATACTTTTCCTTTTCATCATCAAATACAATACCCTTCTCCAAGGCGTCCAAATAACCCATAAGAGAGGTAAGAGGTGTTCTCACATCATGGGAAAGGCTTGTTAATAGCTCTTTATTGGACTGCTCCATATCCTTAAGCCTTGAAATTTGCTTTTGATAATAAAATAGAATGTCATTAATTTCAAAGCAAATTTGAGAAGGCATACCCTTACCCTTTGTAAATGCCTTGCAATTGTCACCCTTTTTCACAGACTTTAAGACCCATAGGATTTCCTTCAGCTGCTTTCTTGTGTTCAAGATATGCACAAGAAGAATTAAGCATAAAAATAGAAGTAAAATTATTATAGCTGTTTTCATGCTCTTTCTTCTCCTCCAAACTTATAGCCAACACCCCATACTGTCTGTATAAAGACAGGCTCCTCTGGGTTTAGTTCGATTTTTTTCCGAAGCCTTCGAATATGTACCATAATGTTGTTGTCATCAAAGGCATATTCATCCTCCCAAACGCTTTTGTAAATTTGCTTTTTTGTAAATACCTTTCCTTTATTTTTTGCCAAGAAAGCTAAAAGGTCAAATTCCTTTGCAGTTAAATCAGCCTTAACTCCATTAACCAGTACCTCTCTTGCAGCTATATCAACTTCAAGATTTGAAAACATTAGCCTTTCCTCCTTCTTACCTTGACTAAAGGAATTAAAGGCAGTGTATCTTCTTATAAGGGATGCTGCTCTTGCAGTAAACTCACTGATACTAAATGGCTTTGTTAAATAATCATCCGCACCAAGCCGAAGCCCGGACACCTTATCAACTTCGCTGTCCTTTGCAGTAAGCATAAGCACAGGTACATTACTTTCCTTTCTTATTGCTGAAAGTACCTCAAAGCCGTTCATTTTCGGTATCATTATATCAAGCACAATCAGATGATATTCCTCTAATAAAGCTTTCTTAAGCCCTTCTTCACCCTCATGACTTATCTCTACAGCATAATTCTCAAGCTCAAGATATTTTCTAAGCAGCTCACACAGCTCTATATCATCATCTATTATCAAAACATTATAACTCAAGTTGCTACCTCCAATAAAAGCAGTTTGGAGCGTACTTCTGCCATGCTCCAAAATTAATAGTAATTGTTTTATCAATTTATTATACAAAAATTTACTGCAACATACTAGGAAATTTTAACATCCCTATTGACATCAGCTTACCAATTATGTATTATTGTATTAAGTAGTTAATACAATAATACACGAAAGGAGTTTTGAAAATGCAATGGGATATTAATTCAGAAAGGCCCGTTTATATACAGCTAATCGAGCAAATTCAAGCATCGATAATATCCGGTTATTTTAAGCCCTCTGATAAGCTTCCTTCTGTGAGAGATTTAGCAGCAGAAGCTTCAGTTAATCCAAATACTATGCAAAAGGCACTATCTGAGCTGGAAAGAAGCGGTCTGAT
>CAZMQY010000375.1:0-2143 GCA_964568335.1 uncultured Clostridium sp.
TTAAGGTAGCTAGGCATAATTATAAAGTTCAGTTAACTGATGGGGCAAGAGAGAGAATTTTGTCCTCTAGAAAGATTGTTGAAGACATTGTTGATAATAATAAGGTGGTTTATGGGATAACCACTGGCTTTGGAAAGTTTGCTGATGTAACTATTTCACAGGAAGACTGTAAAACACTGCAAAGAAATTTAATATTATCTCATGCTTGCGGATATGGTGAAAATTTCTCTAAAGAGATTGTAAGGAGCATAATGCTCCTGAGGGCCAATGCCCTTTCAAAGGGATACTCGGGTATTAGACTGGAGACCTTAGAAACCTTGCTTGAAATGATTAATAAGGAAGTTCATCCCTGCATACCAGAAAAGGGATCTCTAGGTGCTTCAGGTGATTTAGCCCCACTTGCTCATATGGTGCTTCCTATGCTTGGTGAAGGGGAGGTAGAATATAAAGGCGAGCTTCTATCGGGTAGGGAAGCTATGGATAAAGCAGGCATAAAAATTATTGAGCTAACTGCAAAGGAAGGACTGGCTTTAATAAATGGAACACAAGTTATGACTGCAGTAGGAGCTTTAGCTTTGTATGAAAGCATTAATTTATTAAAGCTGAGTGATATAGCAGCAGCACTAACATTAGAGGCTTTAAGAGGCATTAAGGATGCCTTTAAATTAGATATCCACCATATAAGACCTCATGAGGGTCAAATAGCAACGGCAGAAAATATTTTAAGACTTGTTGAAGGCAGCACATACATTACAAATCAAGGAGAGCTTAGAGTTCAGGATGCCTATACTTTAAGATGTATTCCTCAGGTGCATGGAGCCAGCAAGGATGCTGTAAATTATGTAAAGCATAAGCTAAATATAGAAATGAATTCTGTTACTGACAATCCAATAATAGTATCTGAGGATATGGTTGTATCAGGAGGAAACTTTCATGGACAACCTATGGCATTATCCTTTGATTTTCTAGGGATAGCTGTTGCCGAATTAGGAAATATATCAGAAAGAAGAATTGAAAGGCTTATTAACTATCAATTGAATGATCTACCAGCTTTTTTAGTAAAAAAAGGTGGACTAAACTCTGGCTTTATGATAACTCAGTATGCAGCGGCTTCATTAGTTTCTGAAAATAAGGTGCTGGCTCATCCAGCCTCAGTTGATTCCATACCTTCCTCTGCGAACCAAGAAGATCATGTTAGCATGGGAACTATAGCTGCAAGAAAAGCATTGACAATAGTAGAAAATGTGAAAAGAGTTTTGGCAACAGAACTTATGGCAGCATGTCAAGCAATAGATTTCAGACAGGGCTATAGTTTAGGAAAAGGTTCTCATGCAGCCTATAATGTAATTAGAAGACACATAGATTTTATAGAGGAAGATAAGGTGATGTATAAGGAACTTGATAAATGTACTGAAATTATTAATAACAATGAGCTGCTTAGCAGCGTTGAAGATATAATAAAAATTAAATATTAAGGATGGAGGTAAAAACATGAATAGGATAATAACCGCACCTAGAGGAACTGATTTAAGCTGCAAGGGTTGGCAGCAGGAAGCCATTTTAAGAATGCTTATGAACAATTTAGACCCTGCAAACGCTGAAGATCCAGATAATTTAATTGTTTATGGCGGAACAGGAAGAGCAGCGAGAAACTGGGAGTGCTATGAAGCTTTAGTTAAGACTCTTAGAGAACTTGAGGATGATGAGACAATGCTTGTACAGTCTGGAAAGCCAGTAGGTGTATTTAAATCTCACAAGGATGCGCCAAGAGCAATAATAGCAAACTCTAATTTAGTTCCTCACTGGGCAGACTGGAAGACCTTTAGAGAGCTTGAGGCACAAGGACTTACCATGTATGGGCAAATGACAGCAGGAAGCTGGATTTATATAGGTACCCAAGGAATTCTTCAAGGTACTTATGAAACTTTGGCTGCCATAGCTCATAAGAAATACAGCGACAGTTTAAAGGGAACTATAACCTTGACTGGCGGCTTAGGAGGCATGAGTGGAGCTCAACCATTAGCTGTGACAATGAACGAAGGTGTGGCTATATGTGTTGAGGTGGATAAAAATAGAATACAAAGAAGATTGGATACAAGATATGTAGACGTAATGGTTGAAGATATTGAGGAAGCTGTTAAGC
>CAZMQY010000375.1:2153-3433 GCA_964568335.1 uncultured Clostridium sp.
AGGGAAGACCATTATCTATTGCACTACTTGGTAATTGCGCTGATGTGTACCCTAAGCTTCTTCAAATGGATTTTGTACCGGATATAGTGACTGACCAAACCTCAGCTCATGATACTTTAGGCGGCTATGTCCCAGGAAATATGAGCTATGAGGAAGCTTTAAAGCTTAGAGCTGAAAACCCGGAAGAATATATAAGAAAAGCTAGAAATAGCATAGCTGTTCATGTTCAGTGTATGCTTGAGTTCCAAAACAGAGGTGCTGAGGTATTTGACTACGGAAACAATATAAGGCAGATAGCTCTTGAAGAGGGAGTAGAAGAAGCCTTTAATTTCCCAGGGTTCGTACCAGCTTATATAAGACCTTTATTTTGCGAAGGGAAAGGCCCCTTTAGATGGGCAGCTCTTTCAGGAGATCCAGAGGATATATATGCTACCGATAAAAAGGTATTAGAGCTTTTCCCAGAGGATAAACATCTTAATAGATGGATTAACATGGCCCAGGAGAGAATAGCTTTCCAAGGACTGCCTGCGAGAATTTGCTGGCTTGGTTATGGTGAAAGGGCAAAGTTTGGATTAGCAATAAACGAGATGGTTAGAAATGGAGAACTTAAGGCGCCTGTAGTTATAGGACGAGACCATTTAGACTGCGGATCGGTTGCTTCACCAAACAGAGAAACAGAAGGCATGAAGGATGGTTCAGATGCAATATCCGACTGGGCACTGTTAAACTTTGCTATCAATGCTGTTGGTGGAGCTACCTGGGTATCCTTCCATCATGGTGGAGGAGTAGGTATAGGATATTCGCAGCATGCTGGGCAAGTTATTGTTTGCGATGGAAGTTATGAAGCTGATGAGAGAATAAGAAGAGTGCTTACTACAGATCCAGGCATGGGAGTTTTAAGACATGTGGATGCAGGCTATGATGAAGCAATAGAATTTGCAAAGTCTCATAAAGATATTAAGATTCCAATGATGAAATAATATTATATAGGGAAAAGGCGTGATAATAATGAACAAAATTATTGAATGTATTCCTAACTTTAGTGAAGGAAGGAACAGAGAAGTTATTGAAAAAATAATGGATACTTTAAGGGGCAAGGAAGGAATAAAGCTTTTAAATTATTCCTCCGACACCGACCACAATAGAACCGTAGTAACCTTTATTGGGGAGCCAGAAGCAGTAGAGAAAGCTATAATAAACATGGCTGCTGCTGTTTATGAAAATATAGATATGACTGTTCATGAAGGTGGACACCCTAGAATGGGTGCTCTTGATGTGGT
>CAZMQY010000376.1:0-3427 GCA_964568335.1 uncultured Clostridium sp.
ATGGATTTTAAAGGATTGCTTAGTACGGGTGGAGCAGGTGTCATTGGAGCTGTAAGCAGCGTGTTTATGGTTATTATTACCTTTAGCTTAGTAGATTTATTTGATACTATAGGAGCTTTGGTTGGAACGGCACAAAAGGCTAACATGCTTGAACCAGATGGAAAGGTTAAAAATATGAATCAGGCTATGCTTGCGGATGCCTTAGCTACTGTTTTTGGAGCAATGCTTGGTACAAGCACTCTGGTAACTAGCGTTGAATCTACTGCCGGAATATCAGAAGGCGGAAGAACAGGCCTTACTTCCTTTACTGTAAGTATACTATTTATCCTTTCACTTTTCTTTGGGGGTATAGTTGGTATTGTTCCGGCGGAAGCCACTGCTCCAGCACTTGTTATAGTCGGAGTATTAATGCTTGGAGCAATCAAGGGTATAGATTTTGATGACTTTACTGAAGCACTGCCTGCCTTTTTTACAATAGCTATCATGCCATTTAGCTATAGCATAGCAAATGGAGTATCTGTAGGAATTATTTTTTACCCTATAGTTAAATTGGCAACAGGAAAGCATAAGGAAGTACATCCTATTATTTATATATTAGCAGTATTGTTTATATTTAGGTTTATAATGCTGCCTCACTAATAGTTGTGGTATGAGCATTGCTTGTACCACAACTATTTGCATAAATAAATTATTAAATATATAATAATAGAAATGAACGAGGCTATAGAAAGGGGAAAAAAGGTGATAAAAGCAATATTATTTGATTTAGATGGAACCCTGATAGATACTAATAATCTTATTATTCAATCCTTTAAGCATACTTTAAAAAAGCACATTGGTCGTGATGTGCCGGAAAGCGATATTCTTATGCATTTTGGAGAACCACTCCTAGACAGCTTGGCAAGATATGATGCAGCTAATGCCCATATTTTAATTCAGACCTATAGAGCGCATAATGAAGCTGTACATGACGAACTTACTAAAGAAATTGTTGGGGTAAAGGAAACGCTAAGAGAGCTAAAAACTCTAGGAATAAAGATTGGTGTTGTAACCTCAAAAAGTAGAAAAATAGCAGAAAGAGGATTAAAACTTTTTAATTTGGATGAGCTCATGGAGGTATTCATAACTCCAGAGGATACAGCCAAGCATAAACCTGATGCAGAGCCTGTATTAAAGGCCTGCGAACTTTTAGGAGTTTCACCTGAGGAGACAATCATGGTAGGAGACAGTCATTATGACATTCTCTGCGGCAAAAATGCAGGTGCAAAAGCCTGTTTAGTTAAATATACTGCACTCCCTATGGAAAAAATAATGCAGCATAGTCCAGATTATGCAGTTGATAAAATGAATGATATTCTTGAAATTGTTAGAAAAGAGAACTCTAGGTGCTAGCAGCATCTAGAGTTCTCTTTTCTAATTTTCTAAAAATTCTAAACAAGTTAAGAAGGAAATTTTCAGAATATATAGAATATAATTATATAGTTAGGTAATTTAAATTTATGAGAGGATAACTTAACAATTTATTTTTAGGAGGATGGGTAGGCGTGGATAAACTTTATTATTGTGGTGAATGTAGAAGGGTTGTAAAAAGCAGTGAAAGCTGCAGCTATTGCGGCGGAAGCTTCATTAATGAGCTTTCAGTAGGAGCTCCTGTTAATGTTATTGGAACAAAATTAAAGGGAAAGGTTTTAAAGATTAAGGAAAATCAAGTTAGATTACTAATGAGGGATGAAGGCAATAGTAAATTCATTAGAGAATATGAGGGAGATAAGCTGAGAAAGGTTATATAAGTTAAAAGGCCTGCTTAAAATTTAAGCAGGCTTTAACTATGAAGTTTAACTTATACTCAATTTTTAAAATATCATTTGATAAAGCATCTTTAGTGCAACCCCTAAGGACATTACAATAAATATAGGCTTAATTAGCCGTGCTCCTTTTTTAAGAGCCATAACTGTACCTATGCGAGCTCCAAATATCATGCATATAGCAACAGGAATTCCAAGTAGGAAATTTATTTGACCGCTTAATCCAAACATAATCAGAGAGGTTATATTACTTACAAAATTTAAAACCTTAGCATTTCCGCCGGCCTTAACAAAATCAAAGCCAAAAATTCCTATAAGACCAAAGATTAAAAAGGAGCCTGTCCCGGGTCCGAAGAAGCCATCATAAAAACCAAGGGATAAGGCCAAAAGCATTCCAAGAAAAATATTCTTTTTTGTCAGACCTTTAAACTTATCTTCAAGTCCAATAGTTTTAGAAAACACGGTATACAGTCCCACTGCAAGAATTAATATTAAAACTAAGGTGGAGAGAAAACTTTGGCTAATCTTAAGCACTGAAGTAACTCCAAGTACTGCACCTACAAGAGTTAAGGGAGCCAAGTATTTTAATAAATCATAGCTAACCTTTCCAGAGCGAGCAAATTTTAAAGAGCTTGTAAAGGAAGCTGCTGATGAAGAAAACTTATTGGTTCCTAGAGTCAAATGAGGTGGAACTCCAGCCATTAAGTATGCTGGAACGCTAATAAGCCCGCCCCCTCCTGCGATGGAGTCTACCATAGCAGCCAGAAATCCAGCAGGACATAGGATAAGAAGCTTCATTATATAATCCTGATTAAAAATACTATGAAACAATAAAAACACCTGCCAAATACGTAGTATAAATATTGTAGCATATTTTTTATAATGTCGTCTAATAAAAAACAGTATTAAAATATTTTATTTACATAACATTATTACTATAGCATAATAGATAATGACAAATTACTAAAGGACGGTGCTATTTATTACATGAGAAAAGGACAAGAATACGAACTACTAGTTGAAAAAACAGAATTTCCAGGCTACGGTGTTAGTACGGTAGGTGATAAAAAGGTATATATAAAAAATGCTTTACCAGGTCAAAAACTTTTAGGACGAATTTCAAAAAAGAAAAAATCCTATGTTGAAGCAAATATTCTTCAAGTATTAGAAGACGTAGACTATAAGATTCCTAATAGATGTGAACATTTTTCTGAATGTGGCGGATGCTCTCATCAGACTATTTCCTATGAAAAGCAGCTTGAATTTAAAAAGCAGCAGGTTTTAGACTTGCTTCAAGATGGAGGAATTTCAGGCTTTGAGTTTTTAGGCATAGAAGGCAGCCCTGAGGAACTTGGTTATAGAAACAAAATGGAATTTACCTTTGGAGACTATGAAAAAGGTGGAGAGCTTTCCTTAGGAATGCACTTAAAAGGCAGAAGCTTTGGAATTGTAACAGTTCATGACTGTCAGATAGTAGATGAAGACTATAGAAAGCTGTTAGTTACAGTGCTAGAGTATTTTAGAGACAAAAAACTTCCTCACTACAGGGTGATGAGCCATGAGGGCTATTTAAGAAACTTGGTTATAAGAAAAGCTAAAAATACAGGAGAAATTCTTATAAA
>CAZMQY010000377.1:0-2140 GCA_964568335.1 uncultured Clostridium sp.
TTGCTCAAATGTTTCCTAGACTGCAAATAACACGCTAGGTTTAGGTATTTTGAGATAGCCCCTTTTTGTTCGTAATTTATTTTGTATAGTTATCGAAGTAACCTTTAATATAGATCATTGGTGTTCCTTTATCTCCACTACCAGAAGTTAAATCGGATAAAGAACCGATAAGGTCTGTCAGCCTACGAGGTGTAGTACCTTGTGCTTCCATCTTGCCAACCAGGTCTTCCTTTTTATTCTGAATGTACTGGGAAATAGCTTGTTTTTGCTCTTCTCCGCTAAGATGAGAGAAATTGTTATCTGCCAAGTATTTTAATTTTACTTCATTTGGCGTACCCTCAAGACCTGCAGTATAAGCAGGGGATACAACAGGGTCTGCAAGCTCCCAAATTTTACCCACTGGATCTTTAAAGGCACCATCGCCATAAACCATAACTTCGATTGTTTTGCCAGTTAATTCTTTAATTTTAGCTTGAATACCATCTACTATTGGCTGGCAGTTATCTGGGAATAGCTTTACGCTATCTTCAGTTGCTTTATTTGATCCAAGCAGACCATAAGCTTTGTTAAAACCGCTGCCATTGATTGATTCTGTAAGAATATCGTCCAGGCCGTAAACTTTTTCTGCACCATTATTTTTTAGGATGCGTTTTGTACGGAAACGAGTGTGAATGTCACAAGCTAATACATACTTTGTATATTCTAAAATTGTTTTTGCATTGTTTGAGAATATAACTTCACAAGCTGCGCCTTCAGCTTCAATTAAACTTTTATAGTATTCGATATAGTCAACACCTGTGAAGTGATGTTTCTTATAACCGAAATGCCCGCGGAACTCAGCTTCTGTTAATACATCTGTCCATGGATTTACACCTTTAGCATCTAGTTCGTCTATGTCTACAAGGTGGTTGCCCACTTCATCTGATGGGTAGCTAAGCATTAAAACTATCTTCTTTGCTCCTTTTGCAATTCCTCTTAAGCAGTTTGCAAATCTGTTACGGCTAAGAATTGGGAAGATTACACCAATTGCTTCCTCACCGAATTTAGCTTTTACATCCGCTGCAATATGGTCAATGGTGGCATAGTTTCCTTGTGCACGAGCTACAATTGATTCAGTTATAGTTAAAATATCCTGATCCTCAATGGAAAAACCTTCGACCTTTGACGCATTTAATACAGTATTAACTGCTATTTCTTCAATGCTGTCACCTTTGTTAATGATTGGTGCACGAAGTCCTCGTACTACTGTTCCAACTACTCTTTCCAAATTTATCTCTCCTTTAATAAGGTTATATTTTATTATGTTATGTACTAAATTTAAATCCTACTTTACTATACCTTTAAATAGTGGTATAAGTAAAATTAATAATATTTATACATGGTATAAGGAGAATTTATATGGTTGGAAATTTGGATTTATATCGTATATTTAGCGTAGTTAGCCGAAATAAAAGCTTTTCTAAAGCAGCACAGGAGCTATATATGACACAATCTGCTGTTAGTCAGGCTATTTTAAAGCTTGAGAAAGAATTAGAAATACAGCTGTTCCATCGAACATCAAAGGGAGTGGTATTGACAAATGAGGGTAATATTTTAAATAAGCATGTGAGCTCGGCTCTAGGAATTATTAATGTGGCAGAGGACAAAATATTAGAATTTAAAACATTAAAGACCGGGCAATTGCGTATTGGGGTTGGAGATACAATCACACGCCATTTTTTATTACCTTATTTGGAGAAATTTCATTTAATGTACCCTGAAATCAAATTAAACATATTAAATGGAACAACAATAGAAATATGCGACTTTATTAAAGCTGGAAAGGCAGATGTGGGAATATGCAATTTGCCAATCTATGAAGAGCAGCTTCAAGTCATTCCCTGTAAGGAGATTCAAGATATTTTTGTCTGCGGTGAAAAATATAAAAAACTAATAGAAAAACCCATTAGCTTAGAGTATTTAATGGAAATGCCTCTAATTTTTTTAGAAAATAAATCAAATTCACGAATGTATGTTGAAAATTACTTGAATAAGAAGGGCTTTCATTTTTCACCTGTATTTGAACTTGGATCATATGATCTAGCTTTGGAGCTTGCAAAAATAAACTTAGGTATTTCCTGTGTCATAAAAGAGTTTTCCA
>CAZMQY010000377.1:2150-3424 GCA_964568335.1 uncultured Clostridium sp.
CAAGGATTACTTAGAAAGTGGAGATTTATACGAGGTAATGTTAGAAGAGGAAATTCCTAAAAGAAGTATTGGCATATGCTATTTAAAAAATGTTATGTTATCCCATGCTGCGAAGAAGTTTGTAGAAAGTATAAGAGTATAGTGCCACCCACGTGGCAAGTGGCAAGTTGAATAATATTTTTCCACTTTTAAAACATGGAATATAATAGCAACATTATCACAAAAAGATAGGGTTAAGTATTGAATTCACTTAATCCCTATCTTTTTCTTATTTCTTTATAAAGGAACTGAGCTCCATAATGTTAGACAGAGCAATACAATATATGACATAAATGGCGTGTATATTTAAAAAAATCAGTGAATTGACAAAATTGGATATAATGATACAATTATTTTATAGAAGTGAGTATTTACTCCGTATGGAGTTAAAACCCTAAATGGGTTTTAACGAGTAGTTTATAAGCGAAGTGAGTGGTTTTAAACTACTCAGTGCATCCCACTGAAAGGAGGATTGTATGGAAAAATCATTATTACATAGAAGAGAAGGTATCATAATTTCTACAATAGAGACTTTAAATGAGGTTGGACTTCAGAATCTTTCCACAAAACTAATTGCTAAACGTGAAGGTGTGTCTGAAGGAACATTGTTTAGACACTTTAAGAATAAAACTGAAATTATGATTGCAGTAATTGACCACTTTAGCCAATATGATAATGCGATTATAGAAACTAGTATAAATCGAAAGCTCAGTCCAATAGAAACTATAAAATATTCCATATGTTCCTTTGTTGAATACTACGAAAATTACCCAGCCATAACTGCCATAGTCCAAGATTATGACAGCTTAATGTGTGATCCTGAATTATCTGATAAGGTAAGGGGCATTATAACAAAACGCTCAGAGTTTATTACTAAAAACATCAGAGAGGGACAGAAAAATGGAACAATAAAAGCAGATATTAAAAGTGAACTGCTTGAAGATTTAATTATAGGAGGAGCTAGAGAGATCTGCCTAAAATGGAGGATGTCAAAATTCAGCTTTTCATTTAAGAATAGAACAATAGAAATGCTTGATATGCTCTTAGATGCTTTTTCAGAAAAGAATAAATAAGGAGGTGGCACTGTTGTCCTCAAAATATATAGGTGATCCTATGCAGGAAATGTTTATTTTTGAAACTTCTCAGCAATTAGAGCAATTGGAGCAGTCTGTTATTAACACTGAATCAGCAGGAGGCTTTTCCAGTGAAATTATAAATGAGATATTCAGGATAAT
>CAZMQY010000378.1:0-3421 GCA_964568335.1 uncultured Clostridium sp.
TTCATCTCTATAAATTTTTTTAATAACTACAGGTTGTTTAGGTTCATCCCCATTTATGTATCCCGCTTTTTTAAAAAGCTCTAAATGAGATATTCCAAGGTATGGAGCAATAGCTATAAGGGTTCTTGGCGTAGACCCCTTCCTAGAACCACTTTCCAATCTGCATATTGCAGAACTACTAAGACCAGATGCATTAGCAAGTTCATTCTGTGACAATCCGTTTTCAATTCTTAAGCTTTTAACATATTCACCCAAAGTCATTATAACACCCCTTTGATTTAATTATACCAGTAAAAATGCCACCATAAAGCTCTTTAACTCAATACTTGAAAAGAATGGGATTGTAGTTGAAATTTCCCGTAACACTTCTATTTGTAGCCATGCTTTTCTTCACCTAAGTTCCTTCTGGGTATTTTAAATTTAATAGCTTTTTCTATTTCATCAAGTCGTAAGCGATCTTTTGGGTCAATAAACAGGCAGGTATAGCCTTCCTCTCCGGCTCTTCCGGTTCTGCCGATGCGATGTATATAGCTTTCGGTGCTTTCAGGTATGTCATAATTGTAAATATGGCTGACTCCGCTTATATCAAGCCCTCTGGAGGCTACATCTGTTGCTATTAAATATTGAAAATCCCCATTTCTGAAGGCTTTCATTATTCTTTCACGCTTTGACTGAAGTATGTCACTGTGAAGCTTTTCGCAGTTGTAGCCTCGTCTGTATAGAGCTATTTCCAGTTCGTCTGCTCGTCTTTTGGTTCTGCAAAATATTATAGCCATATATGGATTGTCTTGGTCTAGCACAGTACACAAAGCGTCCTGTTTTCTTCTGTCTGTAGTCTCTACTACTTCCTGCTTGATGGCGTCGAGAGTTACTTCCTTTTTACGAATGGCTACTGTTTCTGGGTCTTTCATATATCTGTAGGCCAATCTTTTAACATCTGAATTTATGGTTGCAGAGAAACAAAGGGTTTGGCGTTTTTTAGAGGTTTCTTTTATAATTGCCTCTACCTCATTCTTAAAGCCCATTAAAAGCATTTGATCTGCTTCATCGAGTACAAAGGTTTTTAGCTTGCTTAAATCGATGGTCTTTCTTTCAAGATGATCCAGAAGTCTTCCTGGTGTTGCAATAATAAGATGAATACCTGTTTTTAACTTTTTAAGCTGAGAGCCGATATCCTTGCCTCCATAGGCTGCCAATATATTAATATCCTTAGCTGCCTTAAGCTTTAGAGCTTCTTCAGTTATCTGAAGGGCAAGCTCTCTTGTAGGAGTTAAAATCAAGGCTTGAACTGCCTCTGCCTTAGGTGAGATGTTTTCAAAAATCGGAAGCAGGAAGGCCAGGGTTTTTCCTGTTCCGGTTTGAGATTCCACTATAATATCCTTTCCTTCTTTGATAAGACTGATACTTTCAGCTTGAACCGGTGTGGGCTCGGTGATGCCATTGTTTTTTAATATTTTTACTATATCTTCACTAATTCCTAATTGACTAAAATTCATATCTTCTACCTCCCTTATTATAGGGTTCCTTTTCTTAAGTTAAATTAATACATGCTTAAAGTGTTCTACTTTCAATATGTGTATCTATATATTGAAGCTAGTTAATAATACCATACTGCAATAACTATTACTAATAATATTACAGCAGCTTGTAATGTAAGTGTTACACTTGAAATTTGACTGGTATATAAAAGCTGTCTCAAAAGTTTTAGGTGATTGCAATCCATGTATGACAATGCTATATGTAGCTTCTTTGGCTGATCCTGCGTTTAAGGTAGAAATAGACGCATGGGCTTGTGCCGAAGAATAGTTAAGGGGCTGTCTCAAAAATTAAGATGTAAGTTAGTGAAAATAAATAAAATATGTGAAATGAGCATATTGCGAGCAGTTAGAAGTACTTGGTGAAAGAATAGCTACTGTGTCTTAGTGTTGTTCGTTTGTTCGAGCGAAGCGAGTTTAACGAAAGCACTTGACTCAGCAGCTATTCTGAACCTAGAACTTCTTGCGCAGCCATCAGCTTAATGAACATATTTTATTTATTTTCGCGGAAATTGCAGCTTAACTTTATTTTGAGACAGCCTCTTTATCTATAAAGCAGTTGAAGACCTTGTCTCACTTGTCGCTCCACTCCTTTACCATCAATCAAGTATCAGGACAAATCCAGCATTGCCATCAACTCTAATCCTTTGACCTGACTTGATTTTCTTGGTTGCATCAGTGATTCCAACTACTGCCGGTATTCCGTATTCTCTAGCAACTACAGTACCGTGAGTAAGAAGACCTCCAATTTCCATAACAAGGCCAGCTGCATTTATAAATAGCGGTGTCCAGCCTGGATCAGTAAAAGGTGCCACTAGAATTTCACCTTTGTTTATAGAAGCCTTTGAGGGGTCTGTGATTACTCTTGCTATGCCTTCAATAACACCTGAAGAAACCGGCATGCCTGGCAGGGCACCCTCAGGAAGGTTGTCTCTCTTGTAGCCTGCTTTAATTTCTTCCCCATCACTTGTAAGAAGACGAGGAGGGGTTAGCTTATTAAAGTGTTCATATTCCTCTTTTCTATTTCTAACAAGCTCAATAAGGCTCTCGTTATTTTGCACTGCCTTGTAAAGCTCCCAGAAGCTTGCATAAAATATATCCTTCACATCTAAAAGATGGCCGTTTTCAACTAGCAGATGTGCTTCTTCCAAAAAGGCTTTTTTGTATATAAGAATGCACTTCATGATTAAATATTTAGGATGTTCTCTAATAGGCATATAGTTTCGGAGCACTCTTATCATACGTCTTACTATTTTGCCTTTTAGTTTTCCATGCTTTGCTTCAACTTCTTTAATTAGTTCTGCTGAAGCGTTCTTAGCTCTTTCAATAGTTTCCTTATATTCTTTTCTATGGATGCCTTCCTCGGAGGTATCAACTATAGCCATAATTGCTTTTGCCAGTGGCTCAGGATTCTCTATCCATCTGTCCTTAGCCATGTCTATTTCTCCAGCAGCTCTCATGTCGTATATATCCATAAAGGAATTATACTTCTTCTTAAAATCCTCATTATCCTTTAGTTTGTTTATCCTATCATTTAGGGTCATATAATTCTCATTTGTAAATTCTCTTATTAAATCAGGTGATTTTCTAATCATATCAGCCAGGTCGCCCACAAGAAGACCCATTTCTGTGGTTATGTTTCCTTCAAGACCTTTAACTATAATGTCAGTATACTTGCGTGTTCCAAGGAGCTTTTGTTCAAGGGCTTCAAGAGCTTTAAAGCTCACCATTGCAGGAGCCATAATAGGCAGCAACTCCTGAAAGTTAAGCGAGTGGCTAGCTGCCTTATATATAGCTTCAAGTCTTTCTATTCCTGGCTTTGAATCATTGATTATCTTAGATATTTCTTTTACTTGCTTCTTTACATAGCTGTTCACAAATTCCAC
>CAZMQY010000379.1:0-3396 GCA_964568335.1 uncultured Clostridium sp.
TTGTCCCCATCTTGCTTTTGGCATAACATAGGATGACAAGCTCATATTTTCTGAACCACCAGCAACAACCACTTCCGCTTCTCCAAGCATTATTGCCTGAGCAGCAAGGCTAACTGTCTTTAACCCAGAGCCGCAAACTTTATTTATAGTCATTGATGGAGCTTCTACAGGAATTCCCGCTTCAATGGACACCTGCCTGGCCACATTTTGTCCAAGACCTGCCTGAAGCACA
The DNA here is from genome assembly GCA_964568335.1 of uncultured Clostridium sp. Taxonomy (GTDB): domain Bacteria; phylum Bacillota; class Clostridia; order Clostridiales; family Clostridiaceae; genus Clostridium_AT. Next base: position 233 of record CAZMQY010000379.1, read on the forward strand.
TTTCCGAATATAACTTCATCAATCATTTCAGGTTTTAAATTTGCTCGTTTAATAGCTTCTTTTACAACAATTGCACCAAGCTTTACTGCTGAAATATCCATAAGACTTCCACCAAAACTGCCTATAGGTGTTCTTACCGCACTAACAATAACAACCTCTCTCATAAAACTTCCTCCTCTTTTCAAATGATAATTCAATAAAGTCATATAATACACACTATTTAAAATATAGCAAGAATTATTCCAATTTTCAAAATATAATAAATTCATCCTTTAATTTGGCTATTTTCAAGAGCTTTAAGAAAGCTGTTATAAGAAATGTTAATATTTTATTTTATAGAAATAAAAAGAATGTAGAAAAATTTCTACATTCTTTTGTGTAAACATTTCCAAACCCTGTCCATACCTGTTGTATTACTGCATTAAGCCGCCTGTAGAAAAATTTCTACACTCACTTTTCAGTGTAGAAATTTTTCTACATCAGCAACTCTTTATATCAATACCGTAGTTAGCCATCTTTTTGTATAAAGCTGTCCTATGAATTCCAAGGTATTTAGCCGCCTCAGTTCTGCTTCCATTTGCTAGCTTTAAAGCTTCCATTATAGCATTTATTTCAGCCTTTGCTACTACATCCTTTAAAAGGCATGTGTTGTCGCAAGCACTGTCTATAAGGAAGCTGTTGCTAATAAACTCAGGCAAATGCTCCAATTTAATATATTCACCAGAGGATATATTTGCAGCTCTCTCAAGTACATTCCTAAGTTCTCGCACATTGCCGGGCCAATTATACAAGCTTAAGGCTAATTTTGCCTTGTCAGTAACCATCTTCTTAGTAAAACCCATATTTTGCACAAGATGATTTAAAATATATTCGCATAGTATCGGAATGTCATCTAGTCTGTCTCTTAAAGGCGGAATATCAATTTCCACCACATTCAGCCTGTAAAACAAGTCCTGCCTAAATCTTCCTTCCTTCACAGCTATCTGTAAATCCTCATTTGTACTTGCTATTACTCTTATATCAATTTTAATTCTGCTGTTGCCGCCTATTCTTTCAAATTCTCGCTCTTCCAGCACCCTTAAAAGCTTTGCCTGCATGCTGTAAGGCATAGAGCCAATCTCATCTAAAAGCAGGGTCCCTTCATTAGCAAGCTCCAGTTTGCCAATTTTCCCTTCCTTTCTAGCTCCAGTAAAAGCTCCACCCTCATATCCAAAAAGTTCTGATTCCAATAATTCGTGAGGAATTGCAGCGCAATTTACTCGTATAAAGGGAGCATGTCTTCGGCTACTTGCATTATGTATGGCATGTGCAAAATATTCCTTGCCTGTCCCACTTTCTCCCTGAACTAATACAGTAGAATTAGAATTAGCTGCCCTTCTGGCAATTTTTTTCAGCTCCAGCATTTTTTCATTTTGAGTAATTATATTCACAAAGGAATAATTGGCACTGTACATTTTGCTTATTTCATCTTTGTACTTATCAACAGTACTCTCAAGGGTTTTAAGCTTTTTAGCCAAGTCCTTTACTTCCTTTACATCCTTAAACAGTACCGTCCCTACCGCACCAATTATTTTTCCATTTTTAATTATAGGTGTCCTGCTGGCAATCATATCATGTCCTTGTATTCTCTGAACATCGCATAATTCTTTTTTTCCTGTCTTTACTACAATATGAAGCCTTGAATTTTCAATAACCTCATCTACAGGCTTTCCTAATACATCCTCTTCTTTTATACCGAAAAGCTTTTCATAATTCCACTTAACTATGCGGCCTTCATGATTAACAAGCACTATGCCTTGATAAGCATTATCTAAAATATCCTTCATATATTCCAAGCCTTGCTTAAATTCATCAATTTGCAGGTTTGAATCCTCATATTTACTCTCCACAATCCCCACCCCCTAGGTATATTATGAATTAGTGCCACCCACGTGGCAAGTGGCAAGTTAAACTATTTTATTTCGAGTAATCAATTTGCTTATAGTGGAAGGTGCTGCATTAAGGTAAGTGGCTATTTCTTTTAAAGAATAGCATTCATTTAAATCCCCCTTAATAAAATCAATTTTTAAGGGAGTGAGCCCTTGCTTTCTGCTTGCACTTTTCATATCTTCTATCACCTCTTGGCTAATCTTAAGTCCCTCAAGTATTTCCCCCATAGTTTTACGCTTTGGCTTCACAGTTTCAATAATATTTCCGCCGCAACCGGAAAAAACCTTTTCTTCAAGGCTAAACATATCTTTTATAATAAGATAATCCTTCTCCTTGTCAGCTTCATCTCCAGCTGAATTAACTACCTGCACATATCGCTTAATTGCAGCTTCTTTACTGTTTCCCAGCAAATCCAATATAAATTTCGTATTAATAAAAGTGTTTATACCATTTTTATAGAAATAATGGCTGCTCCAGTAATAATCATCAAGCCTGCTGCAAATATTAGCTTTTACTTGGTTTCTGTGTATATATCTTAAAAGCCATATTAAATATGCATCTGTATCCACCAGATTGCTTCTGTACCGTCCGTCAAAGGCATGACCCGTCCTATCTAATTGAGTCTTTATATACTTTCCCAGCAAATTATTCAGATAAAACATTATTTTATCTATTGGCACTTTATTAGTCTTTATCAGCAGATGGTAATGATTATTCATAATTACATATGCCAAAACTTCGTAATCAAATTTCTTGTTATATTCTTTTAAATATTTTAAAAGAAATGACTTTATATTATCATTCTGAAATATGTATTCTTTATTATTTCCCCTCTGATAAATGTGATATATTGCTCCTTCATAAATAGTCCTGCTCTTTCTTGGCATATACTCTCACTCCTGTAAATTAGTTATCTAAAATATTCACACTTTTTCAGAAAATATACGCAAAAAAAATGTTTATATAAAATAAACATTTTTTCAACTTGCCACTTGCCACGTGGGTGGCACTATTCTATTATTTAACTAACTTAGCTACACATTCTATGTGGGAGGTTTGAGGGAAATTGTCTACTGGCTGAACTTCAAGAGTTTTGTAGCCTAAATCCTTAAGTATGCCTAAGTCCCGAGCCAAGGTAGCTGGATCGCAGGAAACATAAACTATTCTCTCAGGCTGCATTTTACTCATAGCCTCAAGAAGACTTCTTTCACAGCCCTTTCTCGGAGGATCTACCA
>CAZMQY010000380.1:0-3395 GCA_964568335.1 uncultured Clostridium sp.
ATCCTGAGAAACTGTATGAGGCACCTCTAAGGTACGATTACAGATGATATCTGCTCCATCCTTTATAAGCCTGCTGCCTGCATCAGTAAATTTAATGCGGCTGTTCCATTCGTTTGTCCAAGCTACTTTTATAGTTGCATAAGGATTAACCATTTTTGCACCTAAAGCAAAAGCGTTTATTGAGCTTACAACCTCAGGTGTAGGGCTAGTAGCAACATATCCTATTATATTATTTTTAGTCATGGAGCCAGCGATGATTCCTGTTAAAAACCTTGGCTCATAGGTTCTTCCGTAATAATTGCTTACATGCTTATAGGGATGAGCCTCAGAGCAGTTAAAGAATTTAACCTGTGGAAATTCTAAGGCGCACTTCAAGGTTGAATTAAGATATATGGGGCTTGTGGTAAATATAATATCGTTGCCTTCCTGCGCAAGAACCTTAAATACCTTATAAGCATCTTTATTTTCAGGAACATTATCAATATAGGAGGTAGTAATTTGATCTCCAAGCACATTTTCAAGATGTAATCTGCCAAGCTCATGAGCATAGGTCCAGCCAGAACCTTCTATAGTTCTTGCATATGCAAAGGCTACCTTTAACTTTTTTCGAGGCATAACCAGGGAAGTTATAGTGTTTATTACTTTATTTTGATTACCTTCGTCAGGAGTAGTTGATATATCCAATACTTGCTGCTGAGATATAGCTTGAAGCTCTTTAAGGAATTCTTTCATTCTTAAAGTTAGCTTTTCTTCATCAGGCTTTTTAGGAACACCATATATATTCATATATTCCAGAAGTGCATCACCAGTAGTAATGGAAAGCTTATCTCCTCCAGAAGCAAGATAAATTTTTCTAAAAGTATTGTAAATATATACTTCAAAATACTTATACTTATTGCTAAAATAGGAGTTTTCAGGCTTGAATTTTTCCAGCAGAGTTAAAAGCTTTTGATAGCTCTCTTCCTTGCTGAGCCAAATAGCATAAATCCCAGTATTTTTATTAAATTTAAGAAATTCGTAGTAGAGTCTTATGGCCTCATTATTTTCATCTAGCTTAGGTATAAGTCTTGTTACTCTAGCTGCAACAGAATAGGCATCAAAATGTTTAAGTACGCTTACTCTTTTATTTCCTTCAACAACATAAAACCAGTTTAGATATTCATAAACCTTAATTGAATCTCTAATACCTTCTTTAAGATGAGCATTGCATAAGGTTGACCACTTTTCTCTAAATTCAGTTTCTATAAGGGGCATAAAATTCTTTGCAAAAGAGAGACTCCTAAGATGGGTATAAGTACCTATAATTTTTTTTAAGGGGATTTCTATTAAGCCTAAATCTACATGGGCCACTATTTCGGTATCTTTAAGTATGCCTTCCAAAGATGGCAAATAACCTATTTCGCCTTTGGAAACACTTCTATTGTATTCTTTTATTGCTGTCTTTCGTGCTTCTTCAAAGTGTTCATACCCAATCTTATCCATCATAAAGTTTTTCACCTCAATGAAATTATTCTTAGATATAGTATAACATATGTAAAATAGAAATTCATGTTAAGTATTACAAATAAAAAAAGAGATAGACAAAACAGAATATCTATCTCTCCAATACTAAACACTTTGTTCCATTCTTATTATTTCCTTTTCTATTTCTTCCTTCCTTACACTGCTTAGGAAGGAGAAATTACAATTAAGAGCTCTATTTAACATTTCCAAAGCTTCTTCTTTCTTTTCAAGCTTTTCAAGTATTAATCCATAGTAATAGTATGCAGTAACGAAATTAGGATTCATAGGAATAAGCTTCTCATAAAGCTCAAGAGCCTTATGAAAGTCTTGAAGCAGGTAGTAGTTAAGGCATATATTATCTAAAATGCTGGCGTCAGAAGCATTATAATCATAGGCTTCTAAATTAAATTCCAATGATTTTTGAAGATCTCCTCTTAAAATATAGAAAAAACCTAGGCTTTGGTAAAGCATTGTTGTTTTATAACCTTTGTTATATTGCTTTTCTAATAGGGCTATAGCCTCATCTAATCTATCACTCTTCCAAAATACTAAAGAAAGATTTAATATAGCATTTATATAATCCTTTTGGCTTAATTGAAGCTTCATTACTTCCTCTAATATTTCTTCTGCCTTTTCAAGCTGTCCATGCTTTAAAAGAATATAAGCGTAGGTTGCTTTAACGGTCGGTGTACTTTGCTTTAATTTATAGGCTTTTTCATATAAAGGCATTGCCTTATGGTATTCCTTATTAAAATAGATTCTATTAGCTTTAATCAGATATATAGTTGGCAGGCTTTTGTATAGAAGATAAAGCAAGCCTGCAAGTATTAATGCAATACCTGCAAAAATGTTTAGATTAAATATAAACAGCAAAGCGATGACGTAAAAAACAGTAGTTATAAATCTTTTATTCATAATAATCCCCCTTGTATAAAAATAAATAAGACTAATTACTTAAAAAACTAGAAATCATAAGCTTTAGAGCTAACTGCCTTTTTAGCTTTGATTTTAGGTGGTCTTGGAGGAATAAGACATTTTTTATCAAAACCGATTAAATCCTCTCTATTAGCTTTAATAAGAGCTTCCTTTACTAGATTGTAGTTCTGAGGAAGGTTATACTGCATTAAAGCCCTTTGCATATTCTTTTCTCTTTGCTGCTTTGGAACATATACCTTTTCTTTTGTAAAAGGATTTATTCCGGTATAATATATAGTGGTTGACAGGCTGCCTGGAGTAGGATAAAAATCTTGAACCTGCTCAGGTGTATAACCCATTTCTTTTATATATAGTGCCAGTTCTATGGCAGCATTTAAATCGCTTCCAGGATGGCTTGACATTAAATAAGGAACAAGGAATTGTTTTTTGCCTAGCTTATTATTAGTATCATGATATTTCTTTACAAATTTCTCATAAACCTCTCTTGTAGGTTTGCCCATCTGAGCTAGAACTCTAGAACTAATATGCTCAGGAGCAACCTTTAACTGACCGCTTATATAGTGTTCACAAAGTTCCTTAAAGAATTCATCGTTCTTATCATACATTAGATAATCATATCGGATTCCAGAACGAATGAATACCTTTTTAACTCCAGGCAATCTTCTAAGCTTTCTTAATAGACCTAAGTACTCTCCATGATCTACAATTAAATTTTTACAGGGTGATGGATGCAAGCATTGTTTTGCTTTGCACACACCATGCTCCTCTTGAAGCTTGCAGGACTTGTGTCTGAAGTTTGCTGTAGGACCGCCTACATCGTGAATATAGCCCTTAAAGTCCTTATCCGTAATCATTTGCTCAGCTTCGTTTAAAATAGAGTTCTGACTTCTATTTTGAATAGTTCTTCCTTGATGGAAGGTAAGAGCGCAGAAGGAGCAGCCTCCAAAGCAACCTCG
>CAZMQY010000381.1:0-3383 GCA_964568335.1 uncultured Clostridium sp.
GGCCTCGTATAAAGCTTTGTCAGCACTTTGGATAAATTCACCTATGGAACAAGGCTGGTTTGGCCATAGGGTTGAAAGCCCCAAGCTTAAATTGAATGGTTCTAAAAAGCTTTCATCTCAAGTTATTACATAACCTCTTACACCAGTTTCTATATTTAATAGACTTGTTAGTATTGCATCAGACTCTAAAATTGTCCTGTAGGTAAGAATATTAAAATCTACAGCCTTTGACTGTTTGGAGAAACTTATATGGGTATTGCTAATTACCATTAACATTAGCAGTGTAATTATTCCGAAGCCTAAAAACATTTTTTGACTTATCTTTAGTTTTTTTAAAAACACAGTTTCACCTCTTTATTAAATATTCTTTAACTTTTTAATATAAAATTCTTGAAAGGCTTCTTTAGGCATTGGTCTACCAAAAAAATAACCCTGCATCTCATCACAATTATTTTTCTTAAAGAAGTTAACCTGTTCTTCGTTTTCTACTCCCTCAGCTACTACGCTGAGTTCAAGGCTTTTTCCCAAAGCTAAAACAGTAGAAGCAATTATAGAATTTTCTCTATCTCCGTTAAGCTTTTCTACAAAGGATTTATCTATTTTCAATTTGTTTACAGAGAAATTATTTAATTGGCTTAAGGAGGAATATCCCGTACCAAAATCATCTATTGAGAATTTTACTCCCATTTCCCTTAATTGACTTATTGTCCTTAATGTATGTTCTATATTTTGCATTGCAATACTTTCGGTTATTTCCAGTTCTAAATATTCAGGTTCCAATCCTGTTTCCTTTAGTACTTTTGATACTATGCCTGTTAGGTCCTGAAGCTCGAACTGACGAGAAGATAAATTAACCGCTACAGTCAAAGGCGGAAAACCAGCATTTTGCAAGGCTTTATTGTGAGAGCATGCCGTATGCAGTACCCATTCGCCAATAGGGACAATAAGTCCGGTTTCTTCAGCTATAGGAATAAACCTTAAGGGGGAAACTAAGCCCCAATTAGGGTGCTGCCAGCGTATTAAAGCTTCCATGCCAACAATTTCTTCAGTTCTTCCATCTACCTTTGGTTGATAATGAACAACAAACTCTTTATATTCCAATGCTCTTCGCAAGCTGTTTTCTAGTGCTAAACGCTCTAAAGCTTTTTCATTTAAGGCAGAAGTATAAAGCTGAAAATTGTTTTTCCCTTCTTCTTTAGCGCGATACATAGCAACATCAGCATTTGTTAATAATGTTTCATCATCTATGCCGTCATCAGGATAAACAGCAATCCCAATGCTGATAGTTATATAAAGCTCGTGATTATCAACAAAAATAGGCTGCCTAATAACTTCAAGAATTTTATTGGCAATTTGCCCTACCTTTGCTTCATTAACTAGTCCAGGCAGTAAAATTACAAACTCATCTCCTCCTATGCGGGCGATAGTATCATCAGTGCCAACGCAGCTTTTCAGTCTTGAAGCTATTTCTATTAATAGCTTATCTCCTGCATCATGTCCTAAAGTATCGTTAATAAGCTTAAATCTGTCTAGGTCAAGAAACATTACTGCCAGCTTCTGATTAATCTGCTTGCAATGGGAAATCTCAATAGCAATTCTCTCCTTTAGCAAAAGGCGATTTGGAAGGCCTGTTAAAGAGTCATAAAACGCCTGATATTTTATTGTTTCTTCGTAAACCTTTCTTTCTGTAATATCACGCATTATAATTGTAAAATATGTCTGTTCATCTACTTTAAACTTGCTTATTGTAAACTCTATAGGAAGTGTAGAATTATCCTTTCTGTAACCAATTATTTCTTTGTTGGAATCTGAAAATTTATCCTCATCTTCAATATAATTAAAACTGTTGTATGTAAGGCTAGGGAAAATAGCACTTATATTTTCTCCTGTTATCTCTTTGAACATATAGCCAAAAATCTTCTCAGCTGCAGGGTTAATATATTTTATTATTCCTGCAATATCTACAATTAAGATACCCTCAACTGCATGATTAATTATAGAGCGCGCAAAAGCCTCGCTTTGCTGAAGGTCTTTCTCAGTATTCCTGGCTTTTATCATTCTATTTAAACGTTGACGTAAAACTGCCCAATTTATTGGCTTGCTTATATAATCAGTGGCACCTGCTTCAAAAGCTAAATTAACAGAGTTTTCGTCCTCAAGGGAAGTAATCATAATAACTGGAGTATATTTACCATCTGGTAACATCTGCAACTTCTCACAGGTGGTGACACCACTAATTCCAGGCATTACATAATCCATTAAAACAATATCCGGCTTTAACTTTTCAAATATATAAATTGCCTCCATACCATTTTCAGCCTCAATAACTTCATAATCTTCGCCTTCTAAAAAACGACGAAATGTTAGCCTCATAAATGCTGAATCATCTACTACGAGGATTAACGATTTTTTTCTCTCAAATATACTTTCAATCATTATTCTTGATTTCTCCCTTCACTAGCTTAAAAGCTGCTGCAACTATTTTTAGAGGCAATATCAATTATACAATAAAATCAGCAAAATGGTAGTCATATGAGTTATAACTTATAGAAAAAATCTAAGATATAATAATGGCAGCCATATAACTTATATGTTATATGGCTGCCATTATTATATCTTACTCTATAGGTGCCATGAGAATTCTTCCTGTTCCTCGATACACATTAACAAGCCCTTCACCTGAAACCGCAGAACCAAGCAAGCTTTTGCTGGACTTTTCAACTCTAAATTCCAGTGAATCGGACCATGCAATAGCATAATTTCCATCAATTCTTACTTCATCATTTTGAAGCACAAATTCTATAAGTTCCTCTCTTGGCACAGGGCTCTCTAATACAGCTATTCCAGAACCTTTAAGACATAAGTTGAATAATCCCTCATTTCCAAGCATAGCTGAAGATAGATTAGTTCTAGCTACTACCTTTTGTTGAACCTTGGATTCACAAGCAAGAAAAAGTCCATCATCTAATACAATTCCACCCCAATCCGAAACGTCCTCAAGTAAAATATGTTTATAGGTAGGTTCTAGCATTAATAAACCATTTCCTTGATATCTAGGCTTAATTGCAGATTCCTTCGTTACCTTGGAGGATATGGCTTTACCCAAAAAGTCGCCAATTCCTTTCACATCTGCTGCCATGCTGACAGCGCCTGAAGTCCACTGCATTGCACCTGCACTAATTGTATAAGCATTACCTTTTAATTCAATCAAAACTTGTCTCTTTCTAATATTCATTTCTGAAGCATAATATGCGGCCATAGCATTTGCAGCATTTACGCTTAAATCCTTCTTATACTCAAGAACCTTTACATCCCCTTTAGCAGCTACTATTTCGATGTTTTTATTTTCATAGAGATTTTTACATATTACCATTTCGATTTTC
>CAZMQY010000382.1:0-1557 GCA_964568335.1 uncultured Clostridium sp.
ATCCTCTCCCCTGCTAAAGCCTGATGCCAAATCTCCTTTAAGCTCATTTAAAGCAGATAACAGTTGTTTTCCTACGCCTTCTTCCTCATCTTTTATATCCTGTAATATCCTCTTTAACTTTTTATTATACATTTCACTATCAATATGCCCCTCATTTAATAACTCTTCTAATCTCTCCAGTCTATTATGATGATTAATAGGTTGATTATTAATCTCTATCCCTAGCCTTTTATATACCTTATAACTTTTAGCCTTATCCTCTAATAACAGATCTAGCTGTTCATTAGTTAAACCCATTAATCAAACCTCCATCACAATTAAAATTACAACTCCCCCAAATAAAAAAAGAGCTATAATCTAGCTCCTTTTTATTCAGATTTGTGCTCTTTACTGTTTCTCCAATCCAAAGTAGTCAACAACTTTTCTTTAGACAATTGGATTGCTTTTTTCTCATTTAAAATCTCCTGAGTTTCTTTGTTATAAATATCAATAACATCAATAGCAATAAATACCTGCTTGGACATTGAATTATAGAATTTAATTATTTGTTCAATTACCTCTTTTTCAATGTTTTTGAATAAGAAAGAATCATGAATTATAAAAGGTATATGAGTTAATGTAAAGATAGCTAAATCAAAGATTATTAAGTTTGTATATACTTTCCCAGTTCCTGTATTTTCAAAGAACTTATAATCATATGTACTATAAGATAATTCTAATTCTGGAGCAGTTCTTTTATCCTCATGAATAAAGTCATTTACTTCTTTTATTTTAGCATTAACCTCATTCTCAATATTTTTAACTATCTCTGATTTTATCTCATCAAGCTCTACTATTTTAGCAGAAATGTCTAGTTTAAAACCGTCCAATTTATTATAATAATTATTCTCCAATTGTAAACTTTTCAACCTTGAGGAATGTTCAATTAGATTTTCTATGAATAAATTAAGCTTCTCATCAGGATTTAATAGTTGTTCTAATTTTTTATTTACCTTACTAATCTCATCCTCAATATTTTGGATTTTTCCTATCAATTCTTTTCTTGCATTTTTCACCTCATTGCTAAGTATTGAACTAATACCCTCATGAAATGATTCTATATGCTCCAACTTTTTAATATTCACATTTGGAAAAAATTCTAAAAGACTTTCAAAGCCCACATCTGTGGATTTCCTTACTGACCTTAACCTGTTTAACCTAGATTTATAATATTCACGCTCTTCCAGTAAATCCTTTTTCATTTTCCTATATTCAATTAGTTCATCAGACACCATATCTGTGATATTGATGGAAGGACTATATGCACTCCTCCCTAACTTTTCAATTTCAGTACTCAGAAATTCTATCTCTTTTATATTTTTTTCATATTTTCTTTTAGTTATCTTTGGTATTAATTCTAGTTTTCCAGCTTTATTTAAAACTGTTTTTGAATCCTCTAACTTCTTTAATTCTTTATCTTGTTCTTCTATAGGCTCATATTGATTAAAAAGTTTAATTAAATTAGTTACAGTTACAATGTTTTTTTCAGAAGGATGATTATGCAAAGGTCTTTTCACA
>CAZMQY010000382.1:1567-3373 GCA_964568335.1 uncultured Clostridium sp.
CCAGATTCTAGAGAATACACTAACTACAGCTCTAAAGTTTAATTGCTTTGATTCCAAAACATAATGCTCTTTTAATTCTTTGGTAAATTGGTTTACATTCATTCCATCTAGCTTTTCAAATTTTTTATTACTTCTATAAACAAGATTTGGCTCTTCTGTTCCTCTAATAAAGTGATATTCCACTTCTTTAAATTTAAAAGTGAACCAAAAATCATGATGACCTAAATTTGCTACAACATCACTGTTATGTGAAATATAGGTATTTCCACCAAACACAAAATCTGTAATCATGAGTAAAGTAGATTTACCAATAGAGTTTGAGCCTTGAGCATCTCCTAACACTACATTTAAACCTTTATGAAATCTTATTGCTTTCTGTTGAAATATTGAACTTCTAATCTCTGTTAACATATGTAACTACCCCTTTATGAAAATCCACGTTTATTACATCCAGTAGAAATAATACATCCAATGAATATATAAATTCATCTATCTCTCCAAAGTAGTCCTGTGTACTGAAAAATAACTCTGTTATAGTCATTTCTCCTTTAGATACATACTCCAGAATAATAATCATTTTCCCAATAATACACTCACTAAAACTTATTATTTTGCTAGGTACTAACACTAAAACACCTCACAGTTCTGAATAAAAAATGAAATTATTATCCCACATGCCCCTAATGAACTATTTCCAGTTTTTTTTGATAGCCATTCTGTAAGTTGGGTATATATTACCTCTTGAGAAGATTCTATTCTACTTAAATTGTTGTAAAAAGAACTGACTTGTGATGCTATTGCATTAAAAGATTTTGGGTATTGACTATCTAGTTGAACAAACTGTTCCTTAATATATAAATAATATTCAATAATTTCATTTCTTATCCTATTTTTAGTTATTCTTGCTAATGTACCATCTGCCTTTTGGTCTAATTTCAAAGCTTTCATACTTAGTGTTTTAACAGAACTTTCATTAAACTCTTCTACAAGCATAGTGATAATCTCTTTTATTTCTATTTCAATTTGATAATCATGATATTTTGCTCTTGTCTCATTTTTAGTCAATATATTTGTTTTAATACTAAATAGCTCCCTATACTCTTCAACAGTTCTAGGATTATCAAATTTTTTATGACAATCACCACATATAGCAATAATATTATTAAGATTATTCACATCTGAGTGTAATTTTTCTTCATCCTTTAATAATTCTATTTCCTCTTCCGTTGGATTTAGAGGATAAATATGAGCTCCTTCAAACAACTTTTCATTTCTCCCATTTTTTTCATACATTAAAGGCTTAGTACATAATGGGCACATATTTTCAACCTCAGCTAAGAGAATTGCATTTTCATTTGGAGTCAACTTTTTTCTTTTGGGCTTCATTTAGATACACCATCCTTAAAACTACAATACAACTTATATAAAATTCGACAAAAACAACCATAATCCCCCTTTTTATTTATTTTTTTACAAAAAAGAGGAGTATAGCTCTATTGCTATAACTCCTCTGACTCTAAACTTCAATTTTCCCTAAGCACACACCATAACCAAAATAAAGAAAATATAGCTAAAGATTTAACAATGTAAATTCATCCTATAAATAATCCCTTAAGTTCTTTTCCACTTCCTCAACCTCTAAATCAAGATACTGAGTTGTGACTACCAAGTTAGAATGCCCTAATGCTTTAGAAATCAGAGCAAAATTTGCCCCCTTATCTAACAAACTCTTTGCATACCCCCTTCTAAGGGAATGGGAGTTAATATTCTTTAAACCATACTTATTACCATATTTATTTAACTGCT
>CAZMQY010000383.1:0-3370 GCA_964568335.1 uncultured Clostridium sp.
TAACTCCAGCATTTTCAGCTTTTGCAAAATAAGTTAAGGATTTCCCTAAAAAATTGCCGCTTTCTATATTGGGTACAAGTAAAATATCTGCATCACCAGCTACCTGGCTAATAATACCTTTATGTTCTGCCGCTTCCTTTGATATGGCATTATCAAGCGCCAACGGTCCATCAATTAAGCATCCTTTAATTTGCCCTCTTTTGTTCATCTGAGATAAAACTGATGCATCTACTGTTGCTTGCATAGCCGGATTAACTACTTCCACAGCACAGATTGGAGCTACTTTTGGATTATTTATCCCTAAAGCCTTAGCTGCCTTAACAGCATTGTTTACAATATGGATCTTATCCTTTAATTCAGGATAAGTGACCATTCCTCCATCTGTAAGTATTATCAACTTATGATAGCTTGGCACATCATATATCATAACATGTGACAAAAGCTCTTCTTTTTTTAAACCAGCTTCTTTGCTTAATACCGCTTTCAATAAATCAGAAGTATTCATCATTCCTTTCATAATATAATGAGCTTTTCCTAAGGCTACTAACTCAACCGCTTTAGATGCAGCTTTTTTTGCATCTTCTTCATTTACTATGTCTATGTTTTCAAGGCAAAGATTTTCTTCTTCTGAAATGCTCCTTATTTTTTCCTCGTCCCCAACAAGTACAGCATCAACAATTCCTAAGCTTGCCGCTTCAGCTACAGCCTGTAAAACCTCTTTATCATGGGCTGCAGCAACTGCTATAGTTTTCTTACCTTTAGTTTTGGCCAGACTTAATATTTCTTCTAGATCTTTAATCATATAACTTCCCCCAACCGCTTTACAATGAAGCTTTTTTATAAATCATAATACATTTCATACTCAATAGGTGAAGGCACTGGTATTACCTTCATAACCTCTCTAGTATATTTAAATTTAATCCAATTATTTATAAAGTGTTCATCAAACACTCCATCCCTTGTTAAAAACTCATGATCCTTCTTCAGTTCTTCCAGTGCCTCGTCAAGTGATTTTGGAAGCGCCTCAATCTTGTTTCTTTCTTCTTCCGACATATTAAACACATTAATATCAAAAGGTCCATACCCTTCCTTTTTGGGATCGATTTTATTTGCTATACCATCAATACCAGCCATTAAAAGTGCAGAATATGCAAGGTATGGATTTGCAGTAGCATCTGAAGACCTGAACTCAAATCTCACCTTTGCAGGGTCCTTAATATAGCCTGGTATTCTTATAACGGAGCTTCTGTTTCCTGTAGCAAAGCAGATAGAAACTGGTGCTTCAAATCCTGGAACTAATCTCTTATAGGAATTTGTTGAAGGGTTTGTAAAACCAAGCAAAGCCTTTGCATGCTTTAACAGGCCACCTATAAAATAAAGAGCATTTTGGCTCATCTTTGAATAGCCATTTTCATCATAGAATAAATTTTCTCCATCCTTTTTTAATAGCATATGCACATGCATTCCACTGCCTGCTTCTCCATATAAAGGCTTTGGCATAAAGGTTGCAGTTTTTCCATGAGCTACTGCTTCATTTTTGATTACATATTTAGCCATCATTGTAGCATCAGCCATTTTAAGCATGGTTCCAAGCTCTACCTCTATTTCAAGCTGCCCTGCTGCTCCAACCTCATGATGATGGTATTTCACTGGCACACCCATCTCCTCAAGCTTTAAAGTCATTTCACTTCTTAAATCGTTATTTACATCATAAGGCAGTCCTAAATGATAAGCCTTTTGGAAGGGTGCCTTATACCCATGGTTTTCCTCCTTGCTGTTTGTATTCCAGGGAGCTTGGACAGAATCTATAGTCACCTCCTGATGATAATTTTTTGTCTCATAGCTTATATGATCAAAAATGTAAAATTCAAACTCAGGACCTATAACATATTCATCTGCAATGCCAAGCTTTTTTAAATATTTTTCAGCTTTTTCAGCAATAAATCTTGGGTCCCCGCTAAATCTTCCTGAATTCTTTCCTATAGTATGTATATTGGCAATCATGCTTAGCGTAGGTATTTTACAGTATTGGTCTACAAATGCTGTACTCATATCTGGCATAAAGCACATATCTGAATTTTCAATGCTGGAATACCCATAGCTTGAGCCATCAAAGCCTATGCCTTCAGTAAACGTTTTCTCGGAAAGTCTTTCTACAGGAATGGAAAGATGATTCCATCTCCCTGGAAGAGTCACAACCTTGAAATCAACAATCTTAATATTGTTCTTCTGAATAAATTCCTTTAATTCACAAAAGGTTTTGAACATATTATTACCCCCATTAAAGATTGAAAATTATGCACATATTCCTATTTTTAGTATAATACATGCATAATTTTTGTCAACATCCTATAATAAAGTGAAGGTAATATTTCAAAAATATGCTAAAGCAAAAGGCGAGCAATAAGCTCACCTTAACTTAAAATCCAATAGTCTCTATATCTTCTTCCGTATAAACCTTAATGCCATTTCTAATTAACAGCTCGGCAGTAACGCCGTTGCCCTCTATTTTTGTTTTTGAAAAGCTGCCATCATAGATTTTGCTAAAGCCGCAGGAAGGACTTTTAGCCTTTAAAATTGCTGCTTTTGCATCAACCTGCTTAGCTATCTTTAAGGTCTCTTCTGCTCCCTTGATAAAATCTAAAGTACCGTCCTCACCATTTATGCTTATGACCCTGGCATACCCATCTAACACTTCAGAACCGGTACCACCCTTAATTTCATGAGCAGGTCTTGGAGTACTTAAACCTCCAAGCTGTTCTGGACATACCAAAACTGCTTTTCCTTCCTTTAATAATTTTGCTACTTTTTCATTTAAATTGTTCTTTCCATCGTATCTTGTATTTATTCCACACAAGCAGGCACTGACAATGATCATTTTAATTCCACCATGGTAACTCCTGTACCGCCCTCTCCGTAATTTCCAAGCCTGTAGCTTTTAGCATGTGGATGCCTTTTAAGCATATCATTTATTGCCTGCCTTAATATGCCTGTGCCCTTTCCATGAACAATAGTTACCTCACCTAGTCCAGCTCTGTAAGCATCATCTAAATATTTATCAGTGCTATATACAGCTTCCTCAGCATCCATTCCCCTTAAATCTATGGAAGTAGCTACTGATTTCAAATTAAGATTTACTTCTCTTTTCTTTCTCTCTTTTTTCTCTTCCTGTGAAAGCTTAGAAGCTCTTAAGTCTTTGATTTTTACATTTATCTTCATAATTCCAGCCTGAACCTGAACCTCTCCCTTACTGTCAGGTTTAGACAAAACAATAACCTTTTGATTAAGTGATGGCAGAAATACCTCCTGGCCTTCCTTAACATCAGTGAGTCCTTCTCCATCCTCATCTCTAGTTTTATTCATGGTATCT
>CAZMQY010000384.1:0-3348 GCA_964568335.1 uncultured Clostridium sp.
GAGGATAAGGATGAAAGAGTTTATGTTATTAAAGTTTCTGGATATTTTCAAGGGTGTTTTTATTAGACTAGACATTGATTATGAAGTTATGCGTCGGATTCTTCAGGTGAAGCTTACCATGGATACGCGAAGACCCACTACCATAATGAATAACAATGCAAAGCAGAAGGAAGACAGGAATAACTTTAACATGGGTTTGCTGTGGTATGCCTTTTATGGCTTGATGTTTGGAATGATTGCAATGGCGCCTATGCCGGTATTTTATACAATGACAACTATATTCTCTGTAATATTATTGTTTGTAACGCTTGCCATGATATCAGACTTTTCATCAGTACTGCTAGATATCAGGGATAAAAGCATAATATCCTCAAGGCCGGTGAGCAATAGAACCTTAAACATGGCAAAAACTATTCATATAGCAGCATATATGCTAAGCATAGTTTTTGCATTAGGTCTAGTTTCCATTATACTTACCTCGGTTAAATTTGGAATAATCTTTGGTCTAGTTTTTATACTGGAGCTTGCCTATATGTCTTTGTTCATTATATTTTTTACATCCATACTATATTATGTAATACTGTCCTTATACGATGGAGAAAAGCTTAAGGATATAATTAATTATTTTCAGATTGGTTTTACAATGCTGATTTTCGTAGCCCAGCAGTTTTCCGGCAGAATATTTTCTTTGGCAGGGGACAAGATGGTTTATACACATAAATGGTGGCATTATTTTGTGCCTTCCATGTGGATGGCATCACCACTCACAATGCTTCAGGAAGGTGTAAAATATAATAGTTATATATATCATATGATTTGCTTACTCTTAATTCCTTTTGTGTTTTTTCTTCTATATGTTAAATTAATAGCGCCTTCCTTCGAGTACAAGCTTCAGAAAATGAGCTCAGTTGAAGGCTCCAGAAGAAAGGGAAGAATTAAAGCCTGGTGGGAAGAAAAGAAGGTGCAGCTATTGTGTCGCAGCAATATGGAAAAAGCTTTTTTTAGATTTATTACCAACATGCTGTCCAGTGAGAGAAAGCTTAAGCTTCAAATATATCCTTCAATGATGATGAGTATTATTTTTCCTTTGATAATGCTCATATCCATATCCGGTATAAGGGGTTCTTATGGTCAATCTATAAATAATCTGAGAAGCAGCAATGTTTACTTTTTTATGTACTTTTCTGCATTATTTAATGCAACTTATGTATCGGTAATCACAAGAAGTGAGAGCTACAAAGCCGCTTGGATATATAGAGCCGCACCTATTCATATGCCATCAGATATTTACAAGGCAGGTATAAAGGCTGTGCTTGTTAAATTCTCAATACCTGTGCTTTTACTACAGTCAGCAGTATTTATTGCTCTTTGTGGAATCAGGATTTTACCAAATTTGATTGTAATCTTAATAAATATGTTTTTAATTACATTACTGTGTTTATATATCAATAAAAAAGAGCTGCCCTTTAGCAAAGAAATGCTTGCTGTTAATCAAGGACAAACAGGGAAGGGTTTCTTAAGCTTGGCTATAATTGCAGCAACTGGCTTAATTCATTTTGCTGTGAGCCGCTTTACTTACGGTACATTAATATTAGGTTTATTATGTACTATCACATTAATTTTAATGTGGAAATATACCTTTAACTTTGGATGGAATAAAGTAGAGTTATAAATTCAGCTTTGGAAAAACCTGCGAGGCTTAGAGCTTTCGCAGGTTTTTTTGTAAGGTTGAGGTGAGCAAGGGGCTGAAGTCTTTGCAGAGCAAAAAGTTAACTAGTTAACTATTAATAAGGGCTATGTTTAAGCTTAGTGTTGAAGTCAGCATGTTCTATGATGCTGTAGAAAACATTGGAACGAACATCAATAAGACTTTGATTATTTTATATGCAAAGCCGTTAAGAATTTTATACTGTTCGAAGCGAAGCAAGTTTATAAAATTTAGGATTTGCATATAAAATAATCATTAGTCTTATATGTGCAGTGGAAGTTTTCTTAAGCATCATAGAACATGCGGAATTTCAACAATAGTCTTAAACATAGCCTTAATCAAAGTACATATATGTAAAATTGTAATAAAGTTGACGAATTACAATTATTTAGCCTATAATTAATCATAGTTTTTATGTCTATAGCGGAGGTTAAGAGATGGCGACACAAGAAGCAAAGGGTTGTTTAGAAAGAATTAAAGAAGCATATAATGTTTTAAATGGTGCAGAGAAAAAGGCTGCTCAATATATACTTGAAAACCCTAAAAATATAATACATTTTTCCATAACGGAGCTGGCAGAATATAGTGATGTGAGTGAGGCTACGGTTTTTAGACTGTGTAACAGGCTGGGATATAAGGGGTATCAGGAGCTTAAGATAAGGTTAGCTGGTTCTGTAGTAGAACCAGTAGAAAATATTTTTGAAGATATAAAAGAAAACGATGACATGTATATGATAACCCATAAAATGATGAGCTCAAATATACATAGTATAGAAAAAACAATGAAAAATGCCCATAAGGACCTAGAGAAAGCAGCAGAGCTAATTTTAAACAGCGGGCAGATTATGTTTTTTGGAATGGGAGGATCAGGGGCCATTGCAGAGGATGTCTATCATAAATTTGTAAGAACGGGGCTGAAATGTTCCGTTAGTACGGATTCACATTGGCAGGCAATGTTTGCTTCAATGGCAAAGGAGAAGGATGTAATTATTGCTATCTCTAACTCTGGCAGCAACAAAGAACTTATGGAATCCATTGAAATTGGTAAAGCAAATGGAGTAAAAGTAATTGCGGTAACAAGCAGCGGTAAATCACCTATAGCTAAGGTTTCAGACGTAACACTTGTTTGTTATGGCAATGAATCAATGTTAAGAATTGAAGCTATGGAGTCTAGAATAAGTTCATTAATACTATTAGATTGTCTGTACGTTGCCTTAGCCTTAAAAAGAAAAAAAGAAACTCTTGAAAATTTAGAAAATATAAGAAATGGAATAGCAGTGAAGCGATTTTAAAAGGGGCTATATCAAAATACTCTTAACACGCTAGGTTTAGGTATTTTGATTCAGTACCTTTTTTTATTAGGCTATGTTTAAGGGTAGTTACATCTAGGAAAGCTTCGATGTAACTACCCTTAAGCTTAGCCTTTTATGAAAACATAGAGGACATTGTTAAAAAAATAATTTCTTCATTTACAATATAGAATTACATGATATAATATGAATGAAGAAAATTTTTTTCTCAGATAGTAATAATATATAAGATACAGAACAATTAGGAAAATAAATTTCGTAAATCAAAGGAGAAAAACCATGGAAAATCGTCTTTCAACAATAAAACCATATACCCGAGCTATATTAAAA
>CAZMQY010000385.1:0-3339 GCA_964568335.1 uncultured Clostridium sp.
TGACATGCAATCCGTAGCGCAGGGCTTAAGCACCTTTGGAGCTGAAATAGTGAATCTAAAGCAAGCTGCTGCAGCAGCTAACCATAAAAATGGTTTTATGGCTCTTGATGAATTCGCCAGAGGAACAAATCCAAAGGAAGGTTTTTATTTAGTTAAAGCTCTATGTAAATATTTAAATAATTATAAGTCCATAAGCCTTGTATCCACTCATTATGATGGGGTTATGGATGAGAATATGGTTCACTATCAGGTTACAGGCCTTAAAAATATTGATTTTAATTCACTCAAGCATAAAATCAATTTAAACAAAATGAAGTCAATAGATATTATTCAGGAACATATGGACTATAGACTGGAGAAGGTGACAAGAACACAGGAGGTACCTAAGGATGCGTTAAACATATCCATATTTCTAGGGCTTCAACAGGAAATTATAGACATAGCAAGGGAGTATTATGAGGAAGGGGAAAAACATGAATAGCAAGCTTAACTTAAATTTAGATTTAGTTTATAAGAGTAGACAAGCAGCGCAGAATATTGCATTGGACACTCAGGAGTTTATTGACAACCATACGACAGTAGCCGTTGAAAGAACTATTTGCAGACTGCTAGGTATTGATGGAGTAGATGAATTCGGGGTACCACTTCCTAATGTTGTTGTAGATAATATTAAAAAGGGCAATGGGCTTTCATTTGGTGCAGCACTTTTTCTAGGAAATGCAGCCGTAAATACAAAGCTAAGCATGCAGGAAATTGCAATGAGGGTCGCTAAGGGAGAAATGGATTTAACAAAGCTACCTATGGCAGACATATTTGAGATAAGGCTCGTTATAAATTCTGTTGCTAAAGAAACTGTAGAAAGAATAAAGAGAAATAGAGCCTCAAGAGAAGGCTATCTTGAAAGATTTGGAGACAAAGAGGGGCCCTATCTATATGTAATAGTTGCAACTGGAAATATATATGAGGATATAACTCAGGCAGTAGCTGCAGCAAAGCAGGGTGCTGATGTTATAGCAGTTATAAGGACTACTGGACAGAGTTTGTTAGATTACGTTCCTTATGGAGCAACCACAGAGGGCTTTGGAGGAACCTTTGCAACACAAGAGAATTTTAGACTTATGAGAAAGGCTCTTGATGAGGTGGGTGAAGAGCTTGGAAGATATATAAGGCTGTGCAACTATTGCTCAGGGCTTTGCATGCCTGAGATAGCAGCTATGGGAGCTTTGGAGAGACTAGATGTTATGCTGAATGACGCTCTTTATGGAATACTTTTTAGAGATATAAATATGAAGAGAACCTTGGTAGATCAGTATTTTTCCAGAATAATTAATGGTTTTGCCGGAGTAATTATAAACACTGGGGAGGACAACTATTTAACTACAGCTGATGCTGTGGAGGAGGCACATACTGTGCTTGCTTCTCAGTTTATAAATGAACAGTTTGCAAAAGTAGCAGGACTTCCTGAAGAACAAATGGGTTTAGGTCACGCCTTTGAAATAAATCCAGAGCTTAAAAATGGATTTTTACTAGAAATTGCTCAAGCTCAGATGGCAAGGGAGATTTTCTCTAAGGCACCTCTTAAGTATATGCCTCCAACTAAATTTATGACGGGAAACATATTTAAGGGCCATGTTCAGGATGCCTTATTTAATATGGTTACTATGCTTACAAATCAAAAGATACACCTCTTAGGAATGATGACAGAAGCTATCCATACGCCTTTTATGTCTGATAGGGCATTGGCTATAGAAAATGCAAAGTACATTTTTACAACAATGGCTGAACTTGGTGATGAAATAAGCTTCAAGGAAGGCGGAATAATTCAAAGCAGAGCTAATGAGGTTTTAGCAAAAGCCTACGAATTAATAAATGAGATTGAAGGTATAGGACTCTTTAAAACCCTGGAAAAAGGAATATTTGCAGGGATTAAAAGACCTATTGATGGTGGAAAAGGTCTAGATGGAGTAGTAGAAAAGGATAGAA
Organism: uncultured Clostridium sp.; assembly: GCA_964568335.1. GTDB lineage: Bacteria > Bacillota > Clostridia > Clostridiales > Clostridiaceae > Clostridium_AT. Next base: position 1,984 of record CAZMQY010000385.1, read on the forward strand.
GTTATTTTAATCCATTTATAGAACTAATGCTTAAAAAGGAGGTGGAAGAGTAATGAGTGGTGGACTTTATTCAACGGATAAAAGAGACTTTGACAAAACCTTAGACCTTACCAAGATAAAACCCTATGGGGACACCATGAATGACGGCAAGGTTCAAGTAAGCTTTACTCTTCCTGTTCCAGATGGAGACAGGGCAGTAGAAGCGGCAAAGCTTTTAGCAAAGAAGATGGGGCTTGAGGAACCTAATGTAGCTCATCACCATGCTTTGGACAAAGAGTTTACCTACTTTGTTGTTTATGGAAGCTTTAATCAAACTGTTGACTACACCTCAATAAAAGTGCAATCAGTTGATGTACATTCAATGACAATGGAAGAAACAAACGAATATATAAAGGAAAATGTGAAGAGAAAGGTTATAATAATTGGAGCAAGCACAGGAACTGATGCTCACACAGTAGGGATAGATGCCATAATGAACATGAAGGGATTTGCAGGACATTATGGGTTGGAACGCTATGAAATGATAGAAGCCTATAACCTGGGAAGCCAAGTTCCCAATGAAGAGTTCATTAAAAAGGCCATAGAGCTAAAGGCAGATGTGCTTCTAGTTTCTCAAACTGTAACACAGAAAAATGTGCATATACAGAATTTAACTAACCTAGTTGAGCTATTAGAAGCTGAAGGCATAAGAGACAAGATTATCTTAATCTGCGGGGGGCCAAGAATAACACACGAGCTTGCCAAGGAACTTGGCTATGATGCAGGCTTTGGACCAGGCAAGTACGCAGATGACGTGGCAACTTTTGCAGTCACTGAGATGGTGAATAGAGGACTAGTGTAGGTTGGTATTATTAACTATAAAGCTGCTTTAGGGCGGCTTTTTTTCTATCATAGAAGCTATTGTTAAAATATGTATTATGGTAAGATATAGTTATACATTAGCGAAGCAGGTTTACAAATCCCATATGCTGTATACTTAAATAAATTATAGAAGGTATTCAATGAAATTTTTCAATCCTTTGGTTATGTTCAAGAGACTTATTCAGATTTGGATTTAGGCGTAAACGGAATGTTAGAGTCAAAAATAACATTGGTAGATATAGAGCCTCAAAATTTATGTGATTTATCTGATAGCTTAAGTATAGTATTAGTTGGTAGTACATATAAGTAACAAACATGTAGTGTTTAAAAAGAAGAAGTAAGCAAAGTAAGCTGATATAGGATAAGTTTAATAAGAAGCTTAAAAATGATCCTTTGAAGGAACCAAAGATATTGAAAAATCTTAACTCAGCTTTTGTATGAACAGATTCATATGGAGGGGCGAGAAATTGTAAGGATGGATACAATGAAGAATTT
>CAZMQY010000386.1:0-3329 GCA_964568335.1 uncultured Clostridium sp.
AACTGCTGTAGTGGCAGGAACTCAATTTAGAGGACAATTTGAAGGACGTATGAAGTCCATAATAGATGAGGCTAAGGAAAGTGGAAATATTATTTTAGTTATAGATGAGGTTCACAATATAATCGGTGCTGGTGAAGCTCAAGGCGGGGCTATGAATGCAGCAAATATTCTTAAACCTGCCTTAGCCCGTGGAGAAATTCAGGTAATAGGAGCTACTACCTTAGAGGAATACAGAAAGCATATAGAAAAGGATTCAGCTTTAGAAAGACGCTTCCAGCCTGTTCTTGTGGAAGAGCCTACTATTGAAGATACTATAGAGATTTTAAAGGGAATTAGACATTATTATGAGGACTATCATAAGGTAAATATTTCAGATGAGGTAATAAAATCCGCTGCTGTGCTTTCAGAAAGGTATATAACAGATAGATTCTTGCCAGACAAGGCTATAGATGTTATAGATGAAGCAAGCTCAAGGGCTAATCTAAAGAATAAAGGCTTAGTGGAGCTTAAAGCTATAAGAGAGGAATATTCTCATTTAGAGGAAAAAATAAAGGAGGCTGCTGAAAAAAGCGATTATGAAAAAGCAGCTCAATACAGAGTTGAAGAATGCAGACTTCAAGATAAAATTACAAGACTTGAAAAGGAAACAAGCGATGTTAATTTAACTGTTGAGGATATTGCCTATGTGATAGAAGCTTGGACGAAAATACCTGTTAAGAGCATAACAGAGGAGGAGGCAGAAAAGCTGCTTCAGCTAGAGGAAAGGCTTCACAGGCGCGTCATAGGACAGCATGAAGCAATAGTTTCACTTTCAAGAGCTATTAGAAGAAACAGGTTAGGCTTTAGAAAAAAGAGAAAGCCAGCATCATTCATATTTGTCGGACCAACAGGTGTGGGAAAGACGGAGCTTGCCAGGGCACTAGCAGACGAACTTTTCGGAAGCGAGGAAGCTTTAATAAGAATAGATATGTCTGAATATATGGAAAAGCATACTGTTTCTAAATTAATTGGAGCACCTCCAGGATATGTAGGCTACGACGAGGGAGGACAGCTTACAGAAAAGGTTAGGAGAAAACCTTATTCTGTAATATTAATGGATGAAATTGAGAAGGCACATCCAGATGTATTTAACATGCTTTTGCAAATACTTGAGGATGGAAGGCTTACAGACAGTCAGGGAAGAACTGTTTATTTTGAAAATACGGTTATAATAATGACATCTAATGCGGGAACAAACTTTAAGGCAAATAATATTGGCTTTGCCCAGGGAAATTATAATGCCCTTGAAAATAAGGTTAAGGAAGCCATGAAGGAATTCTTTAGACCTGAGTTTTTAAACAGAGTGGATGAAACTATAGTATTTAAGCCGTTAACTAAGGAAGAACTTCTTAAGATTGTTGAATTAATGCTTAAGGAAGTTAAGGATGAGGTTAGAGAGAGAAATATTACTCTTGAGATATCAGAAGAAGCTAAGGACTTCATGCTTAAGGAAGGCTACGACGAAAAGTATGGTGCAAGACCACTTAGAAGAGCTATACAAAAATATGTTGAAGACGAAATATCTGAAGCTTATCTTCATAAAAAATTCCAAGAAGGTTCCCATATAAATATAGCTTTACAGGATGGAAGAATTGTTTTAGAATAAAAAGCGTTGTATACTATATATAATGCGATATATCCAAGCTTTAAGGTAGAACTGTTGCATTATATATGTTGTGGGTATTAAAGTATACATTATTTTCAAGTAGAATAGAGGGATGAAGTTGGGAACACGTAAAGAAGACAAATTAAAACTATATGGGTTTAATAATTTAACAAAGTCTTTAAGCTTTAACATATATGATATTTGCTATACAAAGACTGAAGAGGATCGAAAGAAATACATTGAGTACATCGATGAACAGTATAATTCTGAAAGACTAACAAAGATTCTGTCAGATGTTACTGAAACAATAGGAGCAAGTGTGCTTAATATTGCAAAGCAGGACTATGATCCTCAAGGGGCAAGTGTTACACTTCTAATTTCTGAGGAAGAAGTACCTCTATATGTGCTTGATCCATCCTGCAATAGAGGAGTATTAACTCCAATTCGTGAAAATATAGTTGGACATCTTGATAAGAGTCACGTAACTGTGCACACTTATCCTGAGAGCCATCCTGAAAATAATATTAGTACCTTTAGAGTTGACATAGATGTTTCCACCTGTGGAGAAATTTCACCACTAAAGGCCTTGAATTATTTGATAGACAGCTTTGATTCAGACATCATAACAATAGATTATAGAGTTAGAGGCTTTACAAGAGATATCCATGGCTACAAGCACTTTATAGACCATGATATCAACTCAATACAAAACTTTATTTGCAAGGAAACCATTGAAAGATATAATTTAATAGATATGAATATATATCAATCAAGCATCTTCCACACAAAGATGAGAGTGAAGGATATCAATCTTCCTAACTATCTCTTTGAAATAAAGGAAGAGGATTTGACTGAAGCTGACAGAGAAGATATAATCAAAAAAATTGACAGGGAAATGACTGAAATATTTTTTGGTATAAATGTATCTAATGTTTAAAATTACCTCATGCCTAAAGTTTAGGTGTGAGGTTTTAATTTTATTTTATTTAAATTATAATGATAATATATAATTTTGAAAGGTTGTGGTAATAATGTTGTTTAGTAAGTTTGTGGTGAGAGAAGAATTATAGAATTTAAATAGATAGGTCTGTATTATTCTCTTGCATAGGAATAAAAGAATATAAGAAGTTGCAAGGAGAAAATATGGAGAATAAAGTTAAAGTTATAAAGAGTGAAAAGTCCTGGATGGAAAGCAATGCAATAGAGCAGCTGGAGAAAGTTTCTGAGCTTGAGGGAGTTGTAAAAGCTGTGGGACTGCCAGATTTGCACTTTGGAAAGACTCCAGTGGGAGCAAGTATTGTTACTAAGGATATAATTTACCCTCATCTAGTAGGAAATGATGTAGGCTGCGGTATGGCGTTATTTTCTACAGGTATAAGCAAGGGAAAGTTTAAGTTTGACAAGGTTAGGGGAAAGCTTCAAAGAGTAGAGGGGCTTGAGAATATAGACATAGCTCATTTAGTAGAGGATATTGACCTGCCTATGAAGGAAGCCCTTGGAACCATAGGTTCTGGCAATCATTTTGCAGAGTTTCAGCAGATAGAAAAAATATATGATGAAGCTGCGTTAGAGGAAATAGGACTAAGCAAAGGGGAAGTATATCTACTAGTGCACAGTGGCTCAAGAGGCTATGGAGAGTATATCTTAAGAAAATATCTTGAAAGGTATTCCTGTCAAAAGGGGC
>CAZMQY010000387.1:0-3285 GCA_964568335.1 uncultured Clostridium sp.
ACAAAGAAGAGCAAAGCTAATCAAAAGTATATTATCTGCAACGCTGACGAAGGAGACCCAGGTGCCTTTATGGATCGTTCCATACTTGAGGGAGACCCAAACAGCGTTTTAGAGGCCATGGCTATAGCGGGCTACGCTATTGGCGCAAGTGAAGGCTATATCTATATCAGAGCAGAATACCCTCTTGCAATTGAAAGACTTAGAAAGGCAATAAACCAAGCTCACGAGACAGGACTATTAGGAAAGAATATTTTGGGAACTGACTTTAACTTTGATATAAAAATTAAATTTGGTGCAGGCGCTTTCGTTTGCGGTGAAGAAACAGCTCTTATTCATTCTATAGAAGGAGAGCGCGGTGAGCCAACTACAAAACCGCCATTCCCAGCAGTTAGTGGACTTTGGGAAAAGCCAACCTCCGTTAACAACGTAGAAACCTTTGCTAATATACCTCCAATTATATTAAACGGATCAAAATGGTATAGCTCTATGGGTACAAAAACTTCTAAGGGAACTAAGGTTTTTGCTCTTGCTGGAAAGATAAACAATGTGGGTCTAGTTGAAGTACCTATGGGAACTACTCTTAAAGAGATAATATATGATATCGGCGGTGGAATTAAAAACGGACGTAAGTTTAAGGCAGTACAGACAGGCGGACCTTCTGGCGGATGCATACCATCTTCCATGCTTGATATTTCAATCGATTATGAATCCCTAAGCAGCATTGGCTCCATGATGGGTTCAGGCGGAATGATTGTTATGGATGAAGACAACTGTATGGTTGATATAGCTAAGTTCTATCTTGAATTTACAGTAGACGAGTCCTGTGGCAAATGCACCCCATGCCGTGTAGGCAACAAGAGACTTTTAGAAATTTTGACTAAAATTACTGAAGGAAAGGGAACCGAACAGGATTTAGTTGATTTGCAGGAACTAGCTGAAACTATAAAAGATACTTCCCTTTGCGGGCTTGGCCAAACGGCACCAAATCCAGTGCTAAGTACTATGAAGTACTTTATGGATGAGTATGAGGCCCACGTTAGAGAAAAGCGCTGCCCTGCAGGAGTTTGTCAGTCCCTGCTTCAATATTACGTAACCGATAAATGTATAGGATGTACAAAATGTGCTCGACAATGTCCTGTAAGCTGTATAAGTGGAAAAGTAAAAGAAAAGCATGTTATTGGCCAAGACAAGTGTATCAAGTGCGGTGCTTGCTTAACTGCATGTCCAGTAAAAGCAATAATAAAAAAATAGCAGCTAAAATTATCGGAAGAGGTGAAAATTTTGAGTTTAGTTACTGTAACAATAAATAATAGGCGAGTTCTAGTAGAAGAAGGAACTACCATACTAGACGCTGCAAAACTTTTGAATATAAAAATACCTACCCTATGCCACTTGAATCTGCATGATACTAAAATGGTTAACCAAACAGCTTCCTGCAGAGTCTGCATGGTTGAAGTAGAGGGAAGAAGGAATCTTGCTCCAGCTTGTGCTACTCCAGTATTTGATAAGATGGTTGTTAAAACAAACAGCATTCGTGCCATACATGCAAGAAGAACTGTTGTGGAGCTTCTTTTATCAGACCATCCAAAGGATTGTTTAATATGTGAGAAGAATACCGACTGTGAGCTTCAAGCATTAGCCGCTGATTTAGGAGTTAGGGAAATTCCTTATAAGGGCGAAATGTCAACCTATGAAATAGATAACTCCAGCTACTCCATAGTTAGAAATCTTGATAAATGCATATTGTGCAGACGCTGCGAAACAATGTGCAATAAGGTTCAAACAGTAAATGTGCTATCAGGAGTTGAAAGAGGCTTCCAAACTGTAGTAGCACCAGCCTTTAACCTTCCAATGACCGATACAGCATGTACTTTCTGCGGCCAATGCGTTGCAGTTTGTCCTACAGCTGCATTAACAGAGGTTAATAATGTTCCAAAGGTATGGAGAGCACTAAAGAACAAGAATAAGTACGTTATAGTTCAAACTGCTCCAGCTGTTAGAGTTGCTCTTGGTGAAGAGTTCGGTTTAGAACCTGGAACTGTAGTTACAGGTAAAATGGCTTCTGCTTTAAGAAGCTTAGGCTTTGACAAGGTTTTTGACACAGACTTTGCAGCTGATTTAACCATAATGGAGGAGGCTTCTGAATTTGTTCACAGGCTTCAGCATGGAGGAAAGCTTCCAATACTAACAAGTTGCTGTCCAGGCTGGGTTAAATTCTTTGAGCATCAGTTCCCAGATCTTCTAGATATACCATCAACCTGTAAGTCACCACACGAAATGTTTGGTGCTATCGCTAAAACTTATTTAGCTCAAAAGCTTGGCATAGATCCTAAGAATATAGTTGTAGTTTCTGTAATGCCTTGTCTTGCTAAAAAATACGAGGCTGCAAGACCTGAACTTTCAGAAAACGGAAACCAAGACGTTGATATAGTTATAACTACAAGAGAACTTGCAAAGATGCTTAGAGAGGCAGGCATAGACTTTAATTCTCTAGAAGACGGCGACTTTGATAATCCACTGGGAGAGTCAACAGGAGCTTCAGTAATCTTTGGCGCAACAGGCGGTGTTCTAGAAGCTGCTCTTCGTACAGCTTATGAGTGGCTTACTGAGGAGCCACTTGGAAATGTAGAATTTCATGCACTTAGAGGTTTAGATGGTGTTAAGGAAGCTACTTTAAGGATTAATGATATTGATGTTAATGTTGCTGTAGCTCACGGACTTGGAAATGCTCGAAAAATACTTGAGGCAATCAAATCCGGAGAAGCAAACTATCACGCAATAGAAATAATGGCTTGCCCAGGCGGTTGTATAGGCGGTGGGGGACAGCCATATATCCATGGTGATGTTGATATTCTAAAGAAGCGTGCTATGGGAATATACAACGAGGACAGAGGCAAGGCCAAGAGAAAATCTCATGAAAATGAAGCTGTTCTAAAGCTGTATGAAGACTTCCTAGGAGAACCCTATGGAGAAAAAGCTCATGAGCTGCTTCACACTCACTATGTGAAGAGGGAAAAAATATAATATTTTAAGGTAATAGAAAAACCCTAGGCTTCTAGGGTTTTTCTTATATTTTTAACAAATTGTTTTCAATAGCATACATTCTCACCCATGTATAAGTAAGCTATAATAAAACATGGACAAACTTTTTGTCATACTTTACTTTTTCAAACATATTAAGTAATATAGCTGGATATGTATTTCCTTTATGGAGATTGAAGCTACAAACAGATTTTAGATGCCCAATTGGCAAATTGCTTCTAGCAATACCATTTAGCTCAGTGT
>CAZMQY010000388.1:0-3282 GCA_964568335.1 uncultured Clostridium sp.
GTTTGCGTAGCGAAGCTTTCCTAGATGTAACTCCCCTGCGTAATTTCAACACTACCCTTATTCATAGCCATAATAAAAAATGCTGGGCGAACAAGAAAGAGCTTTAACCCCCTACAAAAGGTTCGTTAAAGCTCTTTTAATTTTTACTACCTGGTTATTTCTCTAGAAGTGGCTGAAGCTGATTTTCCCATATCCATTTTGGGCTATATCTTTGTCTCACTAGAGTTTTTGCAGATATAACAGGATTTTCCCTCATCATATTTACTATTCGCTCTGCGTTGCCTTCAAGATAAGCCTGCTCAGAGGGATTATAATTTTCCTTTGTATCATAGCCAAAGTTTCTGGCATCCCAGCGCATAAAATATGCCCCAAGCTGCTTTCCAAGTTCCTCTAGGGCAGGAACTGCTTCATTTAATATTATAAAATTTCCCCTGCTTGCTGCTTCAAGTACAGTAAGTCCAAAAGACTCTGAGAATGATGGACAAACAAAAAGGTTGGATAAAGTAAATAATTCTAAAACCCCTTCTCTTGGAAAACCGTTTGGATATCCTAAATCTGATGTAAAATGCATATCTTCATTATCAAGTCCAAACTTGCAGCCAATTCTTTTTATAATAGCTTTATATATATCAGGAGCTATATCCATTGATGCAAAATCACAGAAGATAATTTTTACTGTTTTTTCGGTTTTCTTTTTAATTGCACCAGCAAAGGCTGCAGCTTTTTCAAACTTCTTTCCTTGAGTTAATCGCCCTGGATATACCATAAGAATATCTGGAGAAAGCAAGTCTACTTTTTTACAGATAGCATTTACATCTTCACTAAAGTTTGCAAGCAAATCAAGGCTATTGTTTATTACTCTGCATTTTCCTTCTGGTACGCTGTACTGCTTGGACAAAGCAGGAATGCCAGAAACTGTTGGATAAACATAGATGGTGTTTGGCATTGGGGAATAACGTGCAGATAAAGGCCACTTTGAATGTATTGCCCTGTTGTTTGGAGCCGAATGAGTAACTGCAATAAATCTTACATTAGGAAGTTTCTCCTGTGCTTTTCTCACTGCAACATTATGAACTAAATGCCATCCCTGATAGTGGATATCATGCATCATGCATATATCAACATCTGAAAGTTTGTCTATTAAATCTTCTGCTATTGTATCCGCTTCTTCAAAAAATGTGTCGTGTACCTTTCCCTCTGCCTGAGAATAGTCATGCCAGTGTATCTGTTTTCCCTTTAGTGTATTTCTAACTTTAACCCATTCAACTCTTTCATCTAAAAATATTCCACTTCTTTGTTCATCGGGACAGTGCTCACATACAAGAATTTTTACAGGAATATCATTATCAAGAAGCATTCTTAGATGTTCTGCAACAACATTTACAAGAGAGTAAGTCCTTTCTAGACCGTTAAACATAGTCAATATAGCTACTTTCATATTTTTAACCTCCGCTATCTCGTGTCACTAAATACTATGCCTGAACAGGCTAAAATGCTACTACAGATATCCAAGTTTATAAATAAACATTTTAGAAGCTAATAAGTAATGCTTGAAATCAAGGGCGTTCTTTGATACCTAGGCAAACTTTCGCCATTGAATAATTTTTAGAAAGTAACACATTTCTACTGTTTACATATAATGCGACTAGGACAACCTATATGAAATTAATTTAGTTTAATGATAGCGGAGGCTCAGCAAAATGAAAGTTCTTTTATTTACACCAACCTACAGACGACCATACATGCTTCGTCAATGTATATTAAATGTGAAAAACCAATCCTATAGGGATTTTACCCACACAATCAGCGTTATGTATGAGGATAAGTCTGAAATTGTAAATTATGAATGCCTGTTTGATGATATTCTGGATGACAGATTTATAATCGGATTTAACAAAAATGGTACCTCTCATGAAAGGTACATGGCTACACTGTCACAATGCCCAGACACCTATGATATATACATTAAAATCGATGATGATGATATATACAAAAAAGATTATGTGAAAACAATAGTGGAATATTTTGAGACTCATCAGTGCGATGTTTTAAGCTCTCCAGTTGGCTATGATCTAAATAATTATTTTCTATCTAAAGGCTATCATTACACTTTTTGCGGGGATCCTCCTGTAAATAATTTTCTGATGGCCCCAACCTTTGCATTTAGTCATAAAGCTTATCGAGTTTTGTTTGATATTATAGATAACTATGATGATGAAAGCCGGCAGTGGATGGCTGCCTGGCCTGCAGCTGGACTTCAGGCTCAAAATGTGGACAACTCTAATAATATAATCTGGCATATTCACGGTAGAAATACGTCCATACCTCACTGGTTTCGCCCTAATTAAAAGGCTATAAAGCTAATTTATAAGCTTCATGAATTATATCTTAATGCTATATTAAATCAATCAACTTAACCATAAAGGAGTAGATGTCAAATGAAAGTTCTATTATTTACACCCAGCTTTAGACGTCCCTATATGCTGCGTGAATGTATATTAAATATGAAAAACCAATCCTATACAGATTTCACCCACTCCATCAGCATTATGCATGAGGATAAATCCGAAACTAAAAACTACCAATACTTGTTTGATGATATTATTGATGACAGGTTTATAATAGGGTTCACAAAAAATTGCAGCTCCCTTGCAAGGTATATGACTGCAATATCCCAAAGTCAGGGGCCCTATGATTTATATATTAAAATCGATGACGACGACATTCACAAAAAAGATTATGTGAAAACAATAGTGGAATATTTTGAGACACATGAATGTGATGTGTTAAGCTCCCATATTAGCAGCCAGCTAAATAACTATTTTTTATCAAAGGGTAATTATCGAAGTCTGGGCGGTGATTATCCAAATAATAATTATCTTATGCCTATGACTTTTGCTTTCAGCCACAAGGCCTATGAAATTATACTTGGAATTAAAGATGACTATAATCACGATGATCTGCAGTGGAGAACTGCCTGGAGCAACTGCGGATTAAAGGATGCTAATGTTGATAATTCCAATAATATCATCTGGCACATTCACGGTAAAAACGCATCGGTAGGTGAGTGGTTCCGTCCCAGTTAATACTCTGTTTAAAGGTAGTGTTGAAATTACGCATGTTCTTTGCACTCTAGGAAAACGTTCGCTGCATATATAAGACTAAGACTTCTTTTATTTAAAGCTGCTAAAATTTTTAAACTCGCTTTGCTCAAACATAAAAATTTCTTAACGCAGCTTTAAATAAAAGATGTCAAGTCTTATTAATGTTCGCTCAATGTTT
>CAZMQY010000389.1:0-3272 GCA_964568335.1 uncultured Clostridium sp.
TCAAGTATAGCCTTAAGCTCCAGAAGATTAGAAATCTCATAGGTAGGCTTTATTCCGGTATTATTTGGAGCTTTATTTGGATTAAACCAACAGGTGTCTATGCCGAAATTTATTCCTCCCTGAATGTCGGAGGTTAAGCTGTCCCCTACCATAAGAACCTTGCTCTTATCAGTGTGCTTTATATTATTTAAGGCATGTTCAAATATTCTAGGATCTGGCTTTGACACTTGAACCTCCTCAGACACTACCACATCCTCAAAGTATTTGGATATAACAGATTTTCTTATTCTCTTGTCTTGAACATCCTTAAGTCCATTGGTAACTATAGAAAGCCTGTAATTCTTATGCAGACTTTCTACAAGCTCTATGCTGTCATCAAATAAAAAGGAGGCATTAGCTAAATGCATCATGTAGGACTTTGCAAATTGGTCTTGATCAAACTCAATATTTAAGCTTTCTGATAATCTTTTAAATCTTTCAACATTTATTTGCTTTTGAGCAATACGTCCTTGCTCAAACTCTTTCCATATAGCTGTATTTATGCCCTGGTATATTTTTAAATGATGATTTTCATCATATTCTATATCAAATTCCAGCATAGTATTCTTGAAGGCATCTCTTTCAGATTTCTTAAAATCATATAAAGTTTCGTCTGCATCAAATATTATAATTTCGTACTTCATAATATTCCTCCGTATAGTTAGTTTTTTTAATTATAACATATCATTTATATATAAAAAAATAAGCTGCAATCTGCAGCTTATGCGTTAAGTTTCATCATCATATTACATTCATACTGCTGCAGCATTTGTTGTGCAACATAGTTCACTAAATCTACAGTTCTGCATGAATATCCCCACTCGTTATCATACCAAGCAACTACCTTTATCATGCTGTCACTTATAACCATTGTTGAAAGACCGTCTACTATTGAAGATCTGCTGTCACCTTTATAATCTACAGAAACAAGAGGTTCTTCTGAGTATCCCAGAATTCCTTGCATATAGCCTTCAGAAGCTTCCTTAAATGCATTGTTAATCTTTTCGGCAGTAACAGGTGCTGAAAGCTCACAAACCAAATCAGTTAATGAAACCGTTGGAGTAGGTATTCTTACAGAGAACCCGTTTAATTTTCCCTTAAGCTTTGGAAGAACTTTAGCAACAGCCTTAGCAGCTCCGGTAGTAGTTGGGATTATTGATTCTCCAGCGGCTCTGGCTCTTCTTAAATCCTTATGAGTTTTATCTAATATTTGCTGATCGTTAGTATAGGAATGTACCGTTGTCATTAAGCCTTTAACTATTCCAAAGTTATCGTCTAAAACCTTTGCCAATGGAGCCAAACAATTTGTAGTGCAGGATGCATTTGAGATTATGCTATGCCTATTTATATCTAAGTCTTTTTCATTTACTCCCATAACAACAGTTATATCTTCATCCTTCCCAGGACAAGTTAATATAACCTTCTTTGCCCCAGCTCTTATATGTTTGCTAAGCTTTTCTTTATCTGTAAAGACTCCTGTAGACTCAATAACGATATCAACACCAAGCTTCTTCCAAGGTAATTTTTCCGGATCATTTTCATTGCATATTTTTATTTCCGATCCATTAATAATAATGGAGCTATCAGTAGTTTTTATTTCTCCCTTGAATTGTCCATAACAAGAATCATACTTAAAAAGATGGGCTAATGTTTTGCTATCAGCTCTGGCGTTTATTGCTACGATACTAACATTATCACCCAATCTTTCTTGAGCAATTCTTAGTGCGGCTCTTCCAATTCTTCCGAACCCATTAATGGCAACTTTTATAGACATGTTTCTTTCCCCCTAAGCCTTATGTAATTTTATAAAAATAATTAAATAGCATATTATAAGTGATATTTATTTCCTACATATTACAGCTAAATATGATGCATTATTTATATTGTAAATAGATTTGTGCATACACAATTAATGAATGTGCTATATTATTTATAACAATAATGTACACTTATGTCAATGCTACTGATAAAAATTATTCCATAGTGTGACAATAAATGCAGAACTCCGTCTCCTAGGTATATGCTTTACAAGAGTATATAAATAAAATATCATAGTAATAAATGAAGAGAATGACATATGTCAGATTAAGGAGGGTATCATGAACGTTTATGAAAAATTGGGCCTGCCAAGGGTTATAAATGCAAGCGGAAAGATGACTGCTTTAGGGGTATCCACCATTAGTGAAGAAGTAGCAAAGCAGATGAATGAAGCTGCTATGAGCTATGTAAATATTGAAGCGCTATACGAAAGAGCTGGAGGAGAAGTAGCAAAATATACAGAGGCTGAGGATGCCTGCATAACCTCCTCAGCAGCTGCAGGCATAGCAATATCCGTTGCAGCCTGCATAACAGGAGAAGATTTAAGTAAAATAGAAAAGCTTCCTGTAAGCACAGGAATGAGAAACGAGATAATAATACAAAAGGGGCATGTAGTTAATTTTGGAGCACCTGTGGCTCAGATGATTGCACTGGGGGGAGGTATTCCTGTAGAGGTTGGTCAGGCCAATAAGGTAGAGCCTTTTCATATTAAAGGGGCAATAAATGAAAATACTGCGGCGCTTTTCTATGTAAAGTCCCACCATGCAGTCCAAAAGGGAATGGTTTCAATTGAAAAGATGCTGGAAATTGCACATAATCATAGATTGCCTTTAATAATTGATGCAGCAGCAGAGGAAGACATAAAAAAATATGCTGCTATGGGAGCTGATTTAGTAATCTACAGTGGAGCAAAGGCTATAGAAGGCTGTACCTCAGGCTTCATAACAGGAAAAGCTGACCTGATAAGAGCCTGCAGACTTCAGTACAAGGGCATAGGAAGAGCAATGAAAATTGGAAAAGAGAATATAATGGGAATAGTAAAGGCTGTTGAGCTTTACAGTTCACTAAATAATGCTGAAGCTGTCAAGCTTCAAAGGCAAAAGATGGAATGGCTTGTAGGTCAGGTTAATAATATAAGAGGGTTAAAGGCCTCCATAACTCAAGACGAAGCTGGAAGAGAAATATATAGAGCGGAAATAACCATAGATAAAAATGAGCTGGGAGTAGATGCTTACTATGTTATGAAGGAGCTTCAAAGCGGAAACCCTCAGATTTATGTGAGAGACTACTATGTTAATGCAGGAAGATTAAGTATAGATCCAAGACCGCTAGGAAAAGACGAAGAAAAAATCATAGTAGAAAAGCTAAAAGAAATAATAGAAAAATTATAATGCAAGGGGAGGTTTATTGTGGCT
>CAZMQY010000390.1:0-3270 GCA_964568335.1 uncultured Clostridium sp.
ATATTACTAACATAAGAAGTGCAATAGTTGATGGCAATTGTGCTGGACAAATTATTTAGGGGGCAATGGGTATGTATGAGAGCATTAATAAAGAAATTTTAGAGGTTAAGGAGATAGTTAGAAAAAGAGAGAGAATTTTAAGCTTAATTAACCATGCTGAGGAAAACATTAAACAGGAAACTCAAAGAAAGGAAGCATTAAAAACCATCCTTGACAAGGAAGAGCTGGATGTCAAAAAATTAGAAGGCTTAAGTCTTAAGGGAATTTTCTTAGCGGTAATTGGTAATAAAGAAGATAGTCTGGATAAGGAAAAAGGGGAATTTATTGCTGCTAAGCTTAAGTACGATGAATGCTGCAATTCTATCAGGGTTCTTCAATTGGAATTAGATGATTACTACAGACAATTAAGAGACATAGGAAATGCAAACAATGATTATGAAAATCTAATAAGAAAAAAAGAGCAACTTGTAATGCAGGCTAATGATAAAAATACTAGGGAAATATTAGATCTTATGGAACAAGCAGCAGATATAAAGTCTGATCTTAGAGAGCTGCAGGAGGCAATAGTGGCTGGGAATTCTGTACTTGCTTCTCTAGAAAATGCGGCAAGCTCTCTTGATAGTGCAGAAGGATGGGGCACTTGGGATATGCTTGGAGGTGGACTGATAAGTGACATTGCAAAACACTCCCATATAGACGAGGCTGTAGCATATATAGGGGATGCAAAGGGAAAGCTTAATAGACTTAGAAGAGAGCTGGCAGACGTAAATGTAAGAGATGATATAAGTGTAGATATAAGCTCCTTTGATAAATTTGCGGATTTCTTCTTCGATGGTATTTTTGCTGATTGGAATGTACAATCCAAAATTAAGAATTCTGCTCATAGCGTAAATTCAGCTATTAATAGAATAAGCAGCATCATTAGCAATTTAAAATCCAAGCATAATTACAGAGAAAAAGAATTAAATGATATAAAAGCTAAGATTAAAGATACAATAGAGAATGCTTAATGCAGAGATAAAAGATATATAAAAGAACCTGATGTTAAAGACATCAAGTTCTTTTCATAATGTTTTATAGATTGTATTTTTCTAATATGCCTTCAATAAACTGCCCATTTTCATAAAACAACTCGCCGTCAGCAAAAATTCTTCCGCCATTTCTCATATCGCAAAGCATATCCCAGTGGATTGTGGAGCGATTTAATCCGCCAGCTTCCGGCATTGAATCACCGATAGCCATATGGATGGTTCCACCAATCTTCTCATCAAAAAGCATATTTCTAGTGAACTCTTTGATGCCATAGTTAGTTCCTATTGCCACTTCACCGAAGCTGCTTGCTCCTTCATCAGTTTCAAGCAGAGCTTTAAGCAGTTCTTCGCCTTTTTCTGCAGTTGCCTTAACAACCCTTCCTTTTTCAACATGAAGAACTATACCTTCTATTTCCTTGCCCATATATATTCCTGGGAAGCTAAAGGTGATTATCCCATTAATTCCATCCTCTACTGGTGATGTAAATATCTCTCCGTCTGGAAAGTTGACTCTTCCATCGCAGTTTATCCACTTTCTACCTGATACATTTACTTTTATATCTGTTCCCTCAGAAATAAAGTGAAGTTCTTTTTTAGTATCGAGATACTTAACCCATCTTTCCTGCTGCTCACTTATTTTCTTCCATTCTGCTGCAGGATCTTCAGCATCAAGAAGTCCCGCACCGTAAACAAACTCCTCGTAATCACTAAAGCTCATAGAAGCTTCCTGAGCATCGGCGTAAGTAGGATATTGTGTACCGCACCATCTTAAGGAGCCGTTCCCCATCTTTTCAGAATATATTTTTCTCCAGCTGGCTGAACCTCTAGAGGAGAGTTTAAGCTTATTTGTATCAATTTTTGAATTGGTCTTTGTATTTCTATCAGCCCAAGCTGAAAGCCAAACATCTGCTTTCTCCAGCATTGTTTTCATTAGAACATTTTCCTGAAGCAGCTGCTCTTCACTGCTGAATTTAAACTTTGCTTCCGCTACATCTTGCGAACTAAGTACAGTTTCAACATGAGCTCCAGCTTTAATAGCTTCCTTTACCACTTCTACCATCCAAGGTCTAGCAACCTCATCGCAGGATACAAATACAAAATCTCCAGGTTTAACTTCGGTAGAATAATTGACAAGCAGCTTTGCAAGCTTACTTAGTCTTTGATCCGCCATAATAATTTCCCCTTTCATTATAAAAACTGAATAATCCGTGCCTGCTGCAAATTAGCAAGTAGGCATCCATAAAAATAATTATATGAATATACTACCAAATATTATGCAAATACTCTAGTAAAATTCTTTGCTTGCCTTAAATCTAAACATAGGAATCAAGCAAAATATAGTCCATTCAGAATTTATTGACATTTAATTAAGGCTATTTTAAAATTATTCTACTATCATTCACTATAAATAATTATCACGAGGTAATATCTATGAAGTTTATAGGATACAGAACATTAAAAACGGCAATAGGAGCTGCTATTGCTATGCTTATAGCAGAGAGTCTTGGACTGAAATATAGCGTAGCCGCAGGAGTAATAGTAATTCTCAGTGTTCAAAGCACTAAAAGACAATCAATAAGAATTGCTACTCAGAGAATGGGAGCATGCCTTTTAGCTTTATTTTTATCTTCAGTATTATTTAATATATTTGGTTATAATGCTTATGTTTTTGGAATATTTCTTTTAATATTTATTCCCTTAGCAGCTAAGTTTAGATTTAATGAAGGTATAGTAGTAAGTTCCGTACTAGTTACACATTTACTGGTGGAACAAACAACATCGATTTCCTTGGTAATAAATGAATTGCTGCTCATGATAATAGGCATTGGTGTAGCCCTTTTACTAAACCTATATATGCCAAGTATTGATAAAAAGATTAAGGATGACCAGCAGGCTGTTGAAGAGCTTATTAGAGAAATACTTAGACATATGTCTTCTGCCCTAAGGCAGTGTGCAGTATCACTTAAGGAAGATGAGCTGTTTAATGAACTTGAGCTTAGAATAAAGAAGGGTAGAGAAAGAGCTTATAGAAGCTTAAATAATGCTTTGTTTTCTGACAACAGTTACTATGCAAAATATATGGACATGAGGTACCAGCAGCTGAAGTCTTTAAAAAATATGAGGAAGCATTTTGAAAAATTCTCAATAACCTATAAGCAGACGGAGATGATTTCTGAGTTTACTTTTAATCTTTCAAACTCAATCCATGAATATAATACTGCTGAAGGACTCTTAAAAA
>CAZMQY010000391.1:0-3264 GCA_964568335.1 uncultured Clostridium sp.
TGAAAAGAATGGGTTTGTGCTAGAGGGGCGCTTTAAAGATCACTATTTTATAGAAGACAAGTATTATGATGGTTTGTATTTTGGCAGGGTTCAGTAACTGAAGGTACCTAAAGGATATCTGTAATATTGAAAACTTTGAGGAAAGAATTTGATCCAAGAATAAAGAATATGATAATTACAGTGAATTTTACCAAGGAAATTTATAGGCATAAGATTATTAATTCAATTATAGAGGTTTAAAGAATGGGCTATGCAGTAGAATTATATTTTGATAAAAAAAGCGAAGAAACAATTAAAGCTATGTGGAAGGTGCTTTACGACAATAACATAAGCAAGTATATGTATGAATCCGACAGCAGGCCGCACATAACGATGACTGTATATGACGATAAAATAGATGATGTTGAATTATTTATAAAAGGGGTTGAAGGTTTTGCTGAAAAAATAGCTCCCTTTGAGATTAATCTATCAAATATTGGAGTGTTTAATACAGAGGAAGGGGTTGTCTTTTTACAGCCAAAGGTAACTCGAGAGCTTTTGGATATACATGAGGAGTTCCACAAAACAATGAGAAGCTTTGCCGAAGCTGAGTGGAGATATTATCTGCCAGATTTGTGGGTGCCTCATTGTACTATGGCAATTGATTTGAATAAGAAAAAACTTTTACAGAGTGTTGAAGTTATAAGCAATATGTTTAAGTCTATTGATGTTTCAATAGAAAAAGTAGGAATAGTAAAGTTCAAGCCTGTTGAATATGTTTCAGCATATGATTTATCAACTAAATAGAGTGGATACATTCATCGGGAATAGACTTATAAACATTCTACTAAAAAATAATAAATATTTTATGCACATTTGTATAATAATCCATATATTATAATATTACGATATAAAGATATATAATCGTAAACCTCAACAAAGCAGAAGTTTACAAATTGGAGGGAGAGAAATGGAAATATTAAATGGATTTACAGATGGAGCAGATAATAACTCTAAGGATAACATATTAGTGATACTTATTCTTATTTTTGTTTTGGGATTTGGTAAAAATACAGGATTAAATTTGTTTAATAATGGTGATGGCAGGAGCAGCAGGCATCATCATAAAAAAAGAACTAAGTCCTGCAGTAGTCCAGGTGGATGAAGTCTATGAGGTTAATCCAATGGTATTGGATTTGTAATTGCAAGTAAATAGAAGGAGCTGCTCGCATAACAAAACTCCCCTGCAGAAAGCCTAATAATCTGCAGGGGAGTTTTGAGTTTTGAAATCATAAGAGAAAACAAGTAATTACATGAAATAACCTTATTATGTGTATGTAAAACGTCTAAATTAGGCTGCATATATAAATATCGGTATTTGTTTAACTTGTTATGGGTTATAATATACTATATAATACAATTATAGTAATTGCTTATCTGTATTGCTGTATGCAAATGTATAAGTAGCCAGATTAATTATTAAGAGGGGATATATATTTATGTGGTCTAGAGCCGAATTAAAAGAAAAAGCTAAAAAGGTTTTAAGGGAAATCTATTGGAGTGCCTTGGGAGTTAGTATAGTAATTGCCTTGGTAGGAGGCGGCAATGGCTGGGGCGGAGGAAGCTCCGGTTCCAGAAGTTCAAGAAACTCTTACAACTTACATGTAAATAACGAAAGATTTATAAACTGGACAGTTATATCAATGGCATTGATTGTACTTGCTATGTTAATTGCATTTCGTATATTTATCGGATATGCTCTAGAAGTAGGCGGAAGAAGATATTTTATTCAGTCTGCTCAATATAGAGATAACAAAGGATGTTTCAGCTTTGGTTTTAACCAGGAAAACTTTATGGGAATAGTTAAGACAATGCTAGTAACAAGCATATTAATTTTCCTTTGGACGCTGCTTTTA
This sequence comes from uncultured Clostridium sp., assembly GCA_964568335.1. Lineage (GTDB taxonomy): Bacteria > Bacillota > Clostridia > Clostridiales > Clostridiaceae > Clostridium_AT. The sequence goes on from CAZMQY010000391.1 coordinate 1,896, forward strand.
ATAATACCTGGTATCATAAAATCCTATGCCTACAGAATGGTACCATATATCCTTGCTGATAACCCAAGCATCGGTGTTAGAGAAGCCATTGCTCTAAGCAACGAAATGACCATGGGACACAAGTTTGATATGTTTGTATTGGATTTATCCTTTATCGGCTGGTATTTGTTAGGTGCATTAGCTCTTGGAATAGGGGTAATATTTGTAATGCCTTATGAAAATGCTACAAACGCTGAGTTATATTTAGTATTAAGAAAAAATGCCTTAGAAAGCAACATGTGCAGCCGTGAAGATTTATTGTTAAACCAAACAAGCTTATAATATAGAAAAAGGACAGATAGAGTCGAAGCTCTGTTTCGTCCTTTTTTTATTAGCAAGCTCCTCGCTTCTCTCCTAGCAAAGGGGTCATGTACCACCCAAATGATAGAATATTTTATAAAACTTATCTTGATATCGCGATATCAAGATATCTTCTTTTCATGAAATCGCGATATCAAGATAAGCCTAAAAACACAACAGAAAATGTTATGACTTTTAGGCCATAGCAGCAATAGCATATAACCTATCCTACATACTCTTCAAAAACTTTATTATATAGCTTAAAGTATAAAATTCCCTGTCCAGTTTTGTAACAATTAACTTTAATCCCGTAATTATTGTTTCTTCTGTAAAGTTCTCCAATAGAAGCATAATATTTAACGTATTAAGCCCACCGTCTTTTGTATCAAGAACTCGTGCTTTCTTTACGTATTTGTTCTCCAAGGCGGTTAAAACAGCAGCTTTTAACGCTTCACTGATTTCTAATTTAGGCATTTCCTCGAAAATTCTGATGCCTGGAGCATTAATGTCTATATTTTTAGCTTTGGTCATATCAGTAGATAAAAATATTGTATTTTTAAACTTTGCATCCTTGAAATTAGTACCTTCAAGCTTCACAGAATCAAAAACAGCATTTTCAAAAACAGCGCTTTTAAAGTCACTGTCTTTTAAATTTGTTCCAATAAATTCTGCATATTTAAAGCTGCACCTGAAGAAATTGGTGGATTTAAAGTGCGCTCCTCTAAAGCTTACAAAATCAAAAACTGAGCCTGAAAAGTCGCAGTTATAACAGTTGCTTCTCTCTAGATTTTTGTACATAAAGTTTTTATCTTTTTTTTCTATATTGTTGTAGTTGAAATTTCCTGTAACACTTCTATTTGTAGCCATGCTTTTCTTCACCTTAGTCCTTCCTAGTATTTTAAATTTAGGCTATGTTTAAGCTTAGTGTTGAAATTACGCAGGGGAGTTACATCTAGGAAAGCTTCGCTACGCAAACAAGACTAAAACTTCTTTTATCTTAATCTACTAAATCCAACAAACTCACTTCGCT
>CAZMQY010000392.1:0-3239 GCA_964568335.1 uncultured Clostridium sp.
CTGCTGCAATGGCTGCTAAGGAAGCAGGCATTCATAAAATATTAGTGCTGGAGAGGGAAGAGCAGCTAGGAGGGTCTTTAAATCAGTACATAGATATTAGTTTTAGCTCAAAATTAGATGGAGATCTATTAACTGGACCAGAGCTTGCTCAGACATATATTGATAAAATAAGAGAGCTTAATATAGCTTATAAGTTAAACACTCTAGCCATTGAGCTGACTAATGATAAAGTGATTACTATAGTCAATGAAAAAGGAATAAAGGAACTAAGAGCAAAGTCTATTATATTGGCAATGGGATCTAGGGAGAGACCTAAAGGAGCTATAAATGTTCCAGGAAGTAAATTGGCTGGCATATTTACTGCAGGTGCTGCTGAAAAGTTTGTGAATATAGAAGGTTATATGCCTGGAAAGAAAGTACTCATTATAGGCTCAGGAGACAGAGGACTTATGTTAGCCAGCAGAATGGCTTTAGAGGGAGCAGAGGTTAAGGCAATAGTGGAACTGCTTCCAAATGCAGTTGGTACATTAGAAAATATAGAGCAAAGTGTAAAGTATTTTAATATACCTTTAAAGCTCGGATATGTAGTTATAGATATTAAGGGAAAAGATAGAGTAGAAGGAGCAGTAATTGTAAAGGTTGATGAAAATAATGTTCCAATCGCTGGCACAGAAGAAATTATAGCCTGCGATACTTTAGTTGTTTGTGTTAATCTTATCCCTGAAACAGAGCTTCTAATAAACGGGGATATTAAAGTATCTAATATAAATAATGGAGCAATTGTAGATAAAAGCATGCAGACAAATATTGAAGGAATTTATGCCTGTGGTGATGTGGTTTATGTTCATAACTATATGCAGGATGTTGATGGTGAAGGCTTCAGCGCAGCTAATAGCGCAGCGAATTATTTAAGGTTGAATAAGTAAAATACAAAAAATAAAAAGCAGAGCGGGAATATACACTCTGCTTTTTAAAATAGGTTTTTAAAGCAATTCCTACAAATAATCATATTGCCATTATTAGCAGAAACAGAGCTCTCCTTGGAAATGTTTTTATGACAAATATCACAAAGCAGATTATTATTGCTTTTATTAATTTTACTTGCATTTTTTAAAACAGAAGTTTTTTTATTGCTTGGAGGATTGTATTCAATGGGTTTGTCTTCATATTCTTTTTTTACAATCTTATACTCCATGGCGTAAATGCTTTCACCAAAGAGTTCAAGTTCAAAACGTGGATTTTCAGCATCATAAAATTCCTCTATTACAAGTCTTCGAATCTGAGCATCATTAACTATAAGTCCGCTTTTTTCAATTCCATCAAAAATACTTTTTGTAATGTTGTTAGTATCAGGATGCCGCTTTTGGCTTTTGTAATAAACTTTAAGTATAGCTATAAGAGCCTCGGAAAGAACAACCTTTGGGTTTTGGGATCTTGCTTCATAGGCGATTTCTTCCTCGTACAATGCATATCTATCGTGATACTTTCCTGAGTTATAGGGAAGAATTGCTCTTCCTTGAACATTAAAAAGTTTAAAATTTGATTTTGAAATTGGAGAACCTTTTACAATAACCTTTGCATAACTTTGTAGCATAACTTTCTCCTTCTAAAATAAAAGAACTATATAAGAATATAACTAGTTAACTATATTTGATTATAACATATGTTTTTGTGTATAATAAAGTCTAGTTAATATTCATGAGAGAGTAGAGGTAATAACAATGGATGATATAAAAATACTTGCTATAGAAACCAGCTGTGATGAAACCTCAGCAGCTGTAGTAGTAACTGGAAGAGAAGTGCTTTCCAATATAATTGCGTCTCAGATAGATATTCATACTAAATTCGGAGGGGTTGTTCCTGAGGTGGCCTCAAGAAAACATATTGAGGTAATAAGTGCTGTAGTTCAGGAAGCATTAGATAGGGCAGAAGTAACACTAGAAGATATAGATGCGGTAGGTGTTACCTATGGACCAGGACTTGTGGGTGCTTTGCTTGTAGGCATGCAGTATGCAAAATCTTTAGCTTACTCAATTGGAAAACCGCTAATAGGAGTAAATCATATAGAAGGGCATATCTGTGCTAACTTTATTGAGCATAAGGATTTAGAGCCTCCTTTTGTTTGTTTAGTTGTGTCAGGAGGACATACCTTTATAGTTCATATGAAGAACTTTGGAGAATTTGAGGTTATAGGGCAGACTAGGGATGATGCAGCAGGCGAGGCTTATGACAAGGTAGCTAGAGCAATAGGTCTTGGTTATCCAGGAGGACCTAAAATTGATAAGTTGTCAAAGGAAGGAAATGCAGAAGCTATTAAATTTCCAAGAGCAAACTTTCACGATGATACATTAGACTTTTCCTTTAGCGGACTTAAGTCTGCAGTATTGAACTATTTAAATAAGATGGAGATGACAGGACAGGAAATAAATAGAGCTGATGTAGCAGCTTCATTTCAAAAGGCCCTAGTTGATGTGCTTGTAGATAATGTAATTAAAACCTGCCGAATAAAAAAGGTTGATAAGATTGCCATAGCAGGCGGTGTAGCTTCAAACTCAACCTTAAGGAAAACCTTAATAAATGCAGGAAAGCAATTTGGGATAGAGGTGCTATTTCCGTCACCAATACTTTGTACAGACAATGCTGCAATGATAGGCAGTGCAGCTTATTTTGAATATATTAACGGAAGAACTGCAGGTTTAAATTTAAATGCTGTACCAAACCTTAAATTAGGTCAAAGATAGTTTTTTATAAGCATTCACCCTTGGATTTTTACAGAATATAATAAATATTGGTAAAAACTTTTTAGGAGTGCAAAAATTGAGAATACATGTAGTTGCACCAGGTGAATCACTTTACAGTATTGGTTGAAGATACTGAGTGTCATCTGACAATAATCAACAATGTTCTGCAGACTTTAAAAGCAAAAGGATATTACGGATTAACTATAGTCTTTGAGTGAATTAGACTTGAGAGGTGTGAGTTATTGGGTGCTTGGGTTGGATTTTCCACATAATTGGCAAGTGCTTAATGATATGTTTAATATAGTTAAGGTAGCTAGATAGATGATTAAAAAAGAGGCTTACAAAATATGTTTGTAGTACTTTGAACCACCCACTAAACGGGTGGTTTTTTGTTTAGGAGATTTGTAACAAAGTTATTCCTAAATCATATAATGGAATTGTGTGAGCAACATTTAAGGAGGTTAAAGCCCTAAATTGGCTTTAACGGGTAGCTTGCGA
>CAZMQY010000393.1:0-3227 GCA_964568335.1 uncultured Clostridium sp.
AAATCTTTCCGATTTCCTTATTTGTGTCTATAATATTCTTTCTGAACCTTTTAAAACCTTCTTCATTCCAACAATCGCCCAGATTCAGTATTTCGTCAACGGCACCGGGATTCATAGGGTCCATGTTATGAGGTGCGGTAGAATCCATCATAGATACATTTAGCCCTTTAATAACTACTCCATCTAAGGAATTGTTATCTGAAGAACAATGATGCAGCTCTATATCATATCCTTTTTCATTAAAGTATGCGGCTATCTTTTTCATTAAGGAAGATTTGCCAGTACCAGGGCCGCCTTTAACGCATATGATTCTGCGAGCTTCCTCCTGACCTAAAATATACCTGTAAAAGGAATAGAAGCCTTTGGAGGTATTACCTCCTGGAAATAAGTCAACAATTTTGCCTTTCATAAATATCACACTCCTAATCTTCAAATCAATATATACTATGAAATCAGGAAAAAATGTGTGATTGATTTTTAAAGTACTGTAAATTCTTTGTCAATAGTTATCATTGCATTATATCGAGAATGTATCCTTTTAAGCTCTCGATCAATTTCCTTTTTAAGCTTTTCTTCATCTTCGTGATTAAAGTCCTTTGAATGTTCAATAACCAGATCAAAAATAAGATTTTTATATTCTCCGTCTCCAACTACTCTGAAGTCATGCATTGACTTTACTAGTGGAAATTTTTTTATTACAGCTTCCAGCTCTTCTCTGGCTTTATTAACTTCCTTGCTGTCTGTATTAATAGGATCCATATGAATAACTAAGAATATATTCAGCTTTTTAGAAAGTTCTTTCTCGGCTTTATCAATTACTTCATGTATTGTTACCACTGATATGTCGCAGGGAATCTCAGCGTGTATTGAAGCCATGCAGCGGCCTGGACCATAGTTATGGATAACTAAATCGTGAACTCCATTTATATGCTCGTAGCTCATAACTCCGGCTTTGATTTTTTCAACTAGGGATGGATCAGGTGCTTCACCAAGGAGAGGACTTAAAGTATCTTTGGTTAGCGAGAAGCCTGAATAAAGTATGAATAGTGCAACTAAAATACCAATGTAACCATCAATTGGAAAGGTAGTCCATCGTGATATCAGCAGTGATAACGCAACGCAGCTTGAAGTAAAAACATCACCAAGGGCATCCAGCGATGAGGCCTCTAGCGCGCCAGAATTTATTGATTTTCCAATAAATTTATTAAACCTGCTAAGCCAAACCTTTGCACCAATTGAAACTAATATAAGCATAAATGGAATCAACTCAAATTTAACAGCAGTTGGATTCATTATTCTGTCAAAGGAAGCCTTAATAAATTGAAAGCCTACCATCATAACCATGAAGGAAACAATTAGTGCGGAGATATATTCAAGTCTTCCATGACCAAAAGGATGTTCTTCGTCTGCCGGCCTGCTAGCAAGCTTAAATCCTACAATAGTTATGATGGAAGAGGCAGCATCAGAAAGATTATTAAAGGCATCAGCTGTAACTGCTATACTTCCAGATATAAGTCCAACAGACAGCTTTATGGCAAATAAAAGAGCATTTACAATGATACCTATGGTGCCGCCTAGGTAACCATAAGCTCCTCTAACTTTCTCATCTTGTGTATTTTTATAATTCTTCACAAATCGTGAAACTAATAATTGAGATAACATTACATGTCCCCTCTCTGTTAACAATAATTATTATTAATATAGCATATAATACCAGCTATGAAAACTGTTTAATAAAAAAGGTGGAAATTATATCTACTGTTTTGTTATACTTTAAGTAGGATTTGCTTTTAAAGCATCGATTATGTACATATAAAGGGGGCATATACATATGTCAAAGGAATTAAAGCTTGCACAGGAGCTAATAGATTTTATTTATGAAAGTCCATCAGCCTTTCATGCAGCTGACAGCGTAACAAGAACGCTTAAAGATAATGGATTCAATGAATTAAAGGAAGAGGATAAATGGCAGCTCAAAAATGGCAGAAAGTATTTTGTAACTAAAAATGCTTCTGCGGTATTTGCTTTTGTAGTTGGAACAGGAAACCCTGCAGATAAGGGCTTTAAGCTGATTGGGGCCCACACTGATTCTCCAAGTTTTAGAATAAAGCCAAATCCAGAAATGACCTCTGAAAATACTTACGTAAAACTAAATACAGAGGTTTATGGGGGACCGATTCTAAATACCTGGTTAGATAGACCTCTGGCTGTGGCAGGCAGAATTACCTTAAAGGGAGAAAATCTGCTCTATCCAATTACCAAGCTGGTTAACATCAATAGACCAATACTTATAATCCCTAATCTAGCAATACACATGAACAGGGAAGTAAATAAAGGTGTTGAGCTTAACAGGCAAAAGGATACATTGCCACTTCTTTCCCTTATAAATGATGAGCTTGAAAAGGGAAGCTATCTTTTAAATACTGTGGCAGCTGAATTAAAGGTTTCGGCAGCAGATATTCTAGATTTTGACTTATTCCTGTATGAATTTGAAAAAGGAAGTATTATAGGACTTAATAATGAATTTATATCAAGTCCAAGATTAGATGATTTAGCTATGGTGCACGCTGGAATAAAAGCTTTAATAAGCACTGAAGCATCAGAAGCAACTAATGTAATGGCATGCTTTGATAATGAAGAGGTTGGAAGCTCTACTAAGCAGGGAGCTGATTCAGAGGTTTTATCTAATCTGTTGGAAAGAATAGTGTTATCACTTGGCGGAGATAGAGAGGATTTCTTTAGAGCGGTTTCTAGAAGCTTTATGATTTCTGCAGACTTAGCCCATGCTGTTCATCCAAATAGCGGAGAAAAGGCTGACCCTGTAAGCAGACCTGTTATAAATAAGGGACCTGTTATAAAATTAGCTGCCAATCAAAGCTATACAACAGACAGCAACTCAGCAGCTGTTTATGAGCAAATTTGCAAACAGGCAGGAGTTCCTGTACAAAAATTTGTTAATCGTTCAGATTCACCAGGGGGCTCAACTATAGGACCTATATCTGCAACACATTTAGCAATACGCTCAGTAGATATGGGGAGTCCAATTCTTGCAATGCACTCTATAAGAGAACTTGGGGGAGTTGCGGATCATTGGTTTGCAGTTAAATCTTTTGAGGAATTTTATAAGATATAATTAACAATTGACAATTGAAGCAAAGCAATCCTTCAGATTTTTAAAAAATTTTAATCTTTTGGTTAATTGCTATTGTAATATATTGAAGTTTATG
>CAZMQY010000394.1:0-3198 GCA_964568335.1 uncultured Clostridium sp.
CCTATTAAAGCACTTGCAGTAGCTAAGCTTTTCTATCTGCCTCTTAAAGGAAGACAAAGGCAGCACCTCATGGCCTACATTATGATCCTTGCAAAACTTTACAAACCTGTCGTAAAAGGCATTGTAGTTAAGTCTTAAAACAGTATCCCCCTCACTATCCCGCACACAATCATAGTCATAGTGCTTATCTATAAGCCTGTTCACAGCCATACGATTCATAGTCTAGTGATGCCTCTATAATACCCTTGCTGCTGTTTCCGTTATCCAGCAAATCCTTATACACAGCCTGTTTAATACTGTCTAAAACCTCACTCATTTTAACACCGGCAGCCTCTTCAAAATCCACCTTAAGCTCCTCAAAAACCCCTTTTAAAAGAGCTATACCAAGCATGCAGTTTGTTATGGAGTTACGAACTCTTTCATTAGCAAAATCCTTCCCTGCTAGAGTTTCAGAAATAGCAGCATATAATTCCTTCAATTTTTTCTCATTCATCCTTAGCCCTCCGTTCAATAAACTTCTACCAAGCTTATTCAAAAGCTTGGAGTTCTGCTTTAAAACCTTCATGCTGTTTCTTCTAGCTTCACTATGATTTGCAGAGGCAAAAACCACCTTTAAGCTTCTTTCCACATTGGCTGTTTCCTCCACTCCTACCTCTCCGCATAGAATAATAGAAGCCTTGGCATTAAACTCCCTGTTTTTCTTAAGGGTAGCCACACCTTTCATAACCACATGGCCGTCATAGGAATTTCTCATTACATTAGAAATCAAATCCACCCTGTGCTTGGCCATAGCATAAGGCTTGTACTCATCTATGATTACAGGAAGAAAGTTAGAAGAGCTAGCTGCTCTGTTAAGTGCAAAAGCACTGCATTCACTGGCATTTAAAGCATTATTTCTAATAGAAAGCAGCGGCGCAATAACAGACTCCATAGTGCTGCTTTTGCCGCTTCCACTTTGTCCTTCTATAATAAGATGATTATGCTTCATATTTATATGCCTAAGCTTTCCCTTTAAAAACAGGCTTCCCACATAGCCTAATATAGTGGAAACAATATTTAAGGTATTAAAGCTGAACAAGACAGGTGCCAAAGTAACAAGCTCTTCCTTGTTTATAACCTCAACCTTTAAAATATCAGTTCCTAGCTCCTCACAGTCCTCCAGCAAAACTGCCTCCTCAGAGCTTTCAAGGTTCTCAGCTATAGCACCCTGCTCAGAAACAAAATACCAATTATCCTTTACTTTGTGAAAGCCGGTATATTCCACACCAGCTTTAGAAGGACAGTTCTTTTTAGAAATTAAAACCTTAATATGCTGAAGCTCTTCAGCCCTTCCAACATAGGAAAATTCAAAGCCTGGAATAGCCTTTCTAAAAGCAATAACATCATTAAAATCCTCGCTTTTTAAAACTCTCTCAAGCCTTATGCCCTCTTCAGTTACAAGCTCTGCTGCAATAAGGCTTTGATTTTCTCCAACAACCCTATGCTTAGGGTTTATAACAAAATTAGAAAGCTTTAAATCATAATCCTTAGCAGTCTTGTAATAGCAAAAATCCCTTTCAAAAACAGGTCCCTGCCTTTCTACGGAAGCCATAAGCTGAAGCAGCTTCTCCTTTGTTCCCCCTGCCTGAACCCAATCCACAATATCCCCTTTAGGAGGCAGATTAGGAAGCTCCAGCTTTCTTACTGAAGCAGCAACGTCCTTAAGGCTTTTAAGTATGTCCTCCCCATACTTTCTGCCGCTGTCATCATTATCTGGGATAACCACCACCGCGGCACCCTTTAAATAAGGCACAAACTCTTTAGAATGTGCTCTCCAGGAACCCGCTCCCCCTGGAGTGGTAGTTCCAACTAAGCCTAAGTCTGAAATCTGATCCGCACATTTTTCTCCCTCCACCAGGAAGATAACCTCACCCTCAGCAATTGCCTTAAGCACATGAGGCAGCTTATAAAGATACCTCTTTACCCCTTTAAGCCCAGGAATCCAGCCTGAGCCTGACTTTGAAAACATGAAAAAATCCTTTTTTCTAACTCCATCCTCAAAGAATTCTTTTCTTACAACTTTATATACAATATTGTTATTTTCGTCTTGATAGTAATAATCCTTTTGCTTAGGCACCAGGCTTTTTCTTGTATCTGCACTGTGCTGCCTAGCTTCCTCTTCTTCATACTTTAGCTGTACAGCATATTTTCTTCCTAAAAACTCCGCCTGCTGCTGAAAATTTTTTAATCCTTCTCTATAAGCAACGGCCTTAAAGATATCTCCTTTAACACCGCAGCTAAAGCATGTCCAGTATTTATTGCCGCTGCCTGGCACAATTGCGGCACTAGGATCATTATCATTTCTTCTATGAGCAGAGGAGTTAAAGCACCGAAACTTTTTATTTCCATTTACGCTGCTCCACTCTCCCATATAATCAATAAGATTATCCTTTAGCCTTTCAACAGTTTCCCTTGTGAGCCTATTTCTCTTTTGCATATAACCACGCTCCTAATTACAGTGTGTACAAAATATAAATATGCAATCAGAAAAACTTTTTACTAAAAATATTACAGTTTTTTTGTAATTTTTTTAAGCGGATTACAGAGTTACGGTTTTTAAATAAGGGAATAAGTTTTAGATTAGACTTGCCCTTAAGAAAGGAAGGCTTTATAAGATTATATTTTGAAAGGTGTAATTATGTAATAAAATAGATAAAGCCCTTGAAAATCAAGAGCTTTTATAATTACTGGATTTGTATTTTTGGTGTAATCCTCACAATATGCCAGACTAGTAAGAGATACAAGCAAATTTATACTCTGCTAGTAATTTTATTATGTATTAAGCCTGTCTTAAGAAAATAAATCAAGTTCCTATCCCGCATTAGTTTTAAGAAGAAAAATAAAATTATAACTCCCCCTATTATCTCGGGAATAAGCACCTCAGGCTTCATCAATATCTTCCTCATATTTAGCTTGGCAACTGATTCAGTTATTATCTCTATACGTTTTTCCATTCCCCTTCCCTGCATAGCCGGTACACTTTTTTTAAAATTTGCCAGCCAATTGTAATAGGGCCATAAAAATATCTTTGGCTGCCTCCAAATTAAGTCTTCCGCCATATGGGCTATGCTGGCACAGGCTACAAGCAAAATATGCTGCCTTTTACATATGAATTGATACAGCTCCCCCAAGAGCAAAAGTACAAATATAAAAACAAGG
>CAZMQY010000395.1:0-3189 GCA_964568335.1 uncultured Clostridium sp.
CAGTAGAAAGAGCTTTAAACTATAGCAAAGGAAAAAATATAAAGGTAATACCAGGTATAGAAATAGATTGTACCTTTAAGAATTTAAATTTACATTTACTTGGATATAATATAGATCACCAAATAAAAGCTTTCTATGAACTTGAAGAAAGCATATTTAATCAAGAAAGAGCAGCTTCAAAAGAAAAAATAAAAAAGATAAAAGAATATACAGGATTAAATCTTAGTGAAGATGAGGTATTGAAAAGATCAGCAAATGGCGTAGTTACAGGCGAGTTAATTGCAGAAATTTTATTAGAAGATAATGAAAATAGAAAATCTCCTATATTAAAGCCGTATCTACAAGGTGGAAACAGAAGTGATATGCCTTATGTAAATTTTTATTGGGATTATTTTTCTAAAGGAAAGCCTGCTTATGTTCCAATAGAATTTATAAGCTTAAAAGAAGCAATTAATTTAATTCATAGAAGTGGTGGTCAATCAATAATAGCTCATCCAGGGAATAATTTAAAAGATAACTTAGATTTAATAGATGAATTAATAAAAGAAGGAATAGATGGCATAGAAGTTTATAGCAGCTATCATACAAAAGAGCAAGTTGAGTATTTTTATAATAAAGCTATAATTAATAATATGCTGCTAACCTGTGGAAGTGATTTTCATGGTAAAACTAAGCCTAATATAGAAATCGGAAGGTTTAAATTTGAACCTGAAAATATTTCAATAGAAATTTTATGAAGGGAAGTCAAAATGATATGCTCGCCTTATGATAGACAGTTAAAATAATAAAACTGTTTGCCATAGGGGAGCATATCACCTATAAATACTACGGTATTTATATTAATTATTAGCTTTCAAGATTTTTATTTAGACACTCTACATTGAAAAACTTTATTCCTCAACAAACTTTACTAACTCTTCATTAAATTTATCTTTTTCATCATAGAATGTTGCATGACCACTGTAATTGAAAGGTATGAGCTTTGAATTTTTAATGCTTTTGTTTTGTATTTCACCAAGTTCAAATGGAACAACCTTATCATGAATACCATGAATAATTAAAGTTGGAACATTTATTGTTTCCAGATCAGAAAACAGTACTTCATTTAACCAAGTATTTGCAATAGCTGCAGTTGCCCATCCGGCTGCCTGTAATCCTAATTGGAAGAACCAATCTGAGAAAGCCCCTGTTATATGCTGAAAGAAAAATATATCTCCAAAACCCTGGAGCATTTTAGGCCTGTCTGCATATGTTCCTTCAATCAGTTGTAGAACTGTTTCTTTATCTAATCCATAAGGGAAATTAGGGCGCTTGATCAGGCTGGGTGCCGCTGCATCAATAAGAGCAAGCTTTGATACCCCATGACCTTTATGTCTAGCCATATATCTAATGGCTATTGCCCCTCCAGTTGAATGCCCTGCCAGTGTAATATCACGTAATCCTAATGTATCGATTACGCATCTAACATCATCTGACAATGTGTTATAATCATATCCTGTCCATGGTTTATCAGAATTGCCAAATCCTCTTATATCTATTCCTATGCATCTGTATCCCAGCTTTGGAAGCACATCGAACTGATATTCAAATAATTTATGGCTTCCAGGCCAACCATGAATAAACAGGATTGTCTTTTTTCCTTGTGGATTAAGATCCTCTACGTAGATTTTTACATTTGATTCACACTTAACATAATATCCCACTGATAACCTCCAATAATTAAATGGCTATACTGATAGATTATTCACTTGAATAATAACTTGTGAATGATTGAGCATATTTTTAATTTTCAGTTACGCAACATCTAAAAATCCCCCATAAGCCTATACCAAGTCCTAATATGCCAAGCAAACAGAACGCATAAAAAATCGGAGTCATTCCGTACAAATTTAAATAAGTTAACATATCAGCAGAGCCATCTATAGCCCCATATACTTTATTGCCATTTCGTGATACTAAAATCATTGCAATAATACCGATAGCACTTATCAGTATACAAATGCCTAGAGAAATTTCTTTCCCTAGGCACTATTGATTTGTCATATAATAATGTGACATATTTACTTTATTACAGTTTACTTAAAGAATATGCTTACTTTCTCCTCGGCTTTATTGGAGTTAATAAATCCAGCTGTTTATCGCTCTCGTCAGTTTCATCTGAATAAAAACCGACATAATCTATGCATTCTTCAAGACATATTCTATCTGCATCAGGATTCCAGTCCATCTCATACTTTTGATTATTCATAACCCAATCTGAAAGCTGTCTCCAACGTTCACCAATTATGGTCATTTGGGTAGTTACTGAGGCAAAAAGACCGCCTGAAAATTCCTTCCTATAGAATGGCTCTGGCACTACAAAATCCTCTGGAACTGCTATCCACATCTCATAACCATATATGGGGCTGCCTTCCTGAGGGGATGGGTTGTTGAAACCAAAGTGTCTGAAGCCATACTTCTCATGAAGAGAGTTTTCCAATATAAGCTTATTCACTACTGCCCCACAATCATTTTCAGGAGTTGCACTTTCTGCCCTGTAACAGGCAAAAATCATTTTAGGTAAACTTACAATCCTCACGTTTCCAATTTTACTGTAACTAGAATTCTCCGACATAATATTATCCCTTTCTGAGAGCGTTATTTGAAGTGCATTTTTCAGTTCCAATACAGCGGAGTTGTCAGTTATGTCTAGACATTCAAATACCTCAAAAATATTACTACGAGACTTAACAACCTCAATAAGGTGTTCTAATACAACCCTTAAAGCTTTTAACTCCTCAGTTTCATGCTTAGTATCTTCCAAATGCCTTTGTAATGTACCAACAACAGATGATAGCTCACTGGTTACAAATATACGCTGAATATCCTGTATAGGCAGTCTGAGCTTACGCAGCATTATAATTTGCCTGATTTTAAGAATATTAGCCTCATCGTAATAACGATAGCCATTTTCCAAACGTATGCTAGTAAGTATTCCAGCTTCCTCCCAATACCTGAGTGTTCTGTTGGATATATCATACCTTGATGCAACTTCGCCAATCTTCACTAACATAAATGCACATCCCCTCTCATAAAAAAGTCTACAACTTTCCGCCACGTAAAGGTCAATAGGTTTTAAATTTATTTTTTACAATTATTATAATATTTGGATATGAGGTAAACAAGTTAAAAAGAGGCATGGCTACTGCA
>CAZMQY010000396.1:0-3179 GCA_964568335.1 uncultured Clostridium sp.
TTATTCGGGAACAGGATTAAATACAGGCAGCAAGGTAGTAATTGCAGCTTATGGTGATAAAAAAAGAGACTTGTGTAAAGAAGTCCCGCAGCAATTGAAGGATTTACATAATTTTAGAAATCCACGTTTAGTGATGCCTGGCATGGTTGCTATTGAAGGGCCAGAGTTTTCAAATTATCATGAGGCGCAAATACAGTTAGACGAGCTATGCAGGGCTATTCAGACAAGAGGTATGATGACATCTTGTCCAATGATTATTCTTTGTGAGGATAGTTCATTTATAAGTGGTTCGCTTCAAAACTTTTTTTGGTGGACCTTTACGAGAAGCAACCCTTCACATGATATTTATGGTGTTAATAGTCATTATGAAAACAAGCACTGGGCCTGTGACAATATGATTATTGATGCCCGCACAAAACCACACCATGCACCGATGCTAATTCCTGATAAAGCAGTTGAAAGGAACATTGAGCGTTTGTTTGCAAAGGGTGGGAGCTTAAGCGGATTTTAGGCATGCCTTATATTAAGCATGCCTTATATTTGTAAATTCAGATATTTCCTTATTTATAGTACATAAATCATCCACAGAAATATCATGAATATTTGAATGTCCAGTAATTCTTCCAAAGGTTTTAAGCTCTTCTAAGGAAACATTTAAAAAATTCGCTAATCTCTTAGCAGAAGCTTCTACATTTAGCCGTTTTCTAATTTCCGGATCTTGTGTTGCAATACCCACTGGGCACAATCCAGTTCCGCAGATTCGATACTGTTGACAAGCTGCTGCTATGAGTGCTGCTGAAGCTATTGCAACTGCATCTGCACCCATAGCCAGTGCCTTTGCAAAATCAGAAGATACCCGGAGTCCTCCAGTAATAACAAGTTGTATATTTGATTTAACCGAATCTAAATATTTTCTCGCTCTGTATAAAGCATAAATAGTGGGGACACTTGTAGCATCTCTAATTATCTGAGGACTTGCTCCAGTTGCTCCACCTCTTCCATCAATAGTAATGAAGTCAGGTTCGGCAAACACACAATATTCCATATCACTTTCGATCTTACATGCCGCAATTTTAATACCAATTGGTCTTCCGCCTGATTCGCTTCTTAATTTACTTACTAACTCCTTCAAATCTTCTTTTGAGTTAATCTTCTCAAATTTAGATGGACTAATAACATCCTGTCCCACTTCTTTATTTCTTATTTCAGCTATTTCCTTAGTTACTTTGTCTCCAGGAAGAAGTCCGCCCATTCCAGGCTTACTTCCCTGCCCAATTTTAATTTCAATAGCATCTGAATTTTGAAGATTTTCCTTAGTAACGCTATAAAGATTAGGAACATATTCAAATATGTATTTATAAGAAGCATTCATTTCTTCTGTAAGAATTCCACCCTCACCGCTGCACATTGCAGTTTTAGCCAGAGCACTTCCTTTTGCTAAAGCAATCTTTGTTTCTTTAGATAAAGCTCCAAATGACATATGTGAAACATAAACAGGATTTTCAAGTATCATTGGCTTCTTTGCATTTTTACCTATTATTGTTGTGGTGTCAACTTCAGCAAATTCATCCAATGGGGGTGGATTTAGCTGATTTCCAAGTATTAGAATATCATCCCAGTTTGGTATAAACATTCTGGTGCCCATGGAACCAATGATTTGTTTCCCTGTAACCGCCATCTTATGTATTTCATCCATATAACGCTCGCTTTTATCATCTCTTGCATATTCCTTTGGATAGGATAAATCATTTTCATTTTGATATACATGAATATTACCCTGTTCTTTTTTGTTTATTTCTTTAATTTTATCTATTTCTTCAATGTCTGATATTTTTTCAAAAGAACTTGCAGGTTCTTTACACACAGGACATTCTTCAGGGGGCGTTTCACCCTTATACACATAACCACATACTTTGCATTTATAAGTTGCCATATATTCATTCCTCCTATTGCTAAAATGAGCAGATACCTACATCATTTATCCCTTTGCATCTTAACTCAACTTAGTCAGATTCGTCTTCCTGGCTATATAGAATTCTCTCAATTCTGCGATCCGGTATTAACCAAATGAATGCGATAATAGCATAAAGATTCAGGGCGATCCAAGTCCACCTTATGGCTACAATAACTCCCAAGCTATACAAAATCATAGATGCTTTCCCCTTCAAGTCACGACCTACTGCCTCTTTTAGCTTTGACTGCTCTCCCTCAGTATTGATAATGGCATTTTGTAAAATATGGTAAGATATTGCAGCCATTAATAGCACTATACCATAAAGTGTTGTAGGCCATGGCGCAAAACTATTTTCTCCCATCCAGCCAGTAGAGAAAGGAAAAAGCGACAGCCAAAACAGTAAATGCATATTTGCCCACAAAATAGATCCTGACACTCTGCTAACAGTGTGCATCATGTGGTGATGATTGTTCCAATAGATTCCTACATAAATGAAGCTGAGTACATAACTCAAAAATGTAGGTATTAGTGGTAAAAGGTCGTAAATTGTATTCCCATGTGGAATCTCCATTTCTAGCACCATTATTGTGATGATAATAGCTAGCACGCCGTCGCTGAAAGCTTCGAGACGATTTTTTTTCATTATTAAGCACCTCCTTTTCGCCGGCTAACTTTTTACCATTCATACCTTCTCCTCCAAATAAGGCTTAATAATGTTTGTATTCCCTTAAGGTTTATAATTTATTATTTCATAGGATTTTCTTGTTTATTTAAATAAAAAGAGTTACTCGAGAATTTTATCGATTAACTCTTTTGCTCTTCCTAATTATTATTTTGCACGAACTTTGCTCTCAAATTTTCCTCTATGAGAACCATCACAATGAGGTTTATTTTGTGATAAGCCGCATCTGCATAAATGAAGCTCAGGATGAGTTCCCATACTTTTACCTTCGCCATCAATTAATTCTGCTTCTCCTTTTACAATATATGGAGCGTCATCAAGTACTTGAATTTTAATTTCTGCCATTGTTTTTTTCCTCCTGGTATTATTTTTTTAATATGGTTTATAAAATAAATCTGTATTTTATTATGCACTAAAGCTGACATTTTATTATTGAAAAGGCTCGCAAAACAGAAAGTTAACTATTTAAATTTTTGGCTATGTTTAATCTTAGTGTTGAAATTACGCAGGGGAGTTACATCTAGGAAAGCTTCGCTACGCAAA
>CAZMQY010000397.1:0-3168 GCA_964568335.1 uncultured Clostridium sp.
TATATAGGTGATGATAAGGGATTGCTGAAAACTTTTGAAGAAGTGCTTGGAAAGTCCCTTGTAAATTGATGAGAAAGGAAGTGCAACCCACGTGGCAAGTAAAAAACATCATCAACTTGTCACGTGGGTGGCACTACTTTTAAAATCTATCGAATGTTACAAACTCTCCTACAGGTTTCCTGTAGCCTCTCATTCTTCTCTTTGTAGTATCTTCTTTTCCCATAGTTATTAGAAGAGCTATCTCGTAATTTTCAGGGATGTTGAAGAGTTGTCTAACCTCATCCTGATTAAAACCAATCATTGGACAAGTATCCCATCCTTTATCCTTTGCTATTAACATAAACATCGCAGCTGAAATTGAAGCATTTCTTACCGCTTCAGTTTGTTGAAAATCTTCACCTCTACTCTCGTAAAGATTGTTTATATCTCTAATCATATTATCATAATCATATTTGCTCATGATTCCTAAGTTAAGCATTCCTGAATAGATGTTTTCTGCCTTTTTATATGCTGATTTATCTCCTAAAACTAATATAGCTGCAGAAGCAGTATGTATTTTATATTGATTAAAAGCTGCCTTTCGCAGTTGTTCCTTTTTATCTTCATCTGTAACAACTAAATAATGTGCATGTTGAATATTAAAGCATGATGGAGCAAGCTTTAATAGTTCAAATATTTCAGTAAAATCTTTGTCTGGAATTTTTACTCCTTTTATAAAGTTATTTGCAGAGCGTCTTTCTTCAATAATTTTTTTTAATTCTGACATAATTGTTATCCCCCGTTTTTATATTTTTGTAAATAAATTTGGTTATGTTTTAAAATCATAATTAATCATTATATTGGTATAATATAATAAGTTGGTTACTTTTGTCAAGTGAGTGAAATATAAGAATTAAAGATTGTGAAAGTAAAAAGAAGACTGAACTACAAGCTGATATGGATGAAATTCAAACACTATGATAGAAGAAATAAAAAAATTATCGTTACATCAACAACAGAAGATATATTCATTTTGGAGGAAGTGCTTGCATTAAGTTCACAAGTAAGTCAGATAACAGAGGAAGTTAAGGAAAGAGAAGCTGAACTCGTTTAGTTATGTACATTATTTTTAAATCAATGATATAATTGCCATATAGATTTACTATATTTAGCACAGGTTTATAGAATATGGCTAACTAAAAGATATTGTAATTACGAGATAGGGGGACTAACAATGAATTATATAGAAAAATTAAAGGTTGGTGATTCCATTGGTATTTTTTCACCATCATCACCGATAACATATTCATGCCATAATAGATTTGATCGAGCCAAAAAATTTTTGCGAGATAAAGGATTTAAGATTGTAGAAGGAAATCTTACGGGAAAACATGATTTCTATAGATCTGGAAGTATTAAAGAAAGAGCAGAAGAATTAAATGAGTTAATTAGAAATACAGAAGTAAAGTGTATTATGTCTACAATTGGGGGAATGAATTCAAATTCTCTTCTTCCATATATAGATTATGAGGCATTTAAAAGAAATCCTAAAATAATAATAGGATATTCTGATGTTACTGCAATTTTGCTTGCTATATACGCGCAAACTGGAATAAGCACCTATTATGGACCTGCATTAGTGGCTTCTTTTGGTGAGTTATCACCTTTTGTTGACTATACATATAAGTATTTTAAAGAAGTTATTATGGATAATGCAAAAATCCCGTATGTATTTGAAATGCCTAAATATTGGACAGATGAGTACATCAATTGGGAAACACAAGATAAAAGCAAGGAAAAAAGAGAAAACAAATGGATAACAGTTTATGAAGGTGTTGCTAGAGGTAGAGTTATAGGTGGAAATTTAAATACAATTCAAGGAATATGGGGTAGTAAATACATGCCTGAAATAAAAGATGGAGATATACTTTTTATTGAGGATAGCTTAAAAGATATTGCAACAATAGAAAGAAGTTTTTCTCTTTTAAAGGTAAATGGTGTCTTTGATAAGATTTCCGGAATAATCCTTGGAAAACATGAGTTATTTGACGATTTAAAGACAGGTCGAAAACCATATGAAATATTATTAGAAGTGTTAGGAAATAAGAAGTTACCATTTATTGCAGATTTTGATTGCTGTCACACACATCCAATGCTGACTTTACCTATAGGATGTGAGATTGAGCTTAATGCTACAGAAAAGAAAGTATCAATTATAAAAGATTGGTTTAAATAAAAGAACTAATGGAAGTCAACATGGCTTCCATTAAATATTTTTATATGTTCTAGCACTATTCTAAAACATATTTTGCTTTTTTGTCCTTTTGGCTAGTAACTAGCACAACGGGTTAAATTAATTTACACTATCATTGCTTTCCTTGTTTTACCCATCCGGCAACTGTAACAGTTCGTTTTGCCTGATGTTTAACTGCTGCCTGCACATCCTCAATCATTTTACCGTCTTGGCCAACGGTTACACTTGTTCCATAAGGGTTTCCTCCAGCGCCAAAGGTTACTGGGTCTGTATAACCTGGAGCTGCAATGATAGCTCCCCAGTGATACATTGCTGTATAGAGGGATAAAATTGTTGCTTCTTGTCCGCCATGAGGATTTTGTGCAGAGGACATTGCGCTCACCACTTTATTTACTAATTTTCCTTGAGCCCATAGCCCGCCTGTTAAATCCAGGAATTGCTTCATTTGGGATGCCATAACACCGAAGCGAGTGGGGGTGCTAAAAATTACTGCATCTGCCCAATCCAAGTCATTTGGTGTAACCTCAGGAATATCCTTTGCTGCCTCTACATGAGCTTTCCATACTGGATTTCTTTCTATTGAAGATTGCGGGGCAAGTTCATGTACCTTAAACACTTTTACTTCAGCACCTGCTTCTTTTGCTCCTTCTTCCGCCCATTTAGCCAATTGATAGTTTGTGCCGCCCATGCTGTAATAAATTATTGCTAATTTTACATTACCCATTGAATTACTCTCCTTTGCCGATGACTTTCCAAATATTTTTGATAAAATACCCGTTATTACCACCACCTGCTTTTGATTATTTTTACTCAGGTATTTTTAGTATGTATTAAAAACATGAATTTATTAATTTAATTTTATAGTTGGCAAAAGGAGTAGCTTCGGATATAGTGGCGTTTTTCTACTTAAGTTCATAAGATATTAGGGATAGCAA
>CAZMQY010000398.1:0-3168 GCA_964568335.1 uncultured Clostridium sp.
TATAGAAAAAATAAATGGAGAGAAGAGCTAGAAGATTTGGTTGAAGTTAAGGAAAAAGAGATTATGTTCTTCATAAATAGCAAGCCAGAGAAAAAAGGAGACATGATATATCTTCCTATATCAAGTATGGATTTTATTGATTATAGGATTATAACTGATTAACTGATAAATGAGTAAAAGTCTACGTTATACCTGTTACGGTGAACCGGTGCGGCTGAGCAAGGTTGTGTAATTTAAATGGTGGAAATCCATTCTGAAAAGATTGAGTCAAATCATTCAGTAGCGAGTCATGGAGATAAATAGGCGACTATTTATTTTAAGCGTTGACAGTTAGGTAGTAGGCTTGAATGTGATTGAGCCTCGTAATAAGTATAAAACTAGGAAGGCTGACGGTGTCGGTTCTCCAAAGAAAAAGTTTTGACCTTGATAAATTTAAGCTATACCTAAAATAAGTGTAAATATTTATAGGTAATTAAGTAATTCTGTAAATGATAATATGAAGAGCCGTATGCCTTAATTGGGCAAGTACGGAATCTGTGAGGGGGAAAGTTCGTGAGGGTTTTCTCTACTCCACTACCATAAATGACGTGGACTTTCTCTTAAACTGTTGATATTATTGGATTTAGCAGAGAAAATAGTGATTAAGCCACAAAGACATCATATTGTATGAAAATCTTGAAGAATTGAGATTAATAAAATAGAATCCACTACGGGAAGTAGTGGATTTTTTAATTCTGAAATATATGTAGTCATGGTAGAGAATAGGTAAGAAAAAAAGATGATATTGAGGATTGTAATATTCTTCTATAAAATTAAATTATAGATAACAGCTGTTACTTCTAAATAAAAAATTTATGAGGCGTGCATACATGAAAAACATGGATAAAGAGCTAATTGAATGGGCTATCAATAAAATCGAAACAGAATTTAAGGGGGAGATTAGTCTACTCCTTGGGAGAAAAGGGGCATGCAAGATACCGGGGGATGGAGATGATATGGCATTTGACTTTTTTATACCAGCTTGCGATCATGGATATTCTCTTGCAAGAACTTTTATAATTGAGGATATGAGATATGATTTGTTTCCAATGTTCTGGAAAAGAGTAGAGGGACTGTCAACACTAAACGAAGGTATTGCATTTTGCCTTGCGGATAGTGAAATTCTATATGCCAGAAATGATGCGGATAGAGAACGTTTTGAATTACTAAGGAAAACTCTGTTTAATAATTTAAAAAATAAAGATTTTATATATATAAAATCTTTGGAAAAAATTAATTCAGCAATTATGGCCTTTGAAAAGTCTCTTAGTAGTGTTAGAAAGGCAGCAGGAGGAATTATTGAGTATCTTAGTCAGTCATTAGCAATAATTAATGGTACTTACTTGAAAAGAGATTATGGATATTCACAAAGAGTAGAGCAGGTGAAGTCATTGCAAAGAATTCCAACTACTTTTTTGAAAAACTATGAAGAAATCCTTAGGGCCAAAGACATTGAGACAATATTCAAATCAGTGCATAATTTAATGGGAGAAACAAGAGAGTTTTTTGAGCAGTTTACACCTGAGAGAAATTTAAAAAACTATAATTATGATGAATTAGCAGGATGGTATGAAGAAGCCAGATATACTTTCAGACGTATTGCTTATGCATATGAAAATAATAAGTTTGTGGAGTGTTTTCATTTGGGATGTTATTTACAAATAGAATTTGATATTCTTACCGAAGAAATAGGATTAGACAAGATGGATTTACTTGGAGGTTATGATGCTGATGATTTATCTGTCTTTAGAAAACGTGCAAATGGCATAGAGGAATACATCCTTGGTGAAATAGAAAAGCATGGGGCAGTTTTAAGAAAGTATGATAATCTGGATGAATTTTTAAATAAACAAGGATAGAGATATGTAGATTATAAAATATAGAATTGGGAATGGGTAGTTATGAAATATAGAAATGCTTCAGAGATTTTGCCGGATAAATTGTTTCGTGAAATACAGAAATACACTTCAGGAGAGGCAATCTATATTCCTTAAGCTGCTGAAAGACAGAAATGGGGGGAAGGGTCTGGCGCACGTAGATATTATGAGGAACGAAACCAAAAAATATGTGAAAAGCATGAAGCTGGTATTTCAATGGAAGAACTAGCAGATATTTTTAATTTGTCTATAGAAACTATTAGAAAGATTTTATATCGTAAATAGGTGCATTTAAACAATTCGCAACAGTAACTTGGTAAGTGGCTCTTTCATTCATTAAGTACAAGATAAATAATAAACTTGAATTTGAATTTTATGATGAGCACTGTCATAAATGGGAATATGAAATAGTAAGAATGGATATCTATATATCAATAATTAAAAAGATAAAGTAGCAGAGTATCACTAATGTGAAGTTTAGTCTAGGTTGTTTATGCTAAAGTACCGAATCCTTTTATAATAACGAAAGAATGACCTTTCTAAATAGGTTTTATGATTATGTAAAAACAAATGGGGATGCCTATAATGTAAAATGGAGTCAATGGAAAAGTTGATGGAGTATATAGAAGTAGGCAACCCATTAAATTTGAATAATAAATATTATAGATAGGGTTTTAGACTATCTATTTTTTTCCATCAAACGCAAAGCTGTTCGGCACCCATCATTTCGGCGTTACGAATGATAAGGTTGCCCTTTATAAGATTCATTACATATCCCTCATCTCGTAGATTTTTTGTAAGGTATTGAGGTGCAGTGATTTATCTTTCGAGGATTCAGCAAATTTATAACACTCTACAAGCCTGTATCTGAACATAACAAGGATAAGCTCGTATATACAATTATCCGAGATATGTGATATGTGCATAGGCAGTTCAGAAAAAACAGCATGTCCGATGTAAGTAAGCCCATCACCTGTGACAGCCACTAAGTCAAGCTCCGGGATGTAATACGAAGAACAGGGGATGTTATCCGCGAAAACTTCATGAAAGTCCCCGTCGCTGTTGCGATCGTTATACTGAAATTCATCGCTATCTAATTTCCGAATGCAAGATAGAACTGGAGTGACTTTTATGAGAATGCCAAAGGCTCCTACAAACTCTTAGCAAAGATTGCTAAGAAATATGGAATGTAAATGGTGAAGAAAGTGCTAACAATAGCAAGTTCAGATAGTTGTGGCAGAGCAGGTGTACA
>CAZMQY010000399.1:0-3157 GCA_964568335.1 uncultured Clostridium sp.
TTCTGAAAGGGGCTTTAAAGGGCCTGTTTTAACCTTTATATTTGATTTGTTAGTTTTATTCATAATATCTCCTATAAAAAAGCTTCTATAGTATTTCTATAGTTATTATCTCTATTATATCCTTTTACCTTTTTTTAGTTCAACCTTTCTCGGTGGCCATTATATTTCTGTTATATTTTAAACTCAGCTAGACATCTTGTTATCGCCACAGACTTATAATTTAATAAAAATTTTCAACTTCAGTTTACAATCGCAACGAGCTTGATTGTAAAAGGCATACTGAAGCTTAGACTTATAGAGCTCACGTAATTTCACAAATTCTTAATTTGTTTAATATTTGATGAAAGGCTATAATATTATCTAATTAGAGGTTAGAAACATCTGCTTTTTATAAAACTAAACTCTATAAAATAAATTATCTGGAGGTATTTTATGAAAAACATATTGGACACAACAACCCTAAACAATGGCGTAAAAATGCCTTGGCTTGGCTTTGGAACCTTCAAGGTGGAAAATGGAGAAAAGACTATAAGCTCTGTAAAGGAAGCCTTACGACTTGGCTATAGACATATAGATACTGCAGCGATTTATAAAAATGAAGAAGGGGTAGGCATAGCTATAAAGGAAAGTGGTGTTCAAAGAGAAGAAATATTCCTTGTTAGCAAGGTTTGGAATTCTGACCAGGGCTATGACACTACTTTAAAGGCTTTTGAGGAATCCCTTAGAAAGCTTCAGACCGATTACTTGGATTTATATTTAATCCACTGGCCTAAAGCCTTTAACAAAGAGACCTGGAAGGCTATGGAGAAGCTTTATAAAGAGGGCAGAATAAGATCCATAGGCGTAAGCAACTTCAAGGTTCATCACCTTGAGGACTTAATGGGAAGCTCTGATATCGTGCCGGCAGTAAACCAGGTGGAATTCCATCCTCGTTTCCCGCAAACAGAAGTAAGAGAATTCTGTGCTAAGAACAATATCCAGCTTGAAGCCTGGGGACCTCTAATGCAGGGGAAGATTTTTGACATCCCTCTTATGAAGGAGCTTGCAGAGAAACATAGCAAGACAATTTCACAAATCGTTTTAAGATGGGATCTTCAAATGGGTGTTGTAACAATCCCTAAATCTATTACTCCTGAAAGAATTTCAGAAAACATGGATATATTTGATTTTGAGCTTTCAAAGGAAGATATGGATAGAATCGCTGAGCTCAATACAGGCGAGAGAATAGGGCCTGATCCTGATACTATTACTTTTTAAAAAACTTTGTTTTAAATAAATGTTGATTATCTATCAATTTTCGAGGGAAGTCTATAAATGGCTTCCCTTGATTCATTTTTTAATATACCTAATAAACTATTTCTTTCCCTTCAAAGCTGCATATGCTGAACTAAACACTCCAAAGAGCATTCCTGTAATAGGGAATATAATCCAATTTATGCGCCACTTATTAAATATTAAGCCGCTAACTAAGAAAATGATTATTACTATTGGCCAAACAATTGAGGCTACTACTCCAATAAATCTTTGTTCTTCTTGCTTCTGTTTATAAGGTATTGAATATTCATCAAGACTTAAAAGCCTTTTATAGCTTTCTTTGATTTTGCCAAAGTATATGAAGATATATACTGCTATTGATACAATAATGATAAGGCCAACTACACCATAAACTGATGCGTTATCACCAAAGATTGAAGTAACAAATAATAATATTGGCGATAAGATGCACAAGGTAACTCCAATGATTACAGATAAATTATAAGTTGAATTATAGTTTTGGTATCTTTGCTTAAGGTCATTTTTTAAATGAGGTGGCAAATTAAATCCTTGCTCTAAATACTTATATTTTTCAACTATTGTACCGCTGTATATAAATAAGCCAACCGCTATTGCAACAAGAACTAACAATGGAATCAATCCAAGAATATCACCTAAGCCTTGAGAAATTCCAATTATAATGCCATCATCTACAAGCTGGTGAGTTAAAATTACCAAAGCCGCACCAAGCATACATAGCACAACACCAATGCCAACAAGCTTACCTGATTTTGTGCTTACTTCCATAAAGTCATTAACCTCATGGCTTGTAAGCTCTGGAAGAACCTCCCCATCTACCTCTTTGTTAACTTCTATTCCCAATTCTTTTATTAGTTCATCAATATTCCCAAATTCGGAAATAACAATTCCAATTGCTTCATTTTCTGACTTTCCCTCAGCCTTTAGTTCATTATACTTATCTTCCATATTGGCTAGTAAATCAGCTTTAACTTTCATAACTTCATTAGACCTTGGTAGACTTGCAAACATATTATCTAAATAAGTTTCTATTGTATTCATTTATCTTACCTCCCTGATAAATTGATTAATAACCTGTTTTGTAATTTCCCACTCAGTACACTTTTCTTTATAATAATTAATTCCAGCTTCAGTAATTTTGTAGTAGGTTCGTCTTTTCCCAAAGGTTTCATCACTAAAATAAGATTCTATATAACCATTCTTCTCAAGTCTGCTGAAGGCAGAATAGAGGGTGGTCTCCTTGATGATGTACTTTTCCTCTGAAAGTTCCTTAATTTTTTTAGAAATTTCATATCCGTAAGAATCATTTTCTAAGAGCAGATATAAAATTATGGTGTCGTTATATCCTCTTATAACGTCGCTGCTAATCAAATACTTTCTACCTCCTTACTATTATTCTAAATTTATTGGTTAAGTTAAAGCTTCAAGCTTACTGCCATAAATAAATCCTAATAGTATTAATACATGCTTTAATTTTTATATTTTAGCTTTACTACACCTATCATACTATGTCTGTCGTACTTTATCTGTCGTAGTAATTTTATTATATACTATCTACTACGACAAGTAAAGTAATTTTTCTAAAGTTTTCCACGAATTTTTAATAGTAAATATTGAGATATCCCTGAGAACTTATTTTGCAAATCATGAGGCTGTAAAAGTATGAGACACTGAAATCAGGGCAAAAAAAGTCTACAATCCATTAAGATTGTAGACTTCATGAGGTTTCCAAAGCCTCTCCCTGCACACCTGTTGCCTAATGCCCTATAAACTCTTCACCAAACATGCCTGCTGCTAGCAATTAGCTGCTTCATAAAAAGCGTTAACCGAATATTTTTGAAAAAATACTTTTGATTGCGGCAAT
>CAZMQY010000400.1:0-3155 GCA_964568335.1 uncultured Clostridium sp.
ATTTTTATAATATGAATGGAAGTTATTTTTATATTTCATAGCAAGGGAGAGAAAAATAATGAACAGTATTGTAGTTATAACCGTGATAGTATCTTTTATTATAGCTTTAATTATTGGTGCGTTATTAATTACATTTCTTAAAGCTTTAAAGATTGGTCATCATGTCAGAGAAGAAGAGCCGGAGAAACATCAAAAGAAGTCGGGGACGCCATCCTTTGGAGGCCTTATTTTTATTTTGAGTACTGCTCTTACAATGCTATTAATGAAAGATCGCATAAATAATGAAGGGCTACTAGTCTTATTGAGTTTTATAGCTTTTGGCGGTATTGGATTTCTCGATGATGCCGCTAAGGTTTTAAGAAAGGAAAACTTAGGACTTAAAGCCTATCAAAAGATGCTATTATTAATTATAGTATCCGCCTTTGTTAGTGCTTACATGTGTTTTTATATTAATAATGGTACAAGCATTGTAGTACCTTTTTTAAAAAAATCTTTTGACTTAGGCAAATGGTATTTACCTTTAATGATATTTTATTTTGCCTGTACAACTAATGCGGCAAATTTTACGGATGGATTAGATGGTCTTGCAGGAGCCATAGGACTTCTTATTATGACCTTTTTTGCCACTCTTAGCTTTGGACTTGGACACTATTCGCTTGCAATCTTTTGCAGTGCAGTTATAGGAGCACTACTTGGATTTCTTAGATTCAATATGTTTCCCGCAAGGATTTTTATGGGGGATACAGGCTCCCTGGCTATTGGCGGAGCAGTGGCCACTGTAGCTATGCTTCTAAAAATGCCTCTACTAATTTTGCTTGTGGGTGGAATTTATGTAATAGAATTATTATCAGTTGTTATTCAAATTACTTATTATAGACTAACTAAGAAAAGATTTTTTAAAATGAGTCCTATTCACTATCATTTTGAACTAAGCGGATGGGATGAAAGTAAAATAGTATCAGTTTTTTCAATAGTTACAGTGGTATTTTGTTTTATAGCTTTCTTTTCTTTGTAAATATTAAAATTTCTTAGAACTGCTGCTATAAATAATAATATTGTTCACTACAAGTTTTTATATAAAAAAAGATACCGGACATGGGGGTGTCCGGTATCAAATGGGGTTTATCATGGGGATATATTATATCTTATTAAAATATGGGGAATTATATTAATGTTTTCCTTACGGCACGAGATTAGTATAGCATAAATATTTTCCACTTTACAATAGTAAAACTTAAAGTTTTTATATTAAATATATTCGCACAATTTCGACAGGATTCTATTTATATTTTATATAATAAATGTGCTAAAGAACTAGAAAGAAGACTTGCTATTCCAATTAAAAGTGCTACAAGCTTAGATTTTATGTTGGTTTTTGTTTTGCGGAGAATTAGTATAGCACATATAATACCTAGAGGTATGCGAAAATTATTATTAATGGTTATGTACACTAAAGACAGTAGCCAAATACCAAAGAGTTTTGCTAAAATAAAAGCTTCTGTCTTTTGACTTTTACTATTTGCTATAAAAACTAAGGGAGAGGTTATTAGCAGCATTAAAAAGGGCATATTCACCACACCTAAAATTGATTCTGTATAATATATGCCAAGAAGAGTCCTAAAAATGAGAAGTATATGCATTAGAATAAAAAAAAATTTGGCAAGTGGGCTTTAAATTGAAGATTTTCGTGGAAAAGTGGTATAATTATAGAAAAGTACTTATTGATAAAGAGAGGGTTCTAGATGAAGAAAGATTTTCAGGAATTTAAGGACTTTATAAAGGGTAAGAATACAGCTGTAGTTGGAATTGGTGTAAGCAATATTCCACTCATAAGATTTCTATTAGAATTAGGAGCAAAGGTTAGTGCTTTCGATAAAAAAAGTGAAGAACAGCTTGGAACTGTAGCGGAAGAGTTCAAATCAAAAGGTGTTAAACTCGTACTTGGAGATAATTATTTAGACAATTTAACAGGTTATGAGGTGGTTTTTAAAACTCCTTCTATGAGAATTGACAGCCCTTCTTTAGTAAGAGCTAAGGCTGAGGGGGCGTATATTACTTCGGAGATGGAGGAGTTTGTTAGGTATTGCCCGGCTAAGATATTTGGAGTAACAGGCAGCGATGGGAAAACAACCACTACAAGCCTTATATATAACATACTAAAAGAAGAAGGCTATAAAACCTGGGTAGGTGGAAATATTGGAACACCGCTTTTTGCTGAAATTGAAGCTATAAAGAGCACTGATAAGGTTGTATTAGAGCTTTCAAGCTTTCAGACAATGACCATGACAGTATCCCCAGAGATTTCTCTTATAACTAACTTAAGTCCAAATCATTTAGACATTCACAAGGATATGGAAGAGTATGTAGAGGCAAAAAAGAATATTTTTAAATTCCAGGATGCTAATGGAGTGCTGGTATTAAATAAGGATAACGAAATTACTAACTCTATGGTAGGCGAGGCTAAAGGCAGTGTGCTGCAGTTTAGCATTAAAGAAGTTATGGACAAAGGCGCTTACTATAAGGATGGAGTTTTATATGTGTTAGGCAAGGAAGTATGTAAAGCTGAAGATATTGTTATAAAAGGAATGCACAATGTGGAGAATTATCTTGCAGCCTTCTCTGCCTTAAGCGATGAGGTAAGTGTAGAAAGCATGAAAAAGGTTGCTACTACTTTTCCAGGAGTAGAGCATAGACTTGAGTTTGTTAGGGAGTTTAATGGAGTTAGATACTATAATAGTTCTATAGCGTCAAGCCCATCTAGAACTCTGGCTGATATCAAGGTGTTCGGGAAACCGATTATTTTAATCGCTGGAGGTTCTGATAAGCATATACCCTTTGATACATTAGCTGAAGAAGGCTACCCATATATAAAGAAGCTAGTTTTAATAGGGGCTACTAAGAATAAAATAAAAGAGGCTTTTGAGAAGGTTAAGGTTAAGAAGAATGCAGGTATTGATATAATTATGGCGGATACCTTTGAGGAGGCTGTTGAAAAATCTAGAGCGGCAGCAGAGAAAGAGGATTTTGTTTTACTCGCTCCGGCTTGTGCAAGCTTTGACATGTTTGTGAATTTTGAAGTTAGGGGTAACAGGTTTAAGGAACTAGTGAATAATTTAAAATAAATATTTTAGATAAGAGTAGTTAATTGTAAATGT
>CAZMQY010000401.1:0-3151 GCA_964568335.1 uncultured Clostridium sp.
CATTAAGGGAAGCTAAAAAAAGAAACATTAACATCCCTGTGATTATGCTCAGCAGCATAACTCTAAGGGGTACCGCGCTTACAATGGAATGTCTTGAAGCAGGAGCCTTTGATTTTGTATCAAAACCATCAGGCTCAATATCCCTAGATATAAATAAGGTTAAAGAAGAATTAACAGAAAAGATAAGAATAGCTCGTTTAAAAGAAAGTTCCACACCTGTCCTAGTTGAAAAAAGCAAGGTGATTAATAGAAGCTTAAACAATAAAATTGAAGCTGTGGTTATAGGGGCTTCTACAGGAGGACCTAAAGCACTTTATTCGGTTGTTACAAACCTGCCTGAAAGGTTAGGAGTACCAATTTTCATAGTGCAGCATATGCCTGTAGGCTTTACAAAAGCCTTTGCTGACAGACTAAATTCTAACAGCAAAATCAAGGTTGTAGAGGCTTCTGATAATGAACTAATAGAAAAGGATGTAGTTTACATAGCTCCTGGAGGTTATCATATGGAGGTTCAAAGTGACAAAAGAATTCATTTGAATACCGAGCCTTCTATATGGGGAGTTAGACCAGCTGTGGACAAGCTCTTCTTCTCTGCAGCAAAGGTTTATGGCTCTCACCTTTTAAGTGCTGTATTAACCGGCATGGGCAAGGATGGGGCTCAAGGTACAGTAGAAATAAAGAAAAATGGTGGAATAACTATATCAGAGGATAAGTCAACCTGCACTATCTATGGCATGCCAAAAGCAACCTATGAAACAGGAAAGGTAGACTTAGTCTTACCAATTGATATGGTTGCTTCACAAATAATAAAAATTGTTCAAGTACGATAAGGTGGGGATTTCAATGGATTTGGCATATTTCGAACAATGGGCGCTTAAGGAATTCAATATAAACTTATCAGCATATAAATCAAATCAGCTACATAGAAGAATCTTAAGCCTAATGTCAAGGGTTGGCGTAAATTCTGTAGATGAATACATTGCTCTTTTAAGAAAAGACAGCTCGCAAAAACAAAGGTTTTTGGACTTTATAACTATTAATGTAACAGAGTTTTTTAGAAATCCAGAAATATTTGAAGAGCTTAAAACAAAGATTAAAAGTGAATTGCTGACCAAAAGCAATGGTTTAAAAATATGGAGTGCAGCTTGTTCTATAGGTGCTGAACCATATTCTCTAGCAATGATTATGGACGATTTAAGTCCAAATGGCAGACACAAGATAACTGCGACAGATATAGATGCAACTATACTTCAAAAAGCTAAGGCTGGAGAATACTCCTATTCAGAAGTTAAAAATGTAAATAAGGAATTCTTAAACAAATACTTTAATATTTCAGGAGACAAATATATAATAGACTCTAGAATTAAGAATATGGTAACCTATAAAAAGCATGATCTTATTCTTGAGCCATACGAAAAAGATTTTGACCTGATAGTATGCAGAAATGTGGTAATATATTTTAATCAAGATGTTAAAGATGAGATATACAGAAAATTTAGTGCTTCGCTAAAAAAAGGTGGACTACTTTTTGTAGGGGCTACGGAGAGTATATACAATTATAAAGAGTATGGCTTTGACAAAGCATCTACATTCATATACAGAAAGCTATAGATAAAGGAGGAAACTTATGGATACATCACAATATCTTTCAATGTTCCTTGAAGAATCAATGGATAATCTTCAAAGCTTAAATGAATCACTGCTTGAGTTAGAACAAGAACCAGGAAATATAGATAAGTTAAATGAGATATTTAGAGTAGCTCACACTATAAAAGGCATGGCAGCCACTATGGGCTTTAGCATTATGGCTGAACTAACCCACAAGATGGAAGATGTACTGACTAAATTTAGAGATGGTGAATTAAAGGTTACTGAAAGGGTGGTAACAGTACTATTTCAGTGCTTGGATACTCTTGAGGTTATGGTAAATAACATATCAGAAGGAAATAGTGAAACTGTTTCTATAGAGGATATAATAGCAGGCCTTGAAGCTATAGCAAACAATAATGAACCTTTTGAGGAAGAAGTTATTGCAATACAAAGCAAGGACATAGTTCAAGACTTAAATAGGAAAACTGACATAGAGCTTAATGAATATGATTTAAATATTGTAAAACAGGCGCTATATAAGGGATTTAATTCTTACGAAATAAAGATAAACTTAAGTGAAAATACTCTTCTTAAATCTGCAAGAGCATTTTTAATATTTAAAAGCTTAGAGGAAAATGGAGAAATCATAAAATCAGTTCCTGCTGCAGAGGATATAGAAAGTGAAAATTTTGAGTTTGAAATAGGGCTGATATATTTAACTAATAAGCCTTATGAGAATATATATGAAAGTCTTATAAATATTTCCGAGGTAGAAAAGGTATTAATAACACCACTAAGAACTGAGGAGCTAAATGTAAATACAGTAGTGAAGGCTGAGCAAAGCCAAGTCAGTGAAAATATAGTTAAGGAGTCCTTACAAACTGCAAGAGAAACTAACAAGGAAAATGCCTCCCATAAAAAGTCTCATCAGTCTGTTAGGGTTGATTTAGAAAGATTGGACAAGTTTATGAACATGGTATCTGAACTTGTTATACACAGAACAAGGCTTGAACAAATAAGCAGCAGCCACAAGCTTAGTGAGCTTAATGAAACTTTAGAGCAGGTGGCTAGAACTACCTCCGATCTTCAAGATTTAGTTATGAAAATAAGGATGATGCCATTAGATGTAGTATTTAATCGATTCCCAAGAATGGTTAGAGACTTATCCGTAGAGCTAAATAAAGAAATTGAGCTTGTAGTTCAAGGACAGGATACTGAGTTAGACAGAACTGTTATAGATGAAATTGGAGAGCCTCTTATTCATCTTATAAGAAATGCAGCAGACCATGGCATCGAAACCAAAGAAGAAAGAATTATTAAGGGTAAGGATGCTGTTGGAAAGATAAAGCTTATAGCTTATCAGGAAGGAACTAAGGCAGTTATTAAGGTTGAGGATGATGGAAAAGGCCTTGATGTAAATAAAATTAAGGCTAAGGCAGAGAAGCTTGGAATTAATATGGAAGGAATGTCAGATGCTGATATTAGAAATCTTATATTTGTTCAAGGCTTCAGTACAAATGAGGTTGTAACTGATATCTCGGGTAGAGGCGTTGGCATGGAC
>CAZMQY010000402.1:0-3146 GCA_964568335.1 uncultured Clostridium sp.
AACAAAAGTTATGAAAAATAACCAAATTTCTATGGTAATTACAGATATGGATGGAACACTCTTAAATAATGAACATAGAATTTCGGAGGAAAACCTATCTGCTATTACAAGGCTTAAGGAAAATAATATTGAGTTTGCCATAGCCACTGGCAGGGGTAAAGAACCTCTATGTGAATTTTTAAAGGAGTATAATATCTTTGATAAGGTAGATTATATTATAGCTATGAACGGAGTTACTTTTTATGATGTAAGGGC
Source organism: uncultured Clostridium sp. (assembly GCA_964568335.1). Classification (GTDB taxonomy): domain Bacteria; phylum Bacillota; class Clostridia; order Clostridiales; family Clostridiaceae; genus Clostridium_AT. The sequence continues at coordinate 256 of CAZMQY010000402.1, forward strand.
AGACAAAAGCTATGATTTTGACTTTGTAGATGAGGTTATTATAAATAATGTTTATAGTTTCCTTAAGGGCTATGATATTTCCTTTGTAGTTCATGAAAATAATACTGTTATTTGCAGTAAAAAAACTATATTTACGGATCTTGAGTGCAAGGTAAATAATTATAAATTTGTTGAAGCATCTGATTTTACTAAGGTGATAAAGAAAAAATATCCAAAGCTTATGCTTATAGGTGAAAAAGATGTATTGGATGATGTTAACGAAGAGTTAGCTAAAATAAGTAACAGACAGTTTAATTTTTTTAGAAGCCACGATAATTTTTTAGAAATAGTTAAAAGCAGTGTATCTAAAGGTAATGCTTTAGTTAGGCTATGCAGATCCAAGAACATTAATATGGCTAATGTAATGGCGTTTGGAGACAATTTAAACGACTTGGATATGATAAAGTATTCTGGCCTTGGAATTGCAGTTGAGAATGCTCCTGAAGAATTAAAACAGCAGGCTAAGTTTATTACAAAGACTAATAATGAAAATGGGTTTGCACATGCTTGTAAAAAATTATTGTTTTTAGACAATATGGGTTAAAGTTCAGTTATCTCCTTTCAATGAGTTGAAAGGAGATTTCTTACTTATGAACATATCTTACTTTATCCGGCACTGTCAGCTCATCAAGATTATAGGTACATATTTTATAAAAGGCATGTCTTATTAATTTAGCTATTTAAAAATTTATTTATATTAAAAAATATAGTTTAATTTATTTTACTTGCTATTCTATATGCTATATACTATATTTACATACAAATATATCCAAAAGAATTGAAGGGGGCAAGATTATGCTAAAGTCAAAAAGATTAAAGCCAGGTTCAAGAATAGCTATAGTTTCACCATCGAGCGGAGTGCCATACTTGTTTCCAGGTATATATGAATTAGGACTAAAAAACTTGAAGGAGACTTTTGGTTTTGAAATAGTTGAAATGCCAACAGCAAGAATGTCTCCAGAGGAGCTTTATAAAAATCCTAAGCTTCGTGCTGATGATTTGAATAAAGCCTTTGCTGATGACACAATTGACGGAATCATAGCGTCTATTGGAGGTTATGAATCAATTAGGATATTAAAGTATTTGGATATTGAGACCATATTAAAAAATCCAAAGTTTATTATGGGTTATTCAGATGCAACTACATATTTATCTTATTTAAATTCACTGGGAATGGTAACTTTCTATGGTCCTTCAGTAATGTCGGGACTTGCTCAGTTAAAGTATCTTCCAGCTCAATTTGAAGAGCATTTAAGGCTGTTTTTATTTGAGGATTATGCTAGTATTGCCTATAAGTCCTATGATAGATGGTCTGATAAATATAAAGACTGGAAGGATAAAGAGACTTTGGGACAATGCGAAGAATTTTATGAAAACGAAGGTTGGATTTTCTTGCAGGGAGAAGAAGAGGCTGAAGGAACTCTTTGGGGAGGCTGTGCCGAGGTGCTGGAGTTTTTAAAAGGAACGGATTATTGGCCAGAGAAAGACTTCTGGAATGATAAGATATTATTCCTTGAAACCTCAGAGGAAAAACCAACTCCGTCTCAAGTTGGATATATGCTTCGAAACTATGGTGTTCAAGGAGTTCTAAATAAGATTAAAGGAATAATGTTTGGAAGATCTAAGGCTTATTCAAAGGAAGAAAAAGAAGAGCTTTATAAAACTGTTCTAAGCGTCGTTAGGGACGAGTTCGGCATATCAGATATACCTATAGTCATGAATACGGACTTTGGACACACTGATCCTAAAATAATAATGCCTTTAGGCTGCAAGGTTAGTATAAATCCAAAGGCTAAAGAAATTAAGCTTTTAGAAAATCCATTTATATAAGGGGAGGATAAAGTATGAAAATTTATATTAGTGCCGATATCGAAGGGGTTACTGGCATAGTACACTGGAATGAAACAGAAAAGAACATGCCTAACTTTAGGGAGTTTGCTCAGCAGATGACTAAGGAGGTTGTAGCTGCCTGTGAAGGGGCAGAAAATGCAGGAGCAGAAGATATTTGGATTAAAGATGCTCATGATTCTGCAAGAAACCTGGATATGAACATGCTTCCAAAGAATTCAAAGCTTATCAGGGATTGGAGTAGACATCCCTTCTGCATGATGCAGGAACTAGATGAGAGCTTTGATGCTGCAATTATGATTGGTTATCACTCAGCAGGGAGTCTTTCAGGAAATCCTCTTTCCCATACATTAAACAGCAGCAAAGTAAGTTATATTAAGATAAATGATGAGATAGCAAGTGAATTTTTGATAAATACATATACAGCATCATTGGTGGGAGTACCTGTGATATTGGTAAGCGGCGATGAGGAGCTTTGTGAAGCAGTTTATAAAACAAATAATTATATTAAAACTGTAGCTGTTAAAAAGGGAGTTGGCAATTCTGTAATCAGTATTCATCCTGAACTAGCTCTTGAACAAATTAAAAATAGTGTTGAAGAAGCACTAAAGGGTGACTATAAAAGCTGTTTAGTAAAGCTGCCAGAGAGTTTTAAAGTAGAGCTTGGATATTCAAACCACAAGTATGCCTATGCAGCTTCCTTTTATCCAGGGGCAAGGCTTGTGAATCCAACAACTGTTGCTTATGAGGCTGACAACTATTTCGATGTGCTTAGAATGTTTATGTTTTTAACCTAGAATATTAATGCGGCGCTGACAATAAAATAGTTATATATTTATTACATATAAAAAGGGGATGAACTAAATGTACGAAGGCACTTTAAAACCAAATTCTGAATATAAAAAACAGGCCAAGCATCAATTAAGGGAAAGATGGATAATGGCTGTATTAGTTATATTGATTACCTGGATTTTAACTCAAGCCTTTGCTTCGAGGAGTATAAA
>CAZMQY010000403.1:0-3146 GCA_964568335.1 uncultured Clostridium sp.
AAAGAGAAGGGAGATTATAGACAATAGTAGCAGTGAAATACTTGTATCAATACATTTAAATAGCTTTACTAGACCATCTTATTATGGAGCCCAAACCTTTTATAAAAAAGGATCAGAAGAAGGAGAGCAACTAGCATCAGTGATACAAGAAGAATTAAGAAATATACTAGATAAAGATAACAAAAGAGAACCTCAAAAAAGAGATGATATATATATATTAAATGAGGTAAATATACCAGCCGTATTAGTTGAATGTGGATTCCTCTCAAATACTATGGAAGAACAATTGTTGATAGATGAGTCCTATCAAGAGAAAATAGCCTGGTCAATATATGTGGGCATAATGAATTATTTTAATGAAATAGATGCAAAACATGAATTCTAAAATGTTAATAAAAATTGTGGATAATATGGATAACTGTGAATAATTAATAATATGTATTTATCAATATTAGGAAAACTAATAGTTAAGAGAAAATAGTAGGTTTACATAAATTATCCACGGCTGATTGTGGATAATGTGGATAACGTGGATTAAATATTGGGAACCATTGCCTAGTGGTTCCCAATATTTAAGTCTATCTTAAAATGTTGTCAGCTTCTTTAAGAGATTTGATAATTTCTAGATGTTGAGGACATGCTGATTCACATGCGCCACACGCAACACAAGTTTGGGCACTTTTTTCCAACTCAATAAGTCTATTATAAGAAGCTTTAGACTCTTTTTCAGTACCATAAACATAAACATTATTATATAATTCAAATATATCTGGTATTTCTACATTTTGTGGACAAGGAAGACAATATTCACATCCAGTGCAACCTACCTTAATATTTTGCGAATATATATCAGTTACCTCATCAATTAATGCCAATTCTTCTGCGGTTAAGGAATTCGGAGATGAATCAGAAGCAGTTCTAATATTTTCTATAACATGGTCCATAGTTGACATACCAGATAAGATTACTGATACTTCTTCAAAATTTAAAATCCATTGTAAAGCCCATTCAGCAGGAGTTCTTTTAATTTGACTTTTATCCCAAACTTCAGATATTTCTTTTGAAGCGTTCGACAATTTTCCACCTTTTATAGGCTCCATTATTACCAGGGAAATATTTTTGTCGGCAACATATTTCATTCCCTCGATTCCTGCCTGATAATGTCTATCCATGTAATTTAATTGTATCTGACAAAAATCCCAAGAATATGAGTCTACAATACTTTTGAATACATCTAAACTATCATGGAAAGAAAAACCTGCATATTTGATTTTCCCTTTCCTTTTAGCTTCATCAAGAAAGTTTAATACATTTAAATCATAAACCTTTTTCCAAGTTTTTTCTGATAAAGCATGAAGAAGGTAAAAGTCAATATAATCAGTTTGCAATCTTTCTAGTTGCTCATCCAAATATTTTTCGAAATCCTCATAAGAATCAACTAGCCAAACAGGCAATTTTGTTGCTAGATATACTTTTTCTCTATAACCATCCTTTAAAGCATTGCCTACAAATGACTCACTATTACCCTTATGATAGGGATAGGCAGTATCAATATAATTAACTCCATTATCAATTGCATGGTGAAGCATCTGAGTTGCTAAAATTTTATCAATCTTACCTGAATCACCCTCTAATACTGGAAATCTCATGCATCCAAAGCCTAATTGTGATACTTTTAACTGGTCTTTAGTAAAATAACGGTATTGCATATTTTTACCTCCTCTTGTATAATTAAAGCGATACTACAATATTATACCACTTATCCATATATAAATAAAATTAGTTTAAATTTTAAAGAATAGGGTAACATATTCGTAGTATGAAAAAATAAGGGAAGGAGTGGTTAAATGGAAGCAAAGAAAACCCCATTATATGATGAACATGTAAGCCTAGGAGGAAAAGTTGTTGATTATGCAGGATGGTATCTTCCAGTGCAATACGAGGGTTTAGTTGCAGAACATGAAGCAGTCAGAAATGCTGTAGGTCTGTTTGACGTATCCCATATGGGTGAAATCACTATTAAAGGAAAGGACGCTTTGGCATTTGTAGATTATCTTATGACAAATGATATATCTAAAGTTGTAGATAACCAAATAGTCTATACTTTCATGTGTGCGCCTGATGGAGGAGTTGTAGATGACTTATTAGTATACAAATTAGCTCATGATGATTATTACTTAGTAGTGAATGCTTCAAATACGGCTAAGGATTATAAATGGATATTAGAGCAAAAAGGTAATTTTGACGTAGAAATCACTAATATTTCCGATACTGTTGGAGAAGTAGCAATACAAGGGCCTCTAGCGCAAAAAGTATTACAAAAATTAACAGAGACTGATTTAAATACAATTACTTTCTTCACATTAAATAGGAAAGTGGATATCAATGGAGTAGAGTGTATGGTTTCCAGAACAGGGTATACTGGAGAAGATGGTTTTGAAGTTTATACCACTAATGAAGGTGTAGTAAAGGTATGGAGAGATATACTTGAAGCAGGAAAAGAAGAAGGAATTAAACCGTGTGGTCTAGGATGTAGAGATACACTTAGATTTGAAGCTTCATTGCCATTATATGGACATGAAATTTCAGCAGAAGTAAATCCTCTTGAAGGTGGATTTAAGTACTTTGTAAAACTTGATAAAGAATCAGATTTCATAGGTAAAGAAGCTCTTAACAACCAATGGAAAGAAGGACTTAAGAGAAAGTTAGCTGGATTCGAAATGATTGACAGAGGAATTCCAAGAGAAGGCTATGAAATTCAAAAAGATGGTAAAGTAATAGGACATGTTACTACAGGTTATATGGCACCAACTGTTAAGAAAAATATTGGTAATGCACTTATTGCACCTGAATATACAGAATTAGGTACAGAAGTTGATATTATGATAAGAAACAAGCCAGCTAAGGCTAAAATAATTAGTAAAAAATTCTTAAAAAAATAATAATTTAGGAGGGTTAATAATGAAAGTTGCAAAAGGATTATTTTACACTAAGGATCATGAATGGGTTAAGGTAGAAGGAAATTTAGCGTTTATAGGCGTTGCTGACTATGCACAACACCACTTAGGAGATATAGTATATGTTGAACTTCCAGAAGTTGACGACGAAATTGAAAAGGAAGATTCTTTCTCAGCTATAGAATCAGT
>CAZMQY010000404.1:0-3129 GCA_964568335.1 uncultured Clostridium sp.
AATGTACAGATTATGAATTTGTTGTAGATCAAGGGAGATGGTTTATATATTCTGAAGAATTAGAAGAAGTTATAGACAAGGTTATGAAGGTTTTCGGTGTGATGGAGGTAAGTATAGTTACCGAGGTAGAACCTTCTATGGAGGAAATAAAGAAGCAGGCTGTAGAAGCAATTAAGGAAAGCGGAGCGGCCACCTTCAAGGTAGAAACTAACAGAGCAAATAAGAATTTCCCAGGAAATTCCATGGATATCAGCAGAGAAATAGGAGCATATATTTTAAAGACTGTTCCTGGTTTAACTGTTAAAATCAATAAGCCAGAGTTCACTGTTAATGTTGAAATAAGAGAGCAAATGGCTTATGTATACTCCAAGAAAGTAAAGGCTGTTGGAGGACTTCCTTATGGAATGAATGGAAGTACAATGCTTATGCTTTCAGGAGGAATAGACTCTCCGGTTGCAGGTTATATGATGGCAAGAAGAGGAGTAGAAGTGAGCTGCGTTTATTACCACAGCCATCCTTATACAAGCGAGAGAGCCAAGGAAAAGGTTAAGCAGCTGGCTGCAATACTAAGTAACTATACAGGAAGCATTAAGCTTTATGTAGTTCCTTTTACAGATATACAAATGTCTATTATCGATAAGTGTAGAGAAGATGAACTTACAATTATTATGAGAAGATTTATGACGCGGATTGCCTGCAGCTTAGCTGATAAGCTTAATATACAATCCGTAACCACAGGAGAAAGCATAGGACAGGTTGCAAGTCAAACTATGGAAGGCTTGGTGGTAAGTACAGATGCAGCAGATAGACCAATGTTCAGACCTCTTATTGCTATGGATAAGCAAGACATTATGGATATATCAAGGCAAATTGGAACCTATGAAACTTCAATATTACCTTACGAGGATTGCTGTACAATTTTTGTACCCAAACATCCTAAGACTAAGCCAGCCCTAGATAAGATGAGGAAGTCTGAAAGTTTGCTGGACGTTGAAAGATTGGTAGAAGAAGCTATAGCTAATATGGAAATGTATGAGCTCTAAAAGAATTAATAATTGTCAATGAGAAACTAAAAACATGAAAGAAGCATTTAGCTTTCTTTCGTGTTTTTAGTTTTTATGCTTATATCAGTTATTTCCAAACAAAGTTAAATAAATTTGTGTTATAATACTTTATGTGGTTGGTTTATAAGCCTATTGCGCTTAATTATCAGGGTAAGGGGGATTAATTTTGAGCAAAAAATTTAAAAGGGTATTGCGTACTGCTGGAATACTTATTTTAATGACTGTAGTAGCGTTCTCATTGATTTATTTTGGTAAGCAAAAGGACAAGCAAACATTTGAAAATAATATAATTATCTCAAGCACTTCTCCTAATGATATGTATTTTGAAGAGATGGAGCAAGTAAAGGCATTAGCTCAGCAAAAAAGGATGAAAATGCTTAAAGAACAAATGGACAAAGCAGACAGTGACGATAGCAAGCCAGTAAATGCTGTTGTTCCAGGTAAACCTAATAATAGCATTGAGAGCATTATTAAATCGGACAAACCTTTGGAGCAAAAGCTTAGAGATTATTTAGGAACAAAGGTTTCTAAGGCCGGTATTGGATACTATGATATTGAAACAGGAAAAAGCTTTTCAATTAATGGAGACAAGTATTTTACTGCAGCGAGTACTGTAAAGGTGCAGATGAATATGGTTTTGTTTGACATGGTTAAGGAAGGCAAAGTGAAAATTGACGAGGCTCTCCAGTATACTCAAGCAGACTATGAGGGAGGTACGGGAATACTTCAAGGTAAGGATAAAACTAAGCCAATACCTCTGTTGACATTAAGCGACTACAGCATAATCTATTCAGATAATATTGCCACTAATATGATTATAAGGAGAATAGGCAGAACCGAAATGAAAAGACGATTTGGAGAAAAAGTTGGACATTCTGTTCCTATGGATAAAAATGTTGTAACTCCAAATGAAGGACTAACATTCTTAAAACAACTTTACGAGAATAAAGGAAATAATCAATACTATACAAGGCTTATAGGTGTTATGAAGACAACTATATTTAATGATAGACTAGATAAGTACGTGCCTAAGAACATAGTTGCCCATAAAATAGGTAACTATGGTGAGTTTGTGAATGATGTCGGTATTGTTTATACACCGAAACCGTATATAATCGTTGTTTATACAGAAGGCATGCCAAATGCTAACGAGGTAATAGCAAATATAAATCGAATCTTATATGAAGCACATAGGTAAGGAGAGATCTATAGCTTATATCATTAAAGAGTATGAAAATTTTAAAAGTACAAAGAAAAACGCAGGTTTAAGCCTGCGTTATTTTTTTGCTGCTACTTTAATAGCAGACTGATGCCTTGGGTCAACTTGTCCGTCTTTATGACGTGTGCTGTTTAAGAAGTGAACATCAAAATGGCCATTCATGCCGTTGCCTTTTATTACATCAAGGTTCTCTCCTTTTCCATAACCCTCAGAGCGATTATCAACTGTTGCAAAGGCAGGAGCTGAATCAACACCAGCATGAGGAAGGGAACTCATGCTGGCAGCCAGTCTTCTAACCCCAACATTAATTATTACAGGCCGTACATCCCAAGAAAAACCACCCCAAATACTTTTAATTATATCAGCATCAGCCTTGGAAGCTGCCTCACAGTCTGCATGATTACTGCCCATAGTTCTTACAATTTTGAAAGTCTTTCCCGTTCGGACATCCTGCACCACGGCGGTTGTACCAATTTTAAATACACTTTTTGCTTGTTTCCACCAATCTAAAAGCTCTATAGCGGCTTTTGATGGTTCTGGGGACTTTGCAGGAATTTTTTTTGTGGGCTCTGATATAGCACTACCACCTCTTGATAGAGCCTGATTGCTTGCAGAGACAGATTTAGACTGAAGCTCCTTAGTGTTATCAGCAGAAATTGTAGCTGTTAAAACTGGAGGCTTCTCTTCTACAGCAGCAGCTATCTGATTATGTTCTAATTGCTGTCTTATATCTTCGGTATATGTATGATTCTTTTGTTCTGTTCCTGATAAAGCATCACTATTGCTTACAATCCTTGATTGATAAGCTGTTATAGATACGGTAGCAGAAGCTAAAGCAAAATAGGA
>CAZMQY010000405.1:0-3127 GCA_964568335.1 uncultured Clostridium sp.
CACGGCGGAAAAGACCCAGGTGCAGTAGGAAATGGATATCAAGAGAAGGATTTAAATATACAAATAGTACAAAAGCTAGGTGAAAAACTAAAAAGCTTAGGTGCAAATGTACTGTATACTAGGGATCCTTCAAATGATGTATTTATTGAGTTGTCTGATAGAGCAAAGTTTGCTAATGATAATAATGCAGATCTATTTTTAAGTATTCACCATGATTCTAGTACAAGCTCTACTGCTGGTGGAACAAGTACCCACTACAGTACCTTTAGACCAGGAATAGATATGAGTGGTGCATATTTTGATTATGGTGGAAAAAGGTATCAAGTTCTATACGAAAAAGATAGCTACCTTTACTATAATGATAATGGAATAACAAAATCTATAAGTATAAATAATGTTACTGCTTATGATGCAACCCCTTCAGATGCAGCTATTAAAAGTGCAAGTTTAGCAGAAGCACTTGTAGATCAGCTAAGTGGACTAGGTGTATCAAATAGGGGAAGTAGAGATCATAATTTATATGTGACTAGATGGACTAATATGCCTTCTGTATTGATTGAAGCTGGGTTTATTTCTAATCCAGATGAAATTAAAAAAATAGCTTCACCTAATTATCAGGACCAAGTTGCTCAAAAAATTACTGATGTTGTAAATGCTTTTTTTAGCAATTAAATACATGCAAAAGGCAGCTCTCATTTCGAGAGCTGCCTTTTGCTTATACTAATATCTCTTCCTTAAGCACATCCGCCATCATCTTCCCAGCCTGCACAGCCTTCATTAACCTTACAGACCTCTTAGTGTCGCCCATCAATATTCCGCCAACCAGCTTCTTATCCTTAAAGAACAGCTTCTTGTAGACTCTCTTTTCAGTATTAACTGAGGATAATACCTCAACATTGTCACCAGAAGGCTTAACATCCCCAACACTGAATATCTGTGAATTTATTGCATTGAATACTACTGAGCTTACAAAATCTTGGAATACTGCCTCTTCACCGGAAGCATTAGCTCCAGCTACCTTGCCCATTTCAGAGGCTGCTGGCCAGTTGCCGTAGATTCTGCCCTTAAGCTCAGCGTTGTCACCGCAGGCGTAGATGCAGGGAATAGAGGTTTCCATCTTTTCATTTACTAAAATACCTCTATTAACTTCTATGCCAGCTTCTTTAGCAAGCTTTAAATTTGGTCTGATTCCAACGGAGAATAAGATTAAATCTGCTTCCACAACTTTTCCGTTTTTTAGCCTTAAGCCCGTTACGGTGTCATCACCTAAAATTTCATCTGCGCATTCACCGGTTAAAGCTATTATTCCTGATTCTGACACTGTCTTTTCAAATAATAGGGAGCCTTCCTTATCAAGCTGCATTGTTAGAAGATTTGGCGCCAGTTCAACTACTGTTACATTCATTCCAGCTTCTTTCATTTCCCAAGCCGCTTCAAGACCTAGAAGACCACCGCCTACAACTACAGCATTTTTAGCATGCTTCATTTCTTCCTTTATCTTAATTGCATCCTCTAAATCTCTTAATACATATACGCCTTTCTTTTCGAAGCCTTTGACAGGAGGCAGGAAGTTGCTTGCACCTGTTGCAAGTATTAGCTTATCATAAGATAGCTCTGTTCCATTGTCTAATAGAGCTGTTTTATTATCCTTATCTAGCTCTTCAACTCTTACTCCCAAGGTAACCTTGATGTTATTCTTGTCATACCATTCCTCAGGTGAAACAAAGAATCTCTTGTCTGCAATGTCCTTGCTAATATAATCCGATAATTGAGGCCTGTAATAGGTCAGCACCTTTTCGCCGGAAAGTATATGAATCTCTGCTTCAGTATTTCTTTTTCTTATGGAGTCCGCTGCATAATATCCAGCTATTCCATTTCCAATTATTAAATACTCTTCTTTTTTGCTTTGCTTAAATTCAACTTCTTCCTTTTTAACCTCGATAAATTGATCCTGTGTAGCACCGCAGGCTGGGCAAATCTCTGGAGCTTTTTCACTTTCAAATTCTTCACCGCAGACTATGCATCTCCAGATTTTAAGGTTGGATTTTCTCACATTTCTAACCCCCTTATTAACATTTTCTTTGATTTTCTCAGCTACAGTTTCTCCGAATTTGTAGGCTTGTGTAAGCTCAGCTTCATTTGGCTTAAAGTTAATTTTAAGTCCTGGGGTTACAAGCTTCATCCTAAGAGCCTTAAGTCTTGCTTCGATGTTTGGTACAGCTTCTCCGCTCCAGCCAAAGGAACCAAAGGCTGCTGCAACCTTGCCGCCATGAACAAGAGGATTCATCTTGATTAAAAGCTCCATTATGGGCTCAAGAGCATCTCCGTTTATTGTTGGGGAGCCAAATATAACAGCATCTGCCCAATAGATTTTATCAAGAATTTCTTCCTGTTTATGATCAATGACATTATAAATATCAATTATTGAAGTATCTATTTGAGACCTTATGCCCTTAGCTATATTTTTAGCTAAATCCTCAGTGAAGCCATAAGCAGAAACATAAGGAATGACAACTCGTGTTAAGCCGTCGCTTGGGGCTGTTTCTGTACTCCAGGTTCTGTATAGGTCTCTGTAGAAATCAATATTTCCTCGTAGTATTGGACCGTGGCCTGTGCATATGGTATCTATTTGTAAATCCTTGATTTTATCCAGTGCCTTTATAACATATGGCTTAAATGGTCCCATTATGCAGTCATAATAATATTTTAAGGCACCCATATATTCCGTTTCGTTTTCCTGTGGTATTAGGTCTCTAAACATGCCCTCAAAGCAGTAGTGGCTGCCAAAGGAATCGCAAGTCATGAGCACATGATCTTCCTCTACATAAGTGTATATGGAGTCTGGCCAGTGCAAAAATGGTGCTTCAATAAATCTTAGTGTCTTGTCTCCAAGGCTTAGGGTGTCGCCATGCTTTACTACAACCTCCTGAAAAGGTCTATTAGCAATTTGTTTTAAAAATCGAATGGCAGGGGCAGAGCCTACAACTTTTGCATTTTTAGCGTAGTCTAAAAGTTTTGCTACAGAACCTGCGTGGTCTGGCTCTGTATGGTCAACTACTATATAAGCAATTTCATCAAAATTTACGTTGATAGATTTTAAACGTTCAAGATACTGTTCGAAAGTTTT
>CAZMQY010000406.1:0-3111 GCA_964568335.1 uncultured Clostridium sp.
CTATGCAGAAGCTTGAGGGGAAGGATAAAATAGTACCTAAAAATAAAGCTGCAAATGTGCCAGAGGTTTTTATGGAAATAGAGCAGCTTAAGGATAAAAAGCCTGAGGTTGTGGCTTCTGAGATTGAAAAGCAGCTTAAGGAAAAATATAAGACAGTTCAAAATAGAGGTGCTGTAAAAGAACCTGTAAGCAGCATATCACTTTATGCAAGCAGCGGGACAAAGTGGAATGATACAGTTCAGCAGTACTATTTAGTTGACAATACAAAAGGAGGAACCTTCATAATCAAGCAGCAGTATTTTGTGGAGGCTTCAGAGGGACATGGAGCAAGATTTTATAATATGCTTAAGGAATTTAAGGTTGTTGGTGAATAGCTAAATGAAGGAATAGATTACAATTTTGTTTGCAAAATTGTAATCCATTCTTAGCTTTGATTCTTTATAAAAATTCGCTAGATTTTATTTGCTGCTTAATAATTCTTCTAATTTTTCTTGTACATATGCTTTTAATTCCTTGTCGCCGATAAAAGCACTGTCGTCAAAATCGCTTGGCTTAACTCTAAAAAAGTTTATAACTAGTTTATTATCCTTAATGAAATATTCTTCTAAGTGGAGTGGAGAAAAATAGATCTCAAGTTCACTGTATTTTGAATTAGGGAATTTGGCATTTAAGTCTTCTACTAAGAAGTCAAGGTTGAGTTTTTTAATTGGAGTAACCATTAAGTTGGTATATTCCAAATCCTCCATCATCCAAAGATTATTGTTGTAAAATCGTCCTTCTTCTCTTGTGTTTCTCGAAAAAATTTCTCTGTTTTTAAGGGCGCTCAAAGCTCTTCTAACAGATTCTTCGGTGAAGTTATTGTCATAAGCTAGGGTAAGTCCTTGCATTGAAGTTAAATCATAAATAAACATTTCAGAAACATTCTCTCTATCCTTTACTGCATTCCAAAAATATAGCAAAGCTTCTATGGTTTCCAAGTTTAATTTTATTGAAGTTATCATAGGTAACACTCCTTTATCATAGATATTATCGTTTACATGATTTATTATACATTATTATTGATAGTTGTGAAATGAAGGGAATTATTTAAATAAGTGATATTACAGATATTGACAGTAGCCTTAGGGAATATTATGCTAGATATAAGAATGCAATAAGCAGATAAGGGGGGAAATAATGAAAATATATAGAAAGACAGCTCTTTTTTCACTATTTTTCAGCTTAGTATTTTATCTAACAGGTTGTTCTATATCCGAGTTTCAAAAAAGTATTTATAACGATGATTCAAAAATTGTTAAGCAAGCAGACAGCTATAGTTTTAAATCAAGGATAGGAAGCACTACAAACGAAAAATCAGATATCAAATTTGCCACCTTTTATGGTATGGATACACTTTGGTCTGTTGAAGCAAAAGAAGAAACTATTGTTAATTTAGAGTATGACCTTAAGATTGAAAAAGGAGATTTTAAGGTGATTCTAGTTAGCCCTGATAATAAGGTTAGCACTCTTGTTTACGGCACAAAAGCTGGACAACAGGATTTAAAACTTCAAAAGGGAAGCAGCAGAATAAAAATTGTCGGCAGGGATGCTAAGGGACAAGTGAAGCTTTATATGAAGGGAGATAAAGGGTTAAAGATTAAAAGCAAATAAGTAAAATATTATGAAAAAATAAGGGGACGGTTAATAATTTTTTGCTGACTTATATGCAGAAAAGTTGTTAACCGTCCCTGGTTTTTTAGAATATAAATTTGTCACAGGGGAAATGTAAGGATAAGCTATCTGATAGAAGTGTTTAGAGTGAAAGGAGAAGAAGCTATATGATTAGAAGATTTGTACCTTATTTATTCACTTTTCTCTTAATTGTTTCATTATGTCTAACTTCTGCAGTTCCTGTAAAAGCTCAGGATGAAAAGGATGTTGAAATAAATAGGCTGCAGACGAATTTAAAGCTGTTTGATGAGGCTTTAAGTGAACTACAGGCGCCAACTCCTGAAGAAACTGCTTTTGTTTATGCCAAGGGGGTAAAAACTCGCAATGGTGCAATGCAGTATTCTGTATTATCCAATAAATTGAAACAGGAATTCAAAAATAAGCTTAGCAATGAAATATGGGTTACTGGAGTTTCTAGTCCTTGGGTGTCTGACTATAAAATAATTGACAGAAAAAGAACTTCGGACATCTATAAAATTATTATTAAATTTAATTGGGCTACCTCTACGGGACCTTTCGGCAGTACTGAAGAAGAATTAACTATCTCAAAGGAAAATGGAAAGTGGAGAATTATGAATATTAGACAGGTTATTTAACTTACTAGCCTTCTGGGTTTGTAATTAAGGAATGTAGAATACAAAATGCTTAGTGCCGATGGCACTAAGCATTTTGTCGTGATGATATTTAATATTCATGCTTTATTACTGTCTATGAAGTTTGTTCTATAATACATTTAAGTGGATGATAAATGCTGATGTAAAAAATATTACTTGCTTTTTAAACGTTTTTCTAATTCTTTTCTGTAATCATCTATATTTTCTATCAAATCAAAATCAATATCTTTTTTTGTTTTATTTGGCATGAATCTTTTTATTTTATCCTGATTTATATTAAATTTGCCCATAAAAGCTCCAAGGCTTATATAATATTTTTCTGAAAGTTTGTAAAAGTTACTTTTATCTTGCACTGCAAAAATTAGAACTTTTTCTTTGGATTTCATGGTTTCAGATCCTCCAACTAAGTATTTTACCTTAGTTTTCTTATCTTCCTCGTTGGAAATAGTTCCGAATTTTTCTTTTTCTCCAGAATACTCAATAATTTTATCCTTAGTAGTTATTCCTCCTGATTCAATAAATGTTAGTATATCTCCTACTTTTGAATTATTGTTATAGGACTTTGTGACTTTCACATGAGATTTTGTACGAGGAATAGTATTAAAGTCAAAGTAACTTATATCATCTAAAACTTCACCCTCTATTATTATCTCTGCATCAGCCAAAAGGTTATTAAAAGACACATACCTTTCTGACATATTAACATCTGTTGCTATAGTTTCAATGTTTTCGGAGCTGATATTTAGTGGCCTACTATTTAGCTTCTTTTTATTCATTGATACATCCA
>CAZMQY010000407.1:0-3104 GCA_964568335.1 uncultured Clostridium sp.
CATATTAATATTACATTTCTTGCTATATCCTGTCAATAAATTGCAAATGTTTTCACGTATTGACAAATACAATAATATATATTGATTTGTTTAATAATATTTTCAAATAATATTATATATAATTAAAAAAGAAGGCACTTTAAATCTATACCTTCTCCTTTGAACTATTCTTTAGCCATATTCAAATTCTGATAAGTTATACACATGGGCGTCTTAAATAAAGGACACTGAATTATTACAGAGTTAATATCGAAAACATCCTTAATCATTTTTTCTGTTACAATATTGTTTGGCGCTCCCTCCGCATAAACCTTTCCTTCCTTAATTGCTATTATATGGTCAGCATATCTGGCTGCAAGGTTTATATCATGAAGAACTATTACTATAGTTCTGTGCTCCTGTTGATTTAGGTTCTTTAGCAAATCCAAAACCTCAATTTTATATTTAATATCCAAGTGGTTCGTTGGCTCATCAAGCAAAATAATATCAGTCTGCTGAGCTAAAGTCATAGCTATCCATACTCTTTGCCTTTGCCCTCCTGAAAGATCAGAGATTTTTTTGTGCTTAATATCAGTCAGCCCTGTTTTCTCAAGAGCATAGTCAACTATACTTTCATCCTCCTTGCTCCATTGACTAAACCACTTTTGGTAAGGATATCTTCCCTGCTTAACCAGATTGAATACAGTTAAGTCATCCGGTGCACTTGGAGTTTGAGTCAGTATAGAAAGTTCCTTTGCGATTTCCTTGGAGGGTTTGTCAAATAGGCTCATATCTCCAAGCATTACTTTTCCTGACAAGGGTTTTAAAAGCCTAGCCATAGTTTTTAGCAAGGTGGTCTTGCCGCAGACGTTGCTGCCAACCAATATTGTTATTTTATTTTTAGGTATTATAAGATTTATATCTTTAAGCACTATATAATCTCCATAGCCTAGAGTTAAACTGTTTGCTGATAAACTGTTCATTAAATCCCCCTCCTAAGTGACCTTTGATTTTTAATAAGTAAATATATGAAAAACGGTGCTCCAATTCCTGCGGTAAATATCCCTACTGGCAGATCTAACGGAAAGAATAACGTTCTTGCAGCTATATCTGATAAAACTACTATAATTCCTCCAATTAGAGTTGATAGTGGAGCTATATTTTCAAAGGAGGAATTGGTTAGCTTTCTGCTTATATGAGGTGCTATAAGCCCTACAAAGCTTATTCCCCCGCCTACTGCTACCGCCCCTGCTGCCATAGCTGCACTTAACACCATAAGTATAAAGCGATTTTTTTCTACAGAGCTTCCAAGACCGGTAGATATGCCATCATCTAGGTTTTGTATATTGAGCTCTCTAAGCAAAATCATAGTAACCACGAATAAAATTGCAAACCAGCTTGATATAAGCTTAACGTGAGTCCAGTTTGTTCCATAAACCGTCCCGGTTATCCAAAGCTGAGCTTCTTTTATAAAAATTACAGGTCCATTTATTATAAGAACTGAGGTTAAAGCCTTCGCTGCACCTGATACCGCTATACCAATAAGTATAAGCCTGAAAGGAGTAACTCCTTTTTTAAAAGCCAGCACATACACTAATATTACTGCTGCAAAAGCCCCTATAAAAGCAAACACCGGCATATAAAATATGCTTGTAGTTAGCGAATTGTTTTTAGGGTCAGTAAACAAAGTTAAAAATATTAATGCCCCTACCGAGCCGCTGTCCGTAATGCCAATTATATTGGGTGCAGCTAAAGGGTTTTTAACAACTCCCTGAAGCACTGCTCCAGAAAGTCCAAGGGAGGTTCCCACAAAAAAAGCAACTAAGGTTCTTGGCAGTCTTAAAGTATTAATAATAAGTTTGTCTCCACCGCTCCCTATACCAAAAATTGCTTTAACAACTTTGTCTATTGCTATAAATCTTTGCCCTACACTCAAGCTTAATATAATAGATATTAGTGCAATAATAAAAGTAGCAAGCAAAATAGTCATACTTCTTTTTTCATATATAAAAGAAAATCTTTTATTTCTAATTACTAAAAACTTCTTCATTATTTATTCTCCGCCTTTCTCGCTATATAGATAAAAAACGGCGTACCTATTATAGCTGTCAATGCTCCAACTGGAATTTCCTTTGGAAAGACAATAAACCGTGAGCCAATATCAGCCAACAATAAAAATATTGAGCCAAGCACTATGCTATAAGGTATGGCCCATCTAAATTCCGAGCCTACAAGAAAGCGAGTTAGATGAGGAATAATAAGACCAACTAAGCCAATAGGTCCTGCAACAGCTACGGAAGCACCTGCTAAAACCACCGTAAGTAAAATCATCTGAAGTTTTAAAAACTCAGTATTTAAGCCTAATCCTTTTGCAATCTCTTCACCTAGGGAAAATATATTTAGCTTTCCTGAAATAATGAAGGTCAATATCCAAGCTATCACAACGTAGGGAACTATATAAAGCAGCGCATTCATGCTTCGTCCTTCTACAGAGCCTGTCATCCAAAACATAATCTCTTCCATAGTCTTTTGATCCTTAAACAAAACTACTTGAGTAAAAGATAAAAAGAAGGCAGACACTGCAGCTCCAGCAAGTGTTAAATCAAAGGTTTGAATGGAGCCTTTAATTCCTCCCGCTAAAGCATATACAAGCACTACAGCTAAAGCTGCGCCGGCAAAGGAAAAGCCCATTAAATAACCTTGAGTAAGCTTTGGAAAAACGCTGTAGCCCAGTACCATAAAAAAAGCTGCCCCTGAATTAACTCCAAGTAGTCCTGGAGAGGCCATAGGATTTTTAGTTAAGGTTTGCATTAAAACTCCTGATACGCTAAGGCTAGCCCCAACAAAAAGTGCAGTAAGGGCTCTTGGCATTCTAGAGGTTTTTAAAATAATATGCTCTGTAATATTTTCATAGCTGGTGTATGTATTTATCAAATCACTAAAAGAAGTTTTTATATAACCTAATAGCAAGCTTCCTAAAAAGCAAGCAGCCAGCAAAATAATCAGCATAAAAAGCATCCCTGCCTTAGCTTTATTGCTTTCCAATGAGATTTTTTTATACCTAACCTTAAACAAATTTAACATCCTCTCGCCTAATTTTTTATCATACTATTTCCTTTGATTAA
>CAZMQY010000408.1:0-3095 GCA_964568335.1 uncultured Clostridium sp.
TGTACCTCCTTGTGGCACTGGTGCAACTTTGTACCTAAGACCTTTTGTTATAGGTATAGGTGATAATCTTGGAGTTAGACCTGCTCCTGAGTATATGTTCTGCGTATTTTGTTCACCTGTTGGCCCATATTTCAGCGGCGGAGTAGCCCCTGTGAATTTCATAATATCTGATTATGATAGAGCTGCTCCATCTGGTACAGGCGGAGTAAAGGTTGGCGGAAACTACTCTGCAAGTCTTCTTCCTCACGAACTAGCTGTAAAACAAGGCTTTGCTGATTGTATATATCTTGACCCAGCTACCCATACTAAAATAGAGGAAGTTGGAGCAGCAAATTTCTTTGGAATTACTAAAGACAATAAATTTATTACACCTAAATCCTCCTCAATACTTCCAAGTATCACAAAGTACTCTTTAATGCATATCGCAAAAGAATACCTCGGTATGGAGGTAGAAGAAAGAGATGTTTTTGTAGACCGATTGGATGAGTTTAAAGAGGCAGGAGCCTGTGGAACTGCTGCTGTAATTACCCCAATTGGCGGCATTCAATATAAGGAAAAACTCCATGTTTTCCATAGTGAAAAGGAAGTTGGACCTATTACTCAAAAACTTTATGATACACTATGTGGAATGCAGAGCGGTGATTTAGAGGCTCCACAAGGATGGATTTTTGAAGTAGAATAACTGTTAAAAGTAAGACCCTTAAAGGTCTTACTTTTTTATTGTCTCTGGCATATGCAGCTTAAATAATACTATTTATATAAATAATTATTTAGCCAAAGTAGATTATTTCTATAGAGCTATGCTATAATAAACAATCATCAGAGATCTATTAAGGAGAAATAAACATGACAAATAAGCTATATTACGAAGATCAATATATAAAAGAATTCACAGCTGAAGTAATAAATATTCTTCAAAAGGACAATGAATTTCATATAGAACTAGATAGAACAGCTTTCTTCCCAGGAGGTGGAGGTCAGCCCTGCGACATAGGAAGCATTGAGAGCTGCATAATAAGCTATGTTTATGAGAAAGATGGCAGCATATATCATGTTTCAGATAAAAAGCCTATCAAAATACATAAAGCTAAATGCAAAATAGATTGGACTTATAGATTTGACGGCATGCAGCAGCATTTAGGTCAGCACATTTTATCTTCTGCCTTTTTAGAGCTTTTTAGCGCTAATACACTAAGCTTTCATCTAGGAAAGGATTATTGCACCACGGATGTTGATAAATTTTTAAGTGATGAAGAGCTGGAAAAGGTTGAAGAATTGGTTAATAAAAATATATTTGAAAATCTACCAGTAGAGTTTTTGACTCCAACAAAAGCTGAGTTGAAAAAACTGCCTCTTAGAAGAGTTCCAGATATAAAAGAGGCCACCTTGAGAGTTGTTAAAGTTGATGATATAGATATCACCGCCTGCTGCGGACTTCACCCAAAATCAACCTTAGAGGTTCAAATTTTAAAAATTAGAAAAAAGGAAAAAGCTAAGGGAAATATGCGTGTGGAGTTCATATGTGGAAAAAGGGCTGTAGAAGACGCTTTAAGAAAATATAAATTTACCAGCAAAATATGCAGATATCTTAATTGCAATGAAGAGGAAGCTTTAATCAGAATTGATAACCTGTCATCAGACTACAGCAGTCTATTATCCGAAAACAAAAGCTTGAAAGTGCAAATTGCTGATTTTGAAGTTGCAAACTTACTAAATACCTGTGACAAAATAGGCCATATCCGTATTGTGAAAAACATTTTTGCCGATACTGATATGAAATACTTAAATCTTCTGGCATCAAAACTTACCTCTTATGAAAATGTTATAGTATTATATGCTCTCAAAGCAGAAGGTATGGCATACCTGACATTCATGTGTTCAAAAGATTTAAATGTAATAAGCATGAATGATTTATTAAAGGATGCAATAAGCTTAATTGATGGTAAAGGCGGTGGAAGTCTTTTCTCTGCTCAAGGTGGCGGAAAAGGTGTTAACAACCTTGACTCTGCTATTCAATATGCTTTTTCAAAGCTTAAGAATACCATAAAGTAATATAAGTGCCAGCCTATTAGCATCTACTGTTGCTAGGCTGGCACTAAAACTATTTATCAAAAATTTGTTCCAGAAAAGATAAATCAGTTTTATAATTTAAGTTAGTAAAGATACTCATATCCTTACTAAATTCTCTTACTTTTTCATCTTTTACATAATACATATTACAATGTTTAATTGTATCAAGAATCCTAAAACTATTATTTTCAATGTTAGTTCTAAAGGTATTAATCATATCAGTAGAATAGAAAGCATGCAAGGTCTCTATTTGCTGGCGATTGTTATAAGCCGCTACCCCTTCAACCTTCTTTTCTTTTATACTTTCAATCATATACCTTATATAATTTTGGTTTATTATAGGCATGTCGCAAGCAGTAATGAAAACGTATTTAGAGGATGCATAGTTTAGTGCTGTATAAATACCTCCTGCAGGTCCAGAGAGTGGTATTAAGTCCTCTACAACATTGTACTTTGTATTTTCAAATTTTTCTTTGTTATTTGATATTAAAATTATATCTTCAAAAATTTGTTCCAACTCTTCTGCTATTATTTCAACAAGGAGCTTATCCTTTATTTTAATTCTACTTTTGTCAAAGCCCATTCTTTTGCTTTCTCCACCACATAAGATGGCGGCAGTTCCAAAGTCCTTCAATATATCATAGCCTCCTTTGCCAACTAAAATTCCGGCGGCAATGCTAACATTTCCTCATAATTGAATACAGGGCCGTCTATGCACATATACTTGCTGCCAACCTTGCAGTGTCCGCACTTGCCAATTCCACAACGCATGTGAGTTTCAAGGGAAGTATATATGTCTGTGCTTTTCATTCCTAAGGCAATTAAATCCTTTGCAACAGCTTTTATTCTTCTAGGTGAAGCACATATGATTGCTGACGTATTTTGCCAAGCTAAGCCTAAATCAGGCAGCAGATCATTAATATAGCCAACATGTGCATTAACCTTGGAAGTAGGATTGCTTAAAGCATATAATACCTTTACTCCTTCCAAGGTTAATGAACATGTTGGCTATATTAATGATCTGC
>CAZMQY010000409.1:0-1054 GCA_964568335.1 uncultured Clostridium sp.
CAATGTTTTCTACGAGTGCAAAGAACATGCTTAGTTCAACACTATTCCTAAACAGAGTCGAAGTATATTAATTTCTTAAACTTATCATTATCTCTATTATAGCCTTTTATCTTTTTTTAGTTCAACCCTCACCACTTTTGTTTAACTCCCACTGTATCTCTTTGCCTCACTGTGCTTTAAGAAATGAATACAAAAAATATTTTATGATTTTACCAAATAAATGGTATAATTCTAATAAGAAACTTATATAAAATAATAATTCTTAGCGCGGCAAGCTAAGAAAATGAACAAGAAGGGATGGAGTAATAGTATGATTCAGTTAGTGACTGACAGTTCAGCTGACTTACCTAAGGAGCTGCTTGAGAAATATAACATTCATGTGGTTCCTTTGACTATAACCATCGACGGCAAGGAATACTTGGAAGGTATAGATTTGACTCCGGAGGAATTTCATGCAAAGCTTAATAACGCAAAAGAGCTGCCTAAGACTTCACAGCCTTCCCCAGGGGCTTTTGCAAATCTATTTAAGGCTTTAGGAAACAAAGGCCCTATACTCTGTCTAACTATATCCTCAGGGCTAAGCGGTACATATCAATCAGCCTGCATCGGAAGGGATATGTCAGGTGAAGATGTGACTGTTTTTGATACTTTGGCAGGGTCTTTAGGGCATGGACTGCAGTTAATAACAGCTAGAAAGCTTGCTGATGAAGGACATTCAGTAGATGAAATAGTTGAATTCCTTAATGAATACAGCAAGCGTTCAAACATATTGGTTTTATTAGACACCTTGGAGAACATTGTTAAAGGCGGCCGATTGAGCAAATTTCAAGGTTCACTAGCTAAGGTATTTGATATTAAGGTTATACTTCATAATGTAGTGGGAAAAGTAGAGATACTTGAAAAAGTACGGGGCAAGAAAAAGTTCTTAAAAAGGATTATAGAAACAATAGGAGAAAGAAAAAGCGATTTTTCAGATACTGTGTTTGGAATCACTCATGTAGATAATCTTCAGGATGCGGAATTTTTAAGAGATGAGATTATTAAAAAATATAAC
>CAZMQY010000409.1:1064-3091 GCA_964568335.1 uncultured Clostridium sp.
GGTTACCAATTCAAGTGAAATATCATACACTGACATTAATATAACAAGTATGGTGGAGGAGAAATCATTTTGGGAAGTCCATTGCATGAAATGCTTAGAGCCGGAGGATATATACTATATGCTAGACATGGGGAGGCTACTGTTGGAGAAGACTTGCCTAAATTAAATTTTAAAAACTGTGCTACCCAAAGAAATCTTTCTGATTTGGGTAGAAAACAAGCCGTCTCCAGGAACAAATAAGGTGATTATTGATCATAGCTTTCCACAAGGCATTGGTCTGGGAGAAATTCCAAACATGGGAGCAGTCATTGTTAAGCATAGGTTTTTTGTCGCAAATATTATTTAAGCTTCTACTCTTCATAACAAATAATTGGAGTTCCTTCTTCTATGTTATCAAAAATAGTTTTAGCTAAATATGTAGGTGTATTAACGCAGCCATGGCTACCATAGGTCTTATATATATCTCCTCCAAAGTTATATCTCCAGGTTGCTTCATGTATTCCTGTATTTCCGAAAAAGGGCATCCAATAAGTTATATAGGTTGAATAACCAGGCCCTTCTAGAATAGCTCCCTTTTGTTTGTAGTTAAGCATGAAAGTGCCAGTTACAGTAGAATAGCCTTTGCTCACATTACCCGTTATTACAGAACCTTGAGCTATAACCCTTCCATTTTTATAAAACCAAAGATACTGCCTTGTTATATTAATTTCTACATAGGTCTTGCCTATTTCACCTTCACCTCTGGCTAATGCCTTTTGAGTATATATTGGTTCTTTTTCAAGCACTTCACCCTGTCTTATATTATTAAGCAAGGCCTTTACCTCAGCTTCACGATTGATTTTAAAGCCGTAAAGTCCTCCTTCAACCTTTACTATTTTACCTGGAGAGGACTTAAAGTTTCTCGTTATTCCAACAGTATCATATTTCCTGCTTAAGTCTCTCACATATTTCATGGCTGCAATTTCACTAATTATAACATCTAGATTTTCATCAACGCTGAGCCATTTATTTATTGTACTGGCATCTAGTTTTTCTTTTTCATTTTCAAATATGTAGGTAATATCTGTTTTTATGTACTTATTTAGCAAATTCATTGTTTCAACGGTTTTATGAGAGCTTAAAGTGTACTTTGGATTATCGTAACAAAGCTTTTCATCTAAATCCAATTTTGTTTCACCTTCTGATATACTCTTTTCAACTGCAGTCTTTAATTTATCTTTATTTATCTTGTTCCCATACACCTCTTTAACTGCCTCATAATAACCATTCAAATACTTAAAGCTTACATTTTGAGGTTCAGTGACAGCCTTATTCAGGCAATTTAACTGATTTATACTATTTTCTAGATTTTCTTTATTAAAAACAAACAAATCATTTACATAGTATTTTTGCTCCTCAAATAATGAAATAATCCACTTAAAAGGACTTCTAATACGGTAGATCTTAGAAATACTATTTCCCTCATTGTACTCAATTCCTATATCTTGTCCAATTATTTCTTCTGTTTCACCCTCTCTCTCTATGAGCTGAAGCTTATAATCCTTAATATAACTTCTAATTGTATTCCCTGCCTTCCCATAGGCTTTTAAAGACACATCAGCTCCATTTATTTTTGTATTAAAAAAGAAATGGTTTGCAAAGTATACTGAAATAAGTATATAAATTAGAACAATTGAAGCTAGTACAATAATAACTCTTCCTGAACTCTCACTTTTAAAAAGCTTTTTTACATTAATAATCCTCATGCCATTTCATACCTTTCATCAAAAACACTCATTAACTTGCGCCTATTTTAAAATATGATTGTATTTTTGATTTTAAAACATAAAATAGCCATATTAACAAATAATAGAAGTAATAATAAAACTCTCACCCAAAGATGAGAGTTATTTTATAAACCTTAATCTGCAAATACAAGCACCCTGCAGCCATCTCGCTTAATTCCTTCAAGTAAGTTACCATTGAAATTTAATTCATAAAAAGCGTTAACCGAATATTTTTGAAAAAATACTTTTGATTGCGGCAAT
>CAZMQY010000410.1:0-3090 GCA_964568335.1 uncultured Clostridium sp.
CCACCCTCTGCTCGTTAAAGCTTTTATACCTTTGTTTTCCTCAATGAATTTTTTACCTATTGCAATAACATCCTCAATTGATTTAGCAGGTACCAAATTGCAGGAGTTCATAGCTTCTCCTAAACCATAGAGGTGAAGGTGGCTGTCATTTAATCCGGGTAAAACTGTTTTTCCATTAAGGTCTATGATGCTGTCGGCACTGTTTTTAAGAATTTCTTCATTTGTGCCTGCCAGCTGAATAATACCATTTTCAATGAAAAGAGCTTCTTGAAAATTGCCTTTATCAATATATATTTTGCCGTTCTTTAAAATTGTTCTCATACTATCATCTCCTTTTGAATTTTTATCTATATTTAATTACTGAAATACACCTAAGGTATTAAATAATATTATGGAGAATGCTACCAAAGAAGTCAATTGGTTTAAGTTTCTTAGAAGTACTATGATAGTATGATACTTTGCAGTATCCTAAGAGGTATTAGATTTGAATAAAACTTGAGTATGCCATAATATGATGATACTATTAAATAAAATAAATTGTAAAGAATGAAGTGGTAGTAATGATAGCAAAAATAAAACAATGGGCTAAAAAATTAAAATCTTATATAGCTATACTTTATATTGCGTATAGACATAAGCTTACTCCATGGTATGCAAAGCTGGCAGCAATAATAACAGTAGGATATGCATTGAGTCCAATAGATTTAATACCAGATTTTATACCTGTACTTGGATTTGTTGATGATGCAATTTTACTTCCAATACTTATATGGCTATCCTTAAAACTCATTCCTAAAGAGGTTATAGAGTTTTCAAGGGGAGAGGCAGAAAGTGCTTTCTCAAAAGGAAAGCCAAAGAATTATACAGCAGGTGCTATCATTATTCTAATATGGCTATTGATTATTGCTGCTGTGGTGACGAGAGTAATAAATAGATGATTGTAATCACAAAACCAGCATCGTTAAAAGGCACAGATGCTGGTTTTATTGTGCTATATTATAAAAGGTTGGAATACTAAGGGGACTTCATTGTCTATTTGTCCCAGTTCCAAAGGCGGGCTTCTCCTACATTTATTGTTTGAACTAAGCCTTCATCTTTTAATTTTAAGATATCTTTAGTTGGACCTGTAATTGTTACTCCATATATATTTACTCCATTTTTATTTACATAATCTAAAGCAGCTTTATAATCTGGCGTTGAATCAATTACTCTAGCGATATTTTTATACTCATTTAGGTACTCTAAGGTTTTTATAAAATATTCATTTCTTAGCTTTCCATTTTCATAGGGTGTAACGTTATAATATGGAAAAGGTGAATTTTTACGCATTTGTGGAAATAAACCTTTATTAGGAAAGCCTACATAATAATTATCAGGCGCTTTCTGAACACCTGTGTACACAGCCAGCCATAAAAGCTCCAAGTTTTTATTTTTAAACATTTGAAGTACTTCATCTGTTTCATAAAGCTTGTTAAAGGTAATATAGGCTTCTGCTACTGTTCCCTCAGGAAGTTTATCCAGTCTGTTCCAGGGTGTACCATCTAAATTAGATGGTGTATTTTCTCCAACATAACCATAGAATACTGGCTGCTGAAGTGGCATGTCTGTAATAATATTTGGCTTGTTAAAGTTAAACTTTATTTTAACATCACCTTGGCTAACATCTTCTCTGCCAACTTTTTTATAGTATTGCACACCTATTTCGCTGCTAAAAAATATACCAGCCTTAAAGGTGGAACCATTTACTTGTGCATTTGGTATTGTTGTTTCTATAGCAGCTTTGATAGCATTTCTATATAAAGTAGCTTTGTTTGGGTCGCCGAATCTATAATATTCGGAGGTAAGGATTCGTAAGCCCACTAGTAAAATTGCTAGTAAAAAGATAAAAAGATTTAATGAAATTAAGGCAATTTGGAGCTTTGCTTTCCGTTTGCTTTTATTAATTATCTTATCTTGGTCCTTAATTACAAATTCTGATATATCAGTTTGCTTTGATGAATTTATATAATCCTGCTCATCTAAAAATTCCTGATAAAGCTCTAATTTTTCAAGTTCTTTATCCATAAGCAGCTTTTCTTCTTCTGAAAGCCTGCCTTCAGCGTAAGCTTTTAATTTTTCTTTAAAATCTTCACTCATATTAATCCATCCTTTCTATATTTTCTTTTAAGGTCTGTCTGGCTCTAAAAACTAAAATTTTTATATGAGATAAGCTTACTCCCATAATCTCAGCAGCTTCCTTATAGGGCAGCCCTTTAAAAACACAAAGCTTTAAAGCTTCCCGTTGCTTCTCAGGCATATTTTTCATAACACCTTGAACCAAGCTAAGCTGTTCCTTAATTAAAAGTTCTTTTTCTGTATCTTTAGTATCTATAATGTTATTAAGAGTTTCAGTATCAAAAGGAGAGCTCCTCTTATTTTTTCTTTGATTATCAATGAAGGAATTATAGGCTACTTTAAAAAGCCAAGGCTTTACGCTGTCAGGAGGACAGTCTTCCAGGTATAAGTAAGCCCTAAAGAAGGTGTCTTGAAGAAGGTCTTCTGCCAGATATTTATCCTTGCAAAGATAAAGGAGATAACGGTATATGTC
Organism: uncultured Clostridium sp.; assembly: GCA_964568335.1. Taxonomy (GTDB): domain Bacteria; phylum Bacillota; class Clostridia; order Clostridiales; family Clostridiaceae; genus Clostridium_AT. Next base: position 2,588 of record CAZMQY010000410.1, read on the forward strand.
AGACATATAAAGCTTATATATATAATCTAATGTATTTTTGTCCATCAGCCTTACCCCCTTCACTGCATCAACGTTTCAAAATGGAAAAAGTTACAGGAAATGTTTTATTTATGTACATTTATTATATAATATTTATAGCAGGAAGAGAGACTTGTTTTTATAATCCTTTTAACTAGAAGATAAGAAGATATCATGATAAGAAGATATCTTCTTATCATGATATCTTGATGCTTCAAATTTTAAGATATTTCTGATCAAAGAAAAGCTTATAAAATATATTTTAGGAGGATATCGATGAACAATAAAAAACCTTTTATTATTGTAACTGCTACTTACGATTACGACAAAAACATTTCTTCAATTAAAAATCTATATTGCGAAGCTTTGGTGGAAGCTGGAGCTGCGCCGGTATTGCTTCCGCTTTCCATGAATAATGATTTACTTGATATATATATTGATAAATGCGATGGGGTTATGGTTACAGGCGGTCCGGATGTGGACGC
>CAZMQY010000411.1:0-3086 GCA_964568335.1 uncultured Clostridium sp.
TAGGTCATTTGTTTTACCTTTTAATTCCGGGTTATGGTTTATAATAGCCATAGAGGCAATTATAATAATTCCTATTACTAAAAATGCTAGCAAAAGTCTCTTTAAAATTTTCATTTTAACCCTCTCCCCCTTTTAAAGCTTAACTAGATATACGCCTAAACACTCTCATTCTATAAGCATTCATAGCGGTCTCTCCCAATTTATCCATAAGCTTATAGTTGGCATATGCTCCAACAACAGCACCTATTCCCGGCACAAGCTGCATAAGCTTTGCTAAGTCGATATAATCTCTATATTCCTGCTGAAAGGTTCTCCAGTCAAAATCATTTATATCCATAGGAAGCCTTTGAACATAATTTTGCCAATTCTCCATCTGGTAATAAAGCTCTACCTGTCTTTGCCCGCTTGAAAAAGCCAACTGAAACACATATAATATGTAAAGCCTTTCTCTATAGTCTCTAACATCATAGCCATATAAGGAAGCAGTGTCGAATAGAAATTTCATCTTTAAGCTTAAAAGCAATGGGAAATCTGCTAGTCCTAATAGAATTCCTCCGGCCCCCGTTCAGGCACCTTCAACAACTGCTGCCTTTTTATAAAAATTAAGTTTATAAAGCACTTGTTTTTCTCTTTCCTCAAGACCAGCTTTTATCAAAGGCTGTCTATTAATATACTGAGAGCCCATAAGCACTGCCCTAGACATACTTTTAATAGCCTCGGTTATTATTTTATGAGCTTTTTCAGGTATGAGGCTATTAGTCATTCTTTGAATCCCCTTAGTCATACGACTTATTATAGAAGGTTTTTTTGAAACCTCTCTTTGCCAAGCTTTCAATTCCTTCAGCGCGTTTTCTTCATATATGTTCATCTTGCTTTTACCTCCTTATATAGGAACACTTACAAAACAATTTTTAATTTTCCAAAATAGCTTCTTATAGTATATGTAGATTATCATAAAAATAAAAACATAACAAATTAAGCTTTTTAACAATAGCTATTGCTTAAAATTTTATAAACTCTTTAAATAAGCTGTATCAATATTTTAAATTACTCATAATATATAATGGTATAAATTTTTCAGGAGGATTTTATGTTCTCTTTTAAGAATAAGTTGGATTATAATCTTAAAGCTGCTATGTCCAGCAATAGTTATAAGCACTATAGAGTTATAATTCAGTGCAGGAGTCTAAGAGAAAATGTAGAAAATAAAATTAAGTCATATAAGACAGAAGTTCTTCGCTCTATTCCATCAATTAATTGTGTTAGTGCAAGCCTATCCGCAAGTGTCATTGAAAGGCTTTTAGAACATCCTGAGGTAGCATATATAAGCTTTGATACTACAGCCTTACTGTGCGGCAGCAGTGTATTAAGTGCTAATGGAATAGGCTTTCAGGAGAGATACAAGCTCACTGGAAGGGGCATAGGCATAGGCCTTGTAGATAGTGGAACATATCCCCATACAGATCTTTTAAGCCCTAGCAATAAAATCAAAAAATTTGTAGATATACTTAGTCATGTTAAATATCCCTATGATGATAATGGTCACGGAACCTTTATGAGCGGCATTATATGCGGTGCAGGTGTTGCTTCAAAAGGAATGTACAGAGGCATTGCTGAAAACAGTCATCTTTACTCTGTAAAAGCCTTTAACAGCATAGGCAGAGGCTATATCTCAGACATATTATATTCAATTGAGCTAATTCTTAATGAAAGTCAGGAATATAACATAAAAGTAATTTGTCTTCCCTTTGAGCTATTGGATTTTAATCCATTTGCAATCTCTCTATTTAGCAAGCTTTTTGAAGTAGCGGTACAAAAGGATATAGTTGTAGTAGTACCTAGCGGTAACAGCGGCAATAAAGAAAGCTCAATAAAAGGTATAGCAACCCTTTCGAACTGCATAACTGTGGCTGGACTAGACACTAGAGGCAGTATTAAGCCTTATATTCATTCCTCTGCAGGTCCCTATGGCAAACTTGAAAAGCCAGACCTGGCTGCTGCCTGTGTAGATATTTGCTCCTTAAACACCAGCAAGGATTATGTTTCAGAAAGAAACGGAGCCAGAGTATATGCTTATCCACTAGAGCATCCATATACAACTTATTCAGGTACTTCATGCGCTGCTGCCTTTATAAGCGGGGTATGTGCTTTACTCTTTGAAAACAATCCTAAGCTTCCTTTTAAGGACGTAGCAGCCCTACTAAAGGTATCCTGCAAGCTGCTGGATATTTTTAAGTGGTCTCAAGGTGCGGGTATGGTGGACATGAGTAAATTGCTTCCATAATAAATATTAATAATTTGCAAATTATTGTTATTATAAGTACAAAAATAGGTAACAATATAGTAGTATGAATTTAACAGATAAACAAACAAATTAAAAATGCAGGTGGTTTACCAGTTGGAAAGCTACACTAAGGAGGAAATATAAATGTTAAGTGAAAAACTTGTAGAGCTTATTAATAAGCAAATCAATTATGAATTTTTTTCAGAGCATGTTTATTTAGCTATGTCAGCATATTGCGCTGATCAAGACTTAGATGGCTTTGCCAATTTTTTCAGAGTTCAGGCAGAAGAAGAGAGATTTCATGCCATGAAGCTATTTGACTATGTAGTTGATATGAATGAAAGAGTAAGGATAAAAAACTCTCCTGAGCCAAGAAATGATTATAATTCTATACTTGACGCTTTTAAGGCTGGCCTTGAGCACGAAAAGTCCAACACAAGAAACATATATGCTATTGCTGATGCAGCAACAGAGGAAAGAAACCATGCAACAATAAGCTTTTTGAAGTGGTTTATAGATGAGCAGGTAGAAGAGGAAGCCTTAATGAATTCAATTATTAAAAAACTTGAGCGTATAGGAAATGACAGTGCGGCACTATACATGCTTGATACAGAACTGGCTGCAAGAACCTTTATTCCTCCAACAGATGCAAATGCTTAATAAAAAGAGCTGCATTAAAATAACGTTAAAGAACCGCAGGTTCTATGATACCTAAGAAAGCTTGAACTTCGCATTATAAGACTAATGATTATTTTTTATTCAAATCCTAAATTTTATTATTTCACTTCGTTCAAATAAAATT
>CAZMQY010000412.1:0-3084 GCA_964568335.1 uncultured Clostridium sp.
TTAGTTTTTGTCGACAAATATATAATAAATTTATTTAATTCACTTGTATAAATTTGAGTTTGTGATAAGATAAATGCAAACGTAAGTTCTTACGTTTATTAAATAAAAAATATAAATCCTAAAATAATGTAATGAAAGAAAGCTTTGACTTTTAAATTTGAAATTATTTTTAAATATTTTGTTAAGTTATATCTAATTGAGGTTGTTTTGGTTTATAATTTGTAATATGATATAATTTTGTAACTATACTTATAAAGCTAATGATTTTAATCATTACGTGCTGTATAAGAAATACAGGAGGAAAACAATGTTTGACAATAAAAAACTAAAGTATGCGGCATATTATGTGGCAGGAGCTGCAATATTGATGATGATATTAAACTTTGTTTTAGTGGATATGAAAACACAATCCATAAAATACAATGAGTTTTTGCAAATGCTAAATGACAAGAAGATAGAAGAGGTTCAAATCTCTAAGGACAGAATAGTAATAGTTCCTAAAGCTGAAGAGGGACAAAAGAAAAAGATACTTTATACAGCCAATGTAGATGATCCACAGCTGGTTGAAAAGCTGAGTGCTTCAGGAATTCCCTATGGTGGGGTAGTCCCTGATAATAATCCTTTAAAAAATTTCTTTCTTAATTGGGTACTTCCTATTATTATGTTTACCTTCCTGGGAAGGCTTTTGTTTGGAAGGCTTGATAAAAAGCTTGGCAGTGGTGTTATGTCCTTTGGAAAAAATACGGCGAAGCTTTATGCAGAAAATGAGACAGGAAAAACCTTTGCAGATGTTGCAGGGCAGGAGGAAGCTAAGGAATCCTTAGTTGAAATTGTTGATTTTCTTCACAATCCTCAAAAGTATACTGAAATTGGCGCTAAGCTTCCAAAGGGAGCTTTATTAGTTGGCCCTCCTGGAACAGGTAAGACGCTGCTTGCTAAAGCTGTTGCTGGAGAAGCTAAAGTGCCTTTCTTTTCCATGTCTGGTTCAGAGTTTGTTGAAATGTTTGTGGGTATGGGAGCTGCTAGAGTTAGAGATTTGTTTAAGCAGGCAGCAGAAAAGGCACCATGTATAATATTTATAGATGAAATAGATGCTATAGGTAAAAGCAGAGAAGGCAACATAGGTGGAAACGATGAAAGAGAGCAGACCTTAAATCAGCTTTTAGCTGAGATGGACGGCTTTGATTCAACTAAGCCTGTTGTTATACTGGCGGCTACAAACAGGCCGGAGATCCTTGACAAGGCTCTTTTAAGACCAGGCAGATTTGACAGAAGAGTTATAGTTGACAGACCGGACTTGAAGGGAAGAGAAGCCATATTAAAGGTTCACTTAAAGGCTGTAAAGTACTCTGAAGGCTTGGATACTGAAGCTATAGCAAAGGCCACTCCAGGTGCTGTAGGGGCAGATTTAGCTAATATGGTTAATGAGGCAGCTCTTAGAGCAGTTAAGAATTCCAGAAAAGAAATTGCTCAAGAGGACTTAGAAGAGGCAATTGAGGTTATAATAGCAGGTAAGGAAAAAAAGGACAGAATAATGTCAGACAAGGAAAAGAAAACCGTTGCTTTCCACGAGGTTGGGCATGCGTTGGTAGCAGCCTTGCTAAAGGATACTGACCCTGTGCATAAAATTACTATTGTACCAAGAACAATGGGAGCTTTAGGCTATACTATGCAGCTTCCTGAGGAGGATAAGTATCTTTCGACTAAGGAGGAGCTGCTTAATGAGATTGCAATTTTACTTGGGGGCAGAGCAGCTGAAGAGGTAGAGTTTAATTCAATATCTACGGGAGCCTCAAATGATATAGAAAGAGCAACGCAAACTGCAAGAAGCATGGTAACCATGTACGGAATGTCTGACAGATTTGACATGATGGGGCTTGAATCCCCTTCTAACAGGTATCTTGATGGCAGACCAGTGCAAAATTGTAGTGCTGAAACCTCAGCAATAATTGATGAAGAAACCTTAAGAATTATAAAAGAGGCTCATGAAAAAGCTAGAGATATATTAAAAAATAATAGAGAACTAATGACTAAAATTGCAGAAAGGCTTCTGGAAAAGGAAACCTTAATGGGCGATGAGTTTATGGAAATGGTAAGGGAAGTTTCTGCTTCTTAAGGCCGGCGGAAATAGGAGAACAATTAAAAACTATTAGGGGGTAAGTGAATGGAAAGTTATGATATACAGCTTGAAAAGCAGCTGGCTCTCGAAAAAGAAATGCAGCTTAACGTGGAAAAGGAAAAGCTAAAAAACGTTATAGAGCGAATAAATAAAGAAGTGTTAAACTATATTGGCAAGAGAAAAGAAATGTCTGACTATATTCAGGAGTATAGAAAAAATGTCATAGATGAATATAGAGATGATGAAGATAAGATTATTGAATACTTCGACCACGAAAGATTTGTTAAGGAGGAAGCCTTCAAAACAATAGATAGAAGGCTTAAGGAGCTGACTATACTTGTTGCCTCTCCTTACTTTGGACGGGTTGATTTTAGAGATGAAGAGTTTGAAACTTTGGAGAGCATATATGTGGGAAGGTTCGGTATGACCCCAGACGGGGAGTATGAACCCGTGGTAGTAGACTGGAGAGCACCTATATCTGCCCTGTTTTATACAAGCAAGCTTGGGGAAAACTCTTATAATCCTCCCGCAGGCAAGGTTGATGTCAATATTCTTCTTAAGAGGCAGTTTATAATTAAAAAGGCTAAGCTTCTTGGAATGTTTGATTCAGCATTAGATGTTAAGGATGACATCCTGCAGATGATTTTAAGCGGCAATACCTCTGATAAGCTTCGTGACATAATAATGACAATTCAAGAGGAGCAGGATAATTTAATAAGGCAGTCTAAGGATAAAACTATTGTGGTAGACGGCGTGGCAGGCAGCGGAAAGACTACTATAGCTCTGCATAGAGTTGCTTATCTTTTATATAACCATAGGGATACTCTTCAGGATAAGGTGCTTATACTTGGACCTAACAGTATTTTTATGGAGTATATAGGAACTGTACTTCCAAGCTTAGGAGAGGTTGGGGTTAGGCAGACTACCTTCAGGGATTTTGCTTTAAGCATTCTAGACATGAATAA
>CAZMQY010000413.1:0-3083 GCA_964568335.1 uncultured Clostridium sp.
GGGATGGCTCTTTAAGGTTAAGGGGCTTCATGCAAGAAGAGCGCCAGGCAACTCCTGTTTATCTGCTCTTTCCAGTGGAAAGCAAGGAAGCATGCAAAGATCCGTAAATAACAGTAAAGGCTGCGGCGGTGTCATGAGAGTTGCACCAGCAGGTTTATTCTATCCAAAAGATGAAGCTTTCAAAAAGGCAGCTGAATTTGCAGCACTAACTCATGGTCATCCTTCTGGATATTTATCAGCAGGAGCATTAGCATATATAATTGCTTCTATTATAAGCGGAGAAGATATTGAAACAGCTGTTAAAGGCTCTCTAAGAGAACTTAAAAGCTTTGAAGGCCATAAGGAATGTTATGAAGCCTTGCAAAAGGCCCTAAATTTATATAGGAGTTCTCTTAAGCCTCTTGAAGCTGTTGCCAGTCTTGGAGAAGGCTGGGTTGGGGAAGAGGCATTAGCAATATCAGTATACTGTGCCTTAAAGTATAACAATGATTTTAAGAAGGCTTTGATCACTGCTGTAAACCATGATGGAGACAGTGACAGTACTGGGGCAATAACAGGAAACCTATTAGGTGCATACTTAGGAATAGACTGTATTCCAAATGACTGGATTGATAAAGTAGAATTAAGAAATGAGATTTATCAAATTTCTGATGATTTGCTAACTGGATATAAAGAAGGCAGTGAGTGGTGGAACAGATATCCGGGATATTAGGGCCATGCCATAGCTTTGGGAGATTTGTCAAAACGGAAAGATAACATAGTAAAGTTAAAACTAGAATAAGTTAAACTCAAATATAGCGCCATATTAGATATTCAGACATATACTGATATATTAGAGGTGATATATATGAGTAAATTAAGAGTAATGTTTTTTAAGAAAGGCTATGATGAGCCTTTATATACTGTCAAGGAGATATCCGAGAGAAGTGTAAAGGAACAAACAGTGCTTCCTACCATTGAACAGGGCTATGAGGACCTGGATACAGCAACAGATGCAGTATTAATAAACATGTATATGAACACAGATAGATTAGAGCTAAAGGACGGTCTGTACAAGATAAACAGCAGAAGATTTAAAGCCACAGAGCCCAGAGCCTTATGGATAGAGGTAGAGCTATTGGAGACCTGGGAGAGAAAAGCTGTAAGGCAGAAAAAAGGCAGAGATTGAAGAGGACATACCAGAGCAGGAATACGTCAACGCAATGGTAGATATTCTGGAGAAATCCATAAGCCTTCCAGAAGCTGATCTATTAAAGGAAACAGCTAAAGCCTTTGGCTATCAGAGAATGGGAACAGCCCTTGAGGCAGCCATAAGGAATGCTATGAAGTATGCTTCTAAAAGAGGTGTTGTTAAGAAGAAGGACAATGGGAATTATGTGATGGGGGCATAAGGTGTTAAAGAAACAAAGCAGCGGTGCAACTAGATAACTAGATAACTTCTTAACTTCTTATCTAGTTATCTAGCTGCTTAAAAAATAAAATACAAAATGCAACGGAGAAGGTTAAGAACTTTGAGCATATCATTACTTAAATAACACATAATTGATAACCGACCCTATTATTTTTTATACGCTGGTAACTTTTATGTTTTTTTTTCGTCTAATGTAATGGAAGTCAATATAACGAATAGAGGGAGGACGTACTATGAAAAAATTAATCTTATTAATGTTGACGTTTGTTATGGTTTTTAGCCTAGCAGCATGCAAATCAACAGCTGTTAATAAGCCAGGAGGAAGCAAGCCAAAGAACCTTGAGGGCAGTCTTGAAGATATTATGAAGAACATATATGATACGGCTAAAGTCGATGACAAATTCAAAGAATACATAAAATCAAGGCTGCAAAATCAGAAGGTAACTGACGAAAAGAAGGAATATTACCTTGGGAAGGCAGACATTGAGTTTAAAGATGCCTTGGCTTCCGAGCCTATGATGAGTGCCAGCGCGTACTCATTGGTACTGGTACGTGTAAAGGAAGGTGCAGATGTTGAAAAAATAAAGGCGGATATCAAGCAAAACGTGAACCCAAGGAAATGGATATGTGTAGGGGTGGAAGAGGAAAACGTAATAGTGGACAGCATTGGGGACGTTATATTTTTAGTCATGAGCGATACTCAGGCAAAGCCGCTGCATGATGCATTCCTCGCATTAGGGAAATAATAATGCTGTTTTCAAGTATCAGTTTCTTATATTATTTTTTGCCAACAGTTTTGGGACTATATTTTATAGTCCCAAAAAAATTGAAAAATTTCGTTCTGCTTTTGGCCAGTCTATTTTTCTATTTTTATGGAGAACCGATTTACTCTCTTCTTATGATAGTCTCCATAGTTTCAGGATATCTTCATGGATTATGGATATACAAGGCGAGAAATGAGAGGTTTGCCAAAATACCGCTGATCTCTTCCGTTATAGTAAGCATAGGTATGCTGGTATATTTCAAATACTTTGATTTCTTCATTGATAATTTAAATTCGGTATTTTCTGCTAAAATACCCCCTTTAAATTTGGCTCTTCCCATAGGTATTAGCTTTTATACATTCCAGATTTTATCCTATACGGTTGATGTATATCGCGGTGAGGCGAAGGTACAGAAAAATATCTTAAGCTTTGCCACATATGTAGCTCTTTTTCCCCAGCTAATAGCAGGGCCAATAGTCCGTTATACTACCGTTGAAGCCGAGCTGTCACAGCGTACCCATTCATTTGAGAACACTGCCTACGGAATTAATCGCTTTATTATCGGGCTGTCCAAGAAGGTACTTCTTGCTAACACTTTAGGGGAAATAGGGAGAATATTTACAAATACAAATGACAAAACCGTATTGTTTTATTGGCTGTCAGCTCTGGCCTTTACGCTGCAGATTTACTTTGATTTTTCAGGCTATAGTGACATGGCAATAGGCCTTGGCCGTATGTTTGGATTTCATTTTCTCGAAAACTTTAACTATCCATATATATCAAAGAGTATATCCGAGTTTTGGAGAAGATGGCATATGTCCCTGGGGACATGGTTCAGGGATTATGTGTACATTCCCATGGGAGGCAACCGTTTAAACAGAATAAAATGGATTCGCAATATTATTGTG
>CAZMQY010000414.1:0-3076 GCA_964568335.1 uncultured Clostridium sp.
TAGCCTTAAAGTAAAATTAAGTTTTAAAACAGTGTTGAAATTACGCAGGGGAGTTACATCTAGGAAAGCTTCGCTACGATGTAACTCCCCTGCTTACTTCAACGCTAAGATTAAACATAGCAAATAATTAAAATAACTGAATCGCTGTATTGAAACAGATAGAATTAAGTCTGTTTTAATACAGCTTTTTTCTTTTCCAGATTATAGCAACGTAATGTAGCACTTTGTACATTTTAACATATTATGCATTAAGTACATTAATCATCATAATAGCAAAGGAGAGGTAAAGTGATGAGCAGACAAATTTATGATTATATCATTATTGGTGCAGGTACTGCCGGAGGAATAATTGCAAAAGAATTAACAGATGATAAGAGCACTTCTGTGCTCGTCCTTGAGGCAGGAACGAATATGATGCTGGAACTAAGCGGTGCCAGTAACCCAGGAGCCAGTGTGTTTAATAATGATAATAAGTATTCATTTAACATGCTTACAAAACTTGAGTCAGCAATAGGCAATCGGCAACTTAGAATATCAAGCGGGCGAGCAATCGGAGGAAGCTCTGAGCATAATGCAATGTATGCAGTGCGCGGAAGCATGGAGTATTATGATGAGCAGGCAAAAAACTTTGGTCAACAATGGAGTTACCGCAGTGTAAGAGGTTTATTTATTAAGAATGAAACCTATACAGGACAGACACAAGAGCCAAATGAGCGTGGGACGAATGGCCCTGTCTTTGTTAGACAGCAAAAAATTCCGGAGAATGGCCTGACAACTATTTTAGCTAAAGCCACATCAGATGTTTTGAATATCCCTATTGTTGAAGACTATAATACAGGTGTAAGAGATTGTACATTTTATAAATCACAGATTCTAAATAAAAAAGAAGATGGCAGCTTTCTTCGTTCCTCTACTGCAACTGCATATTTAAATGAAGAAATTGTAACCCAAGGCAACGAATTTCACCCTGATGAGTACGGAGTTGATGGCAGGGACTTGGTAATTTTAGCAAAAACTACTGTAGATAATATTATATTTTACCAAAAGAAAGGACAAAATATTGCAGTAGGTGTTAAGTATATTCGTGACGGAGTATCTCAAAAGGCTTATGCAAGAAAGGGAATAGTTGTATCAGCAGGTAACTTCTCATCTATTATTCTGCAGCGTTCGGGGATAGGAAAATCTACTGATTTGGCTAAAGCTGGCATATCAAGTAGAAAGCCCAAATGTTGGCTACAATTTTGTAACACATTTTATTGCAGGAATTGGAGTGGAAGTAGAAACCTCACGACTGCAGGCCTTAATTTCCGCGGACCCAAATCTTCCATTTCCATTAGGTGCTTTTAAAGGCGAAGGACCAACTGGAGGCCGAAGGCTCCAAATATATACCTCTGTAACACCATCCGGTGTACCTGCTCAAGTAGTAGCTCAAAACAACTGGGGCTTTGATCCCAAAAAAACTAGCAATGTAATGGGCATTAGTATTTATGACCTTACCCCTAAAAGCAGAGGAACCATTATGGTAACACATAATGACCCTGAGGCTTATCCCTCTCTTGATCTTAACCCTTTGGCTAATGTTGATGACTTGAATTTTATGATAGATAGATATATTGATGTATATAATATTATGAAAAGGGCTCGTAAACAATATGATCCAGAAGGAATTTACAAAGTTGTATACCCTTCGGAAGATATATTCAAAATAACTGATGAAGCAGAAAAACGAAGACAACTTGCTAATTATGTAAGAGCCTCTTATGGTAATACAGCTCACTTTGGCGGACAGTGCAGGATGGGAAAGAGTATTAAGGATGGAGTAGTTGATGGATTCCTAAATGTCTTTGGCACCAAAAATCTTAAAGTTGCGGATCTTTCAATAGCACCTATTTTACATGATGGTAACAATACCATGCCCGTCCAGGTGATCGGCCTGAATGCAGCACGATTTATAAAGTATGATCGAAATCCATGCGTTGTAAGTGATGAAGAATTAGCTGAGCATTTTGGAGTTTGTATTGAATAGCTAGGATATAGTGCCACCCACGTGGCAAGTGGCAAGTGTATTTTATGCCGAAAATGAATAATTAAGAATGTAGAAGGAAAGTCCTACGGACTTTCCTTAATCTATTCAGTTTAAGAAAACCCCTTAAGGGATTTTCCACATTCAATTCTTCATTCTGCATTAGATTGCTTCGCAACCTTCATAAAGGGTGAAAAAAGTTATATAAGTAATTTGTTATAAAATTACTATTTGAGATTTATGTTAACCAACGGTTAAGTTATTCTACTATACTTCGTTTGAATATATGAGGATGTAATGATACTCTTATATCAGTAAATATTTACTTTAACAAATTAATTATTAGCATTGTATAATTAAACGGAGGAGTATATGAATATTACAGTGGGTAAAAAGATATATGAATTAAGGAAAAGTAAAGATATGACACAGGAAAAGCTGGCGGCTGAAATGGGAGTATCTATAGCAGCTGTATCAAAATGGGAAACTGGAGTTTCTATACCAGATATTTTAATGTTATGTTCAATAGCTGATTTTTTTGATGTATCAACAGATGAATTACTTGGCAGGACTAAAAACAAAAAGAAGGTTATAGTAGTAGATGACGCGAAATTTGTTAGGGATTCACTAAAAAAGATATTATCTGAAAATGGATGTGAAGTTATCGGTGAAGCCACAGAAGGAAAAGAATTATTGAACATGTTAAAAAAGATAAAGGCAGATTTAATAATTCTTGATATAAACATGCCTGGAATGGATGGAATGACAGCATTAAAGTATGTTATGAAAGACTATCCAAACATAAAAGTAATTATGTGTTCAGCAGTAACAGACAAAGCAGTTATTGATTCTGCAATAGCATTAGGGGCTTCTGGGTATATTACAAAGCCTTTTTTACCAAATGCAATTACCACAAGTATAGGTATGATTTAGGATATAGGGATATAGTGCCACCCACGTGACAAGTGGCAAGTTAAAATACATAAATTGGGGGTAAACTGTAGAACCAGATAATTGCTTCAGATAAGAAATATGGTAATTAAATAGATGTGT
>CAZMQY010000415.1:0-3054 GCA_964568335.1 uncultured Clostridium sp.
TATTATAATATTTGGATATGAGGTAAACAAGTTAAAAAGAGGCATGGCTACTGCATTAGCTAATCATATCAATAACCCGCATAGCATCTTCTTCAGTAATACCAACCTGTCCATTTATTCTAACTAAATGTGCATTAACTTCTTCATTTATTAAATCTAAATCATCAATCACAGCATATTTATCAATGCTTTGATTTTCATTTAACCAAGCTAGTATTTCTTTTGCCTTTACGTGACTAAAAGTCTTTTTAGAACGTATTTCTTCGGTACTGAAATCAGGAGTTTTAGCAAAAATCTCTATGTCAAACTCACTTAAAATATCATATAAGTATTGGGAATGCCCTTCTATAGGCATCATATTATCATCGAACCATAGTCTCCATGCTGAAGACATAACAATAACCGCTCCTGTTTTATCGATTACATTTTTTATAACTCTTACATTCCTTCTATCAATCGGTTCACTCTTGTTATTCTGTAAAAACTCTTGAGAATTAAGGACACCATCTATATCCAAAAATAAAACTTTCATAAACTTAAACTCCATCTCTAAGTTACCAAGATTTTAATTATTTCTTCCTAAACTGCAAGGTTATACTAACTTAAATCCATAATTATAAAGCCTTTAGAAGCACTGCGCTTTAACCGCTTTTAATTTAGCTTATGTAGCTCGTATGATTAATGATATTAAAGTGGATATTGAACTGCAAACAAATAACAGATTGATTTTTAATTCATTTTCAAAACTAAACTGACTTCTCGCTTCTTCAGGAACCTGACTTATAATATTTGAGTTTAATAAATGTCCATCTTTAAATCTCCAGAATACAGCGGCGTATAATACTATTGCTAAGAATATAATGACTGTAAAAACAAAATTAGTCTTTATGCTATTTTTAGGATTAATAATAATTAATATGGGAGCAACTATAACAGCTAATAAAAAAATTCTAAAATAGCCTTCTTTCGCTCCAGAATAAAACATAACAGCCAATGATAAAACAGCCAATATTGCAATACAATAAATAATATTATCCTTATACATTAATATTTTCTTGCACATGATTAATTCCCTCTCTTATATGTGGCTTTGCTTTATACATTCCTCATATTCCACAAATATTCACAATGTATAAAGCTTCCGATCAAATCATTCTTTATTATTACAATATTTCTCTACCTTACTAAATAAATACGGTTGAATAAGAGGATATGTTAAGTTTTCAGGCATGCTGTCAAATAATGCCATCTCACCTATTTCAGAGTTTGGCAATTCGCCAAGCTGACATATTTCTGAATAAAACAATTGCCCAAATGATTCACTTTCCCCTCTGTCTACTGAGTAAATGCATATTGGAGTTAGAATAAAATTCTTTGCTCCAGTTTCTTCTACTAATTCTCTTGAGGCGGTATGACCTATGTTTTCATTTTGTTCCCTATGCCCTCCTGGAACTTCCCAAGTGTCCCTATCTTTATGCCTTACGAATACCCATTTCCCCTTATACTCTGATACAATAACCGCAAATTTCAGCTTACTGTCTTCTACTGAATTTAACTCATAAAAGTTTATCTTTAGCATATATTTTTCTCCTTTTTAATAGTAATAATTTCACTTAATGATGCATCAAAATATAATTAAATGTATACTAGGAATTCTTTTTAATATAAATTCTCAACGCTTTTATAAGCAAATATAAAGCATATGAGCATACTATCCACACTGCCCACTGAAGTATTAAAAAAATATATTCCATGCTAATCCCCCATTTATTATTCTTTGCTAAAGAAGCCAATAAGCGAAAGAATACTTCCCAATAATACTAAGAAAAACTCATTACCGTAAAATTTGATTCCTGGTTCTCCCTGTATAAACAACGCAACCCCAATTAATGTTAAGCCAAGGAGCATAAGTTTTATTGATTTATTCTTCATAAAATTCCCCCTCATCCATATTAATAAATAATGAAATACAGTTGCCTCCAGCCCATACACTCACAATGACAATTCTGTCTCTATATACTTATTCTAGAAATCAATTCCAATTCCTTTATAATAAAAATACCTAGAGAAATTTCTTCCCCTAGGCACTATTGCTTCCTCATATAAGTTTAAACTTCACTATTTTGATAATCATAAATCATCTTTGAAATATGGGCAATAACCTCATTTGCATTTGGAACCCCTTGAGTATATATAGATAGAATGTAAGGATTTTGTGTATATACTATTCCCACATCATTGACATAGTTGCTGTAATCGCCTATCTTGTGGGCTGAAATTTCATGAGGTATATATAAATCTATCCTGTCGTGAAAGTCTGTAATCTTCATGTTTTCAATAAGCTTGCTGTAAAAAGGATTATTTTGCGGGTTGCTGTAAAGCTGTTTTAAAAGTGTTGTTTCATCATTTGCAGTGATATAGTTTCTTGAATGATCAGTTGCATGTCCTAATTTCTCATCTATAAGATTTCGCATGTTTTCATGCCCAATTCTTTTTATAATCATATTTGTTGCTATATTATCAGAATGCAAGATAGAATAATCGCTTAAAGTCTGAATTGGAATGGCCTTAGATAAATCCTGTCCCTGAAGAATTCCGGCACCTTCCTCATAACAGTCAGCAGTATACTTAAGCATTTCTGATGAGCTTATCTGTCCCTTTTGAAACATATCAAAAAGCACCATATTCATCTGCACCTTAACTGTACTCCCTGCCAAAAATATCTTATCTCCATTTATAATAATTTGTCTGCCTGAATTTATATCATAGTAGGATATTCCTACATTATTAATATTGTTTCCTAAATAAGCCTTAATTTGATTTTCAAGCTCCGCCTTTTGCATATTCAATTGTTGATTTTGCTTTATTTTGCTGAGCTTGTACTGTTCTTCATTAAGCTTGTCCTGCTCTTCCTTATCCCCTAATGAAGTCTCACTTGAAGTATTTGAAGAAACTACCTGCTTGGACGTTTTATTTACCTTCTTAAGATAAGGCATAAATCCTGCAGATGATATGATAATTAATGCCATGCATAAAGCTACAATACCTACTTTT
>CAZMQY010000416.1:0-3045 GCA_964568335.1 uncultured Clostridium sp.
AAAATCTTTTCCGCTGATAATATTTAAAGTAATTGCTGAATCTATCACATTTCTTGTAATAGGCCCCGCAATATCTTGTGTCCAGGATAATGGAATAATTCCATATCTGCTTACAAGGCCTACCGTTGGTTTTACTCCTACTACCGAATTGCTTGAAGCTGGGCTTAAAATAGACCCAGAAGTTTCAGTTCCTATGGCAACTTGACATAATCCCAAAGCAGCAGCTACTCCAGACCCTGAACTTGATCCACCTACATCAAAATTTCCATAGGGGTTTTTGACTTGTCCACCTAATGCGCTAAAGCCATTAGGAGAATCTACGGATATAAAGTTGGCAAACTCTGTGAGATTTGTTTTACCAAGGATAACAGCCCCTGCTTCCTTTAATTTTTTAACAATAAAAGCATCATAATTAGGGTACAAATCTTTTAAGATTATAGCTCCTGCTGTAGTATGCAACTTTTTATTATAGTCAACATTTATGTTATCCTTAAGCAATACAGGAATTCCATGTAGTAGACTTCTTCTGCCACTTACTTTTCTTTCCTCATCTAATTCTGCTGCTAAAATTACTGCATCTTCATTGAGTTCTAAAACAGCATTAAACTTATCATTGTAATTTTTTATTCTTTCTAGGTAATACTCCGTGAGCTGAACTGAAGATAGCTTATCTTCATCTATCAATTGTTGAACTTGTAGTATATTTAAGTTTTCCATTATACTCACTCTCCAATAGACTTCTTCATTATTTTATACATAATATCAATTACGAAAACATACCAGCCATATATATCCATTATACAATTAATGCCATTAACATAACAACAATAACCTTCCACAAAAAAACAAAAGCAGGTATTTGCCCTGCTCATCATACTTTATAAATCTTATCTTAGTATCTCTTTATACACTCTTAATACATTCTTATAAAAAATCTTTTCAATACTTTCTTCACTGAATCCAGCATTTCTTAGAGCTTTTTCAAGCTCAGGCATTTTACCTGCATGGTCTATCTCGAGATCCTGATAAATGCCATCAAAATCGCTTCCCAAGCCAACACAGTCAATTCCAGCTAAATCTACAATATGGCGAATATGCTTAACCATATTATTAATAGTTGAACGAACCTTCATACCGGGCTCACAAGCTTCTAAAAAATCTCCTGCAAAATTGATTCCAATTACTCCGCCTCGCTTAGCAAGTTTTAAAATCATATCATCGGTCATATTTCGGCAATGATTTGTTATACTTCTGGCATTTGAATGGCTCGCAACAAATGGTTTTGTAGTATATTTAAGCACATCATAAAAGCCAGCATCACTTAAATGGGAAACATCAATAATCATACCTAACCTTTCCATCTCTTGAACAAATTCTATTCCAAATGGGGTTAAGCCATCTTTTGTATTAGAAATATGTGCATCTGGCATGTCACACTTGTACATATTAAAATTAGGAAAGCTAATGCCGTTAGGATAATTCCAAGTCAATGTTATCAATCTTACCCCAAGCTTATAAAGCATTCTTAAACAGGCCAGAGAGGAACAAGCAACTCCGCCCTCTTCAATAGTTAGCACTGCGGATATTTTCCCTTCATTCTGATTTTTAATAATATCCTCATAATTTAATACTAAGGAAAGTGAATCTTTATTTTTTTCTAGCTCATTATAAAAACAGTCAATCAAATTCAAACATTGCTCCAATGGATTCTTGACTCTTTTCAAATTAACAAACATTGCAAAATTCTGAAGCAGATAATCACCTTGCTTCATCTTCTCAATATCTATATTAAGATTATTATTTCTTAAATTAGTATTTTTGCCTTTTCTTTGATGTTCTAAAATAACACTAATAGTATCACAATGCATGTCCACAACTTTCATCTACTTGCCCCCTAACATATTGTAAGCCCTTTTGGCTCAATTTAATAACTTAGCTTGTTTTCTTGACCTTCTTCAGAGACCAAGGTAATCTATAACTTCAAATATTACTATACGTAATTTGTACATTATGGTTTTTGTGCTAAATACAAATCCATAGTGTCATAAACATGTAGTATTCCACCGAAACTATTGATTGCAGCTGCAATTCCATTCTCCAATCCAGTCTTAACATCTATGGGAAGGGTTCTGTGGTCAGAGTATGTATTCAATAAGGCTATATAACCCGCTGCTGTAAAAGTTCGAGTTCGATGGAACAATTTTGAATAACAGTTTTTAAATCCATAGTGATTAATAATCTCTACTATTTTTGTACAGTCGCTTTTACCAAATTCAATCGGTTTTTTATCAGATGCTCGAAATTTTTTATAGACTTTTTGAATTTCCATATGGAGTAATTCATCAGTCCGACATACATAAGGATGATTCCAAAATAAGGCTAAGACCCCACCACTCTTTAAAAGTTCAAAAACTTTTGTATATCCAATTTCTTCTGGAATCCAATGAAAAGCGGTTGCTGAATAAATCAGGTCAAATGTATTATTTTCAGCACTAAAACTTTCAAAATCAGTATTAACCACTTCGAAATTGCTAAAAGAAGCAAATTTACTTCTTGAATATTCCGCTAATTTTTCCCCAAGTTCAACGGCGGTAAGCTTACAATTTGTCTGAAGAAATGATAAAGATGCCTGTCCAGTTCCAATTCCTATTTCAAGAGCATGTTTCGTTTCATTTATATTTGAATATTGAATAATTTCTTTAAACAACTCAGGAACATAGGATGGCCGCCACTTATCATAATTCACTTCATCTTCGTTAAATGTCAGTCGCAAGTCCATAGGTTACACTCCTATCTTATAAATAATGTGATATGATTTACAAAATTAAATGCAGTATGCCATATAATTATTTGAATCAACCTTTTAGTAATTATAACAACTTCAGCAGCAATCACTCCAATATATAAATTATAAACCATAAATTTATATGCTACTATAAAAAAATTGGAGTTGCTCGAAAAACTCTAAAAACTCCAAAGGAAGTTTAGTTTAGATGAATATCAGAAAAGTTACCTAGAACTATCGCTTGAATCAGTGAATATTTT
>CAZMQY010000417.1:0-3041 GCA_964568335.1 uncultured Clostridium sp.
CCGCGTAGAGCTGTACAAATAATAAGAGAATTGATAGAAGAATATTGGAGATAATGCTAAGTAAAATCTTCGTTAAAGCGAAATTCCATCCATAACTTATCACTTGTCACTAAAAGGCCGATTGCTTCTCGAGTAGGTAGGCAGCCTTATGGTCATTATCATTGCCAAGCTTTACCTTTTAGAAATCTCTATCTTCCTACTGTAGCAATGGTTCGTATAAATCCTACTCCTTGGGGAAAAATAATTCATAGACAAAAAGTAATAGGAAAGGTAAAGTGATATGGAAAAAAAACGTAGATTTCCGCTACATATAAAAAGCGAAGAGCAACCTTCAAGACAGGTAGAAAGCGAAAAAGTGGAAAAGCAGCTATCAGCTATGGGTTTAATGTGGATTGGGCTAGGTGGTATTATTGGATCTAGTTTTTTTCTCGCATCAGGGTTGCCTATAAGCTATGCTGGCCCTGGAGTGGTTTTTGCCTATCTATTGGGTGGCTTATTAACAGTCCAGATTGCAGGCGCACTGACTTCTCTATCTGTCAGTCATCCAGTTAGTGGTTCCTTTAAGGTCTACGCTGAAGAAATCTTAGGGCCTTTTATGGGGTTCTATGTAGGTTGGACCTTTTGGATAGCAGCTGTTCTAAGTATAGGGTCTGAGACCATTGCCATGGCTATATTTTCAAAACTGTGGTTTCCAAATGCCCCTGTATGGTTATTAACAATAGTTTATTCAGCAATAGTAATTGCTTTAAATGCTTTTGGCTTAAAAAACTTTGGTAAAATTGAAACTATTATGTCTTTCATTAAAGTATTAGCCTTAGTATTATTTATTATAATCGGTATAGCAGCAATACTTGGAATATTTTACACTCCTCATCCAGTTGGAATTAAAACTCTGTTAGATAATGGAGGTTTATTCCCAAAAGGTTTAAGAGGATTACTCCAGTCAATGCTAATTGTTATTTTTTCCTATGCTGGTATTGGTGTTGTTGCTATGGCATCATCGGAAGTTAAAAATCCAAGACGGGATATACCAAAGGCTATGCAGCTACTTCTTTTAGTCTTGATTTTATTATATGTGGTCTCAATTTTAACAGTTGTCTGCCTAATCCCGTGGAATACTATTTCAATCAAACAATCGCCCTTTATAGCGGCCTTAGAGTCAATTAATATCCCATTTTTTGCGGCTTCAATCATGAATGCAGTGGTTCTGGTGGCATCATTTTCTGTAATGACCGGATCATATTTTTCCGCCATAATGATGCTGGTTTCTTTAGGGAACTCTCATCAAGCTCCAGCCTTTGTGAGTAAACAAAGTAAGAACGGAGTATTTTATGGAAGCATAATTCTAACAGCTATTGGGCTAGTTGCTATCATAATTACTTCTTATATTCTGCCAAGTAAAATTTACAACTATTTAATTTCTGCATCGGCTTATTTTTCATTCTTTAGTTTGGGTACTATTTTAGTTTGCTTTTTACGATGGCGAAAAACTGTTGCAAATCAGGAAATTTACAAATCCCCTCTAGCCTTTGGTGCTCCGTGGTCAACAGTTATCACATTAGCAATAATCCTGGTGTTATTCATATTCTCCCTAAGCGTCATTGACCAGCGTATGGGTTTTTATTTTGCTTTAGGTATTTCAGTTATTATCTCTATAGCTTACTTAATGCTACGTCGCAGAAAAATATAGGTGTTTGCGTAAAATTATAAAGAGGGTCTCCATTCTTCTATGCCCTCTTTATAAATTGCTTCATAAAATATTATAAAAGGAATAAAGGGGAGTATTTATGAAGGTATTGGCTATGCCAATTGAAATGGTATGTTGGCTTGAAAAGACAGGTATGCCTCATCCAGTTAGATTTAGAATATCAAGAGAGGATGAGAGCGAAAAGAGGATAAAATAGTAAAGCCTGTCCTTGCAATAAAGCTAATAGCGAGGACAGGCTATTTTTAAAACTCCTTAATACTTTCTAGCTTCAGCTGAAGCAGCCACAGGGGCACCTTAAGCTCTTCTGCCAGCTCATAGACAGTTTTGTCCGTGAAACACAGTGCTTCATCAGGTATTAAAAGATGTGCAGCAAAGAGGTTTGCTGCTTTTTCTATTTTATTTGTGTCGAAAAAGGTATGATTCTTTATGAAGTAGCAGTTCATTTCAGGGTGCAGAACAGCATGACCTACCTCATGGCTGCAGGTTATAGGCTGCTCTTCAGGCTCAAGTGAAATATTTAGACCTATTAATTTTTTGCCATCCTCATTGCAATAAACCCCATTAGTGTCAGGACCCAAATCAAATTTAGCCACAGGAATATTTAACGCAGAACAAAGTTCAAACGGATCCCTTGTATTATATTTTTCAACAAGCTTGTTGACTTCATTTTTAATATAATCCAACGTAAAACCCCCAATATTAATCAAATAAAGCTATTTTTTATCATTTTGAATTACATTTTTATTTATTATTTTTGCCTGGCGAATTCCAAACTCCAGGGCATCCAGTATGCTTTCCATGGCTTCCGGTGAGAGCGGCTCCCCTGAAAGCATAAAGCCTTTTGCATTTTCATAGAACTTATTTCTGAGTCTATCGGCTTCCTTTTCCATGTCAATTTCAGCATCTTTACTTTGTACAGGCGATGGCGATTCGCTCTGCTTAAAGTACCCAGCAAGCTTCATTAAGACCTCGTAGGAAATTCCATAGGCCTTGCTTATGAGCTGAAGTGTTTCAGGAGTAGGTTTCACAGGAGCATTGCTTCTGGCATCTATTCATTTTTCAAGAGTGCTTAAATAGGAATGGCTTATTCCTATGAGCTCTGCGGCACTTCTTAAGCTGAGTTTAAGTTCGTTTCGTTTGCTAATTAGAAAGTCTTGTAAGTTATCCATTAAAACACACCTCATTAATATTGTAATACAAACATTACAAAAAAGACAGAAAATTTTTTCAAAATGCTGTTATACATGGTTGACAATATGGAAAACATGGAATACAATACTAAATATAGGGGGTGTAACACATGAAGAACTGTGTGATAAAATTGAGAAGAGAG